>DGEZ01000117.1 GCA_002391425.1 Micrococcales bacterium UBA3913 | reverse complement strand
CCACCGGTGACCTCCCGGAACCTGGGGAACGGGACCGCGCACCAGTGACCGGCACAGAGGGCTCTGCGCCAACACCGCAGGCGGTGCCCGGGCGGGATGCGCGGCAATCCCGGTATGGGGCGTTTGCGGACAGCGTGCAATCGGGGGCTCTGACTCACGCCGCGATCTGGCGGGCTCTCGGCGGCACGTGGGGTCTAGTGGAGGCCACCGCGCCGGGTCTGGTCTTCATCATCGTGCAGACCATCTGGCAGCACGTTGGGCTTTCCGTCGTCAGCTGCGCGGTGGTGATCGGTGTGCTTGCCGTGGTGCGCGTGGCCATGCGCAGCGGATCCCTGCAATCGGTGGTGGTTGGTGCCTGCGGGGCGGGCATCGGCTTGGTTTTCGCGCTGCTGAGTAATGACGCGTCGAATGCGTTTGTGCCCGGGATCATCATCAATGCGGTCTATGGAGTGGTGATCCCCCTCACTGTTGCTGTGCGGTGGCCCATCACCGGGCTGTTCCTCGGGGCGATTCAGGGGGACCTGTCGGGGTGGCGCTCCCGTCGACTGCTTCTTCGGGCGAATGCATGGGCAAGCCTTGTTTTCGCCGCCCCCTCCTGGATCCGAGTGGCGGTGATGGCACCGCTGTTGTGGTCCGGTGCGGAGGTTGCGGTCCTCGGCGTGGTCAAGATTGCCATTGGGCTTCCCCTGACGGGGATGTCACTGCTCGGGTGCTACCTCCTGCTTCGCCCCGCTTACGCGATTGAGGCAGCCCAGTCGGCACCTGACGACGCGCAACCGGCAACCGACGACGCGCAGGGCTGAGGTGATCGTCTCCGACAGCTGCGCGATAAACTGTGGAGAACGTACACGCGGCGGCGCGCAGCGGCCGTGATGACCTGTATGTTCGGCACTGATCGATGGAAGGGACGCCATGGAGCGCAATAGTTTCGGTTCGCTGAGCACTCTGCACGTGGGCGACGCTCACTACCAGTACTTTTCGCTTGCGGCCGTGCCCGGTGCGAGCCATTTGCCGTACGCGTTGAAGGTGCTTTTGGAGAATCTGCTCCGCACCGAGGATGGCGTGAACATCACGCGCGCTCACATCGAGGCGCTGGCGGCGTGGGACCCTGCCGCTAATCCGGACACAGAGATTCAGTTCACCCCCTCCCGGGTGATCATGCAGGACTTCACGGGAGTCCCGTGTGTCGTTGACCTGGCCACGATGCGTGAGGCCATGCAGAGCCTCGGGGGAGACCCGGCGCGGATCAATCCGCTTGCTCCGGCAGAGCTCGTCATCGACCACTCCGTGCAGATTGACGTATTCGGGCGTCCGGATGCGTTCCAGCGGAACGTCGAGATCGAGTATCAGCGCAACGGCGAGCGCTATCAATTCCTGCGCTGGGGTCAGTCTGCGTTTGAGAACTTCAAGGTCGTTCCGCCGGGGACGGGTATCGTGCACCAGGTAAATCTCGAGTATCTGGCCCGGGTGGTCATGACCCGGCCTGATGCCGATGGCGAGCTGGCGTACCCCGACTCCTGCGTGGGAACGGATTCGCATACGACGATGGTGAACGGCTTGGGAGTCCTGGGCTGGGGTGTCGGGGGCATCGAGGCCGAGGCCGCCATGCTGGGGCAGCCGGTATCGATGCTGATTCCGAAGGTGGTCGGGTTCAAGCTCTCGGGGGAGATCCCCTCCGGGGTGACAGCGACGGACGTCGTGCTCACGATCACCCAAATGCTGCGGCGGCACGGTGTGGTCGGTAAGTTCGTCGAATTCTACGGTGAAGGTGTGGGGTCGGTTCCGCTGGCGAACCGGGCGACGATCGGGAATATGAGTCCTGAGTTCGGTTCGACGGCGGCTATTTTCCCCATTGACGACGTGACTTTGGACTACATGGCCCTCACGGGCCGTCCGCAAAGCCAGATCGACTTGGTTCGCGCCTACGCACAAGCCCAGGGGATGTGGCATGATCCCGCTCACGAGCCGGTGTACAGCGAGTATCTCGAGCTCGACCTCAGTACCGTGGTGCCGTCGATCGCGGGTCCCAAGCGCCCTCAGGACCGCATCGAACTCACTCGTGCGAAGAACCAGTTCGAACGCGACCTGAGCGCCTATGTGAAGGCTGGGGCGGAGCGGGCAGAAGTAACGGTCAGCACGGGGGATGGCCAGCCGTTCGCCCTGCGCAATGGTGCCGTCGCTATCGCATCGATCACATCGTGCACGAACACCTCGAACCCGTCGGTCATGGTGGCCGCCGGGTTGCTCGCGCGCAACGCAACGCAGAAAGGGCTGTCGTCTAAGCCGTGGGTGAAGACCTCGCTGGCGCCGGGGTCGAAGGTGGTCACCGATTATTACGACAAGGCCGGGCTCACGCACTACCTGGAAGACCTGGGATTTGACCTGGTCGGCTACGGATGCACGACCTGCATTGGGAACTCCGGGCCGCTGCCAGCGGAAATCTCCCAAGCGGTGCAGGAGAATGATCTGGCCGTCACGGCGGTGCTCTCGGGTAACCGAAATTTTGAGGGACGTATAAATCCGGACGTCAAGATGAACTACCTGGCCAGCCCTCCTCTGGTGATCGCCTATGCACTGGCAGGGTCGATGGACTTCGATTTTGACACCCAGCCGTTGGGCACGGGTGCGGATGGGTCCCCCGTCTATCTGCGCGATATCTGGCCGTCGGCTCGCGAGGTGCAGTCCGTGATCGACTCCTCGATTGACGAATCGATGTTCGTGTCGAAGTATCAGGGGGTATTCGACGGTGACGACCTGTGGCGGTCACTGCCCACGCCCGAAGGCGACACCTTCTCCTGGGATGCTGAGTCGACGTATGTCCGGAAGCCGCCGTATTTCGACGGAATGTCTCTCGAGCCAGAACCCGTTCGAGATATCGCAGATGCCCGGGTTCTCGTGCTCCTGGGCGATTCCGTGACCACGGATCACATTTCCCCTGCGGGCTCTATCAAAGCGGATTCCCCAGCCGGCTACTACCTGGCCGATCACGGTGTGGCGCGCAAGGACTTCAATTCCTACGGTTCGCGGCGAGGAAACCACGAGGTGATGATTCGAGGAACGTTCGCGAACATCCGGTTGAAGAACAAGCTCCTCGATGGGGTCGAGGGCGGATACACCCGCGACTTCACCAGTGCGGATGGTCCGCAGAGTTTCATCTTTGATGCGTCCGTGCACTACCGCGAGCAGGGCATCCCACTCGTCGTGTTAGGCGGGAAAGAGTACGGTTCCGGTTCGAGCCGGGACTGGGCCGCCAAGGGAACAGCGCTGCTGGGCGTTCGCGCAGTCATTGCAGAGAGCTTTGAGCGAATTCACCGATCCAACCTCATCGGAATGGGCGTCATCCCATTGCAGTTCCCTGCCGGGACGTCCGCCGAGTCGCTGGGGCTGGACGGCACCGAGGTGTTCACCATCACGGGCATTGAGCAGCTCAACACGGGCGACACCCCGGATACGGTGCATGTGGTTGCCACGCCCTCGGCACATTCGCCTCAGGGGAAGACGGTCGTTGAATTCGACGCGGTGGTGCGCATCGACACCCCAGGTGAGGCCGACTACTACCGCAACGGCGGAATCCTCCAGTACGTGTTGCGTTCGCTGGTGGGACGGTAACACTCGTGGGACTGCTCGAAGGCATCCACTCGCCGAGAGATCTGGATGCGCTGACCCCCCAGCAGCTTGAGGAGCTCGCCGCTGAGATCCGCGAGTTTCTCGTTGGCAGCGTGGCACGGACCGGCGGCCATCTCGGCCCGAATCTGGGGATGGTCGAGGCGACGATCGCCCTGCACCGGGTCTTTCACTCTCCGGATGACGCGATCGTGTTTGATACGGGACATCAGTCGTATGTGCACAAGCTGCTGACAGGCCGTCACGATTTCTCGCATCTGCGGGAGCGGGGCGGACTTGCGGGATACCCGCAGCGGTCCGAGTCCGTGCACGACGTGGTGGAGAACTCGCACGCATCCACCTCCCTGTCGTGGGCGGACGGGATTGCGCGCGCGTTCGAACTCCGCGGTGAGACGGATCGGCATGTGGTCGCGGTCGTTGGTGATGGTGCTCTCACCGGCGGGATGACCTGGGAGGCCCTCAACAATATCTCTGACGATAACAACCGCAAACTCGTCATCGTCGTGAATGACAATGGTCGCTCCTACGCGCCGACCATCGGCGGGATGGCCCGGCACCTGAACGAGTTGCGGACGTCGCGGCTGTATCGGTCAGCGTTCCGCCGGTCGCGGCGTTTCTTCCACAGGCTCGGCGTGCCGGGTAAGACGGTGTTCGCAGCAGCGCGCGCCGCGTTGCGTGCGTTGCAGAATCAGCCGACTGACCTGTATTCGAACCTCGATATCAAATACATCGGCCCCATCAACGGGCACGATATCGAATCCTTGGAGGCGGCCTTCCGCGCAGCGCGGGACTACGGTCATCCCGTGGTCGTACACATCATCACGGAGAAGGGCCGCGGATACGCGCCAGCTGCACACGATGCGGCCGACCAGTTCCATGCGATCGGCAAGTTCGACCCGGTTACGGGGCGCCCGGTGAATCCCTCCACGGCAGTGAGCTGGACGAAGGTGTTTTCCCAGGAGCTGCTGGCCGTTGCGCGGGAGAATCCGCGCGTGGTGGGAATTACTGCCGCCATGAAGATCCCGGTCGGGTTGGCGCCCTTTGCGGAGCAGTATCCCGACCGTGTCATCGACGTCGGAATCGCCGAGCAGCATGCAGTGGCCAGCGCTGCCGGCCTGGCCTTCGGGGGGCTTCATCCGGTTGTCGCCATTTACGCAACGTTCATGAACCGAGCGTTTGATCAGGTGCTCCTGGATGTTGCCCTGCACCATGCCGGTGTCACATTCGTGCTCGACAGGGCGGGCGTGACAGGCCCGGATGGGCCCAGCCACCACGGGGTATGGGACATGGCGCTGTTCCAGCTTGTCCCGCACATTCGCCTGGCGGCGCCGCGGGATGCGCGCACCCTCAGCCAGGAATTGCGCGAAGCGATCGCAGTCGACGACGCCCCGACGATGATCCGGTACCCGAAGGGTGCGGTCGGCGCCGACATCCCCGCGGTGCGGACGTTGGCTGATGGGGTGGATGTGCTGCGCGAGGCCCCTCACCACGACGTCCTCATCGTCGCTGTCGGCGCCATGTGCGGTGTGGCCCTGGACGTGGCCCAGCTTCTGGCGCAACAAGGAATTGGCGCGACAGTCGTGGACCCGCGCTGGGTGGTTCCCGTGCCCCGCTCGGTGGTGGAACTCGGCGGGGAGTATCGACTGGTCGTGTCCATAGAGGACGGCATTCGTGTCGGTGGCGTCGGGACGCGCATCCGCCAGGACCTGCGCGCTGCTGGTTTCGATACGGCCTTGACGGAGATCGGCCTCCCGGATGAGTTCCTGGAGCATGCCACCCGCGAGCAGATTCTCCACGACGTGGGGCTGACTGCTGCGGATATTGCCCGCGACGTCACGGCTATGGTGCTGGGTTCGGCTATCCCGCGGGCTCGCCCGCAAGCTGAGCAGCCGGATGCGGATGCCGAGTCGTTCCAGCGCTTATTCCGCCGGGACTGAGGCTCCTGCCCGCTCGAATGCCCCAGCCACAACTGGTGCTATCAGCTCGATCTGCCAGGGACGTGCCCCACCATCGCTCAATGCGGCACGGAGGCCCTCCGCAGCAACTCCCTGCCAGGCGAGTTCGCGCAGCAGGCGGGGAGATAGCAGGTTTTCCGCGGGAATATGGGTGCGTTCCGACACCTGTGCGATGTCCTCGCGCGCTGCGTGGAGGCGGCAGAAGGCGTCCGGATTCTTATGCTCCCACGCCTTCACGGGGGGAAACGAGCCGTCCTGGTGTGGTGCGGCGAGCGACGGCACGGGAGCGTTCTGTGCCTCGGAGATGGCGTGCCACCACCGAGACATCTCAGCTCTGCTGGCCCTGCCTGTAAACGCGCGCAATGCCCGCAATTCCTCGATGCTATGCGGTTCCTCGCGTGCCGCGGCCACGATGGCTGCATCGGGGATCACCCGCCCGGGGGCGATGTCGGTGACCCGTGCGTAGTCATCGCGCGCCTGCCACAAGGCGCGCGCGATGGCGAGTTGGCGGGGTTTGCGCAGGGCGTGGATGCCGCTGAGCCGGCGCCACGGCTCAGAACGGGGCGCCTTCGGCTCGCTGGCGAGAACTGCGTCGAATTCTTCGCGGGCGATGCGCTGTTTCCCCGCCTCAATGAGTTGCTCACGCAGGATCCGGCGTAGCTCCGGAAGCAGTTGCACATCCAGGGCAGCGTAGGTAATCCACTCCCGGGGCAGGGGGCGAGTTGACCAGTCGACTGCGGAGTAGGCCTTCCTGAGATGCACGCCGAGCAGCTTCTCGACCATGGAGCCGAGGCCCACCTTCTCGTAGCCGAGCAGCCTGCCCGCGAGTTCCGTGTCGAAGATGGTATCCGGAAGGTACCCCGCGTCCTTCAGGCAGGGGAGATCCTGGCTGGCCGCGTGGAAGATGTGTTCGATACCCCGGGTGGCCTCTGCGATGGGGGAGAGACCGTCGAAAGCCACCGGGTCGACGATGAACGTGCCGGCATCCTCACGGTAGAGCTGAACCAGATACGCACGCTGGGAGTAGCGGAACCCACTGGCGCGCTCCGTGTCGATCCCGATGGGCCCGCTTCCCTCGCGCAATCGCGTCAACGTCTCATCCAGCGCATGCGGGGTGTCGACAATCGGTGGCATTCCTCCCCGGGGTGTATCCAGAACGGGAACGGGCGGTGTGGTGAGCGCAGCGGCTCCATCGGGAGCAGGCGCGTTATCAGGTTCAGTCATGACCAGGTGTACGGGTAAATCGACGTTGCAGGTCCAGTGGGGCGACGCCCTCCGGCAAGGGCGGGATGCCCGAGAGCTGCAGCACAAAGGATAACCAGCCCTCCAGATGGGGCCTCAGGTGGAAATCTCGGGGCGACCAGGATGCGCGAACCTCCATCTCGGTGCCCTCTGCGGTGCTGGCGATCTCCCCATATCCCGTGTTGATCGTCTTCGTCGCGGTGCCCGCGGGGCGATCGAATACGGCATCCGCATCTCCCAGCGCATCCAGAAGCCAGGACCATGCCACGTCGGAGAGGAACGGGTCAAGGCCGAGATCTGCCTCCAGCGGAGCCTTGGCGAAACAGATGACGCGTAAGGATCCCCCCCAGCTCTCGTTGCCTTCGGGCTCGTAGAGGAACACGATGCGCCCGGTTCCGATGACATCGGAGTGGTGGTCGACGACATCTGCGGAGAACGCGGCCGAGAAGGTCGCAAGTCTGGACGGGGCGGATATGCGTTCACAGGTGATCGACGGGGAGATGTGCGCACCATCAAGCTCATCGAGGGCATCGGCCCACGGTGAGGGAAGCTCGTCGGCTCCACGCTTTAGGGACATAACTGAAGATTAGGATGGAATTACGCTGGTCGGCGTTGTGGCACGCCGTCGTTGTCGGGAAGGATACCGCTTATGGCAACTGAACGTGGGAAGAAGCCCAGGCGGACGTCACAGCGCGCGTCCTGGGGACGGAAAGTTCTGCTCGGATCGGCGTTGACCGCTGCCACTGCCGTCATCGGAACCGCCGCCGTGGTGGTGGGGTCGGCTGCAGCGATCGCGCGACGAGTCGTGGTGCCATCTGCGAAGAGTGATGAGGACATCACCATCCTGGGTGTTGACCTGAATGCGCGTCCGGCGACGGTCACACTCTCGCGGAGTCCACACAGCGTGTTGGCGGGCACACCGGGGGAGTACAGCCTGTGGTTCGCCCAGGGGGCAGGGCATGCTGTGGTGGGGAAGATTCTCTCCGAGGATGACCGGTCCGTGACACGAGAAATCGTCCGCAGAGGGTTCGGGGATCTGGAACGTGCACGCCGGGGGCGAATGAATGGGTGGCTGTGGCTCAGCCCTGCTGATGCGGGGTTAGATTTTCAGCCGGTAGCGGTCACAGCAGAGCACGGTCTGAACCCTGCCTGGCTGTTTCCGGGAGGGGCACATGCCTCCACGTGGGTCCTGCACGTGCACGGGCACGGCAGCAAGCGGGCAGAGACTCTGCGCGGTGTTGTCTCTTTAGTCCCGTGGGGATTTACTCAGATGGCGGTGTCCTATCGCAATGATGGCGAGGCACACCGTTCGGACGATGGTCGCTATGCCCTGGGCGACCGTGAATGGCGCGACGTGGACGCGGCCATCAGTTTTGCACGCAAGAATGGCGCCCAGAGAGTGATCTTGGTGGGATGGTCCATGGGTGGGTCCATCGTGTTGCAGGCTGCGGCGCGATCGGCTCAGCGGGACATTATCGAGGGGCTGATTCTGGATTCGCCCGCGGTGGACTGGATTGACGTGCTGCACTACCAGGGGGATGCTATCGGCGCGCCGTCCCCCGTGACAAAGCTCACGATTGGAATGATCGGATCCAAGGCTGGTCGACCGCTGACGGGTCAGCATGAACCCGTGGACTTCGCACACTTACGTTGGACGGAACGTGCTGCAGACTTGGCCGTCCCGACGTTGCTGTTTCACAGCGATGACGATGGGCTGGTCCCCCCGGGGCCGTCCCGTGAGTTCGCTGCTGCGCGTCCCGACCTCGTCACCTTCGTCCCCTTCGATACCGCTGTGCATTGCAGACTGTGGAACTATGATCGTCCTCGCTGGGAGGCTGCGGTTTCGTCCTGGCTCGCGGAACGAGGATACGCGCAGCCCGAGTGATCGCCGAGAGTCTGGTTCGTCTCTTGGGTCAGGGGACGCTGCTGCCGCACGCTCCGCGTCTGTGATCCGGCACGTCGCGTCGGTCGCGCGCTGACTACACTCCTAGTCATGGGAAGACACATCGGAGAGCGTAGGAGGCCATCGCGCGGCTTGCTCGGTGCCGCTGCGGTGTGGGCTGTGGTGTGGATATCGTTATTGCTCACGGTGGGTGGATGGTGGGTGCGGTATCGCTTCGGCGATGTCTCGTTCGATCAGGTCATCGCAAACCTGCCTGGGTATGGAGGGGGAGAGGGCGTCGGCGACTCCGGGATCGCCGTGGAGGCAGTGCTGTGGTGTGTGGTGTTTCCCGCGCTGGCCAGTCTCGCAATCTCCTGGGGTGTGCTGTGGGGCTGGCGCAGGCTCCGGAGGCGTCAGCTCTTCGCCGTCGCGTGGCGTAGACGGCTCGTTGCCGTGTTGATCCCCACTTTGGCGGTGCTCACGTCGGCCTTCGTCTTCCTGGAATCTATCGGTTTACCCCAATACGTTGTGGCTGCTGTGTCGGGACAGTCATTCGCGTCCTACTACGTGACACCTGAGGCTGAGGGGGAGTCCGAGGAGCGGCTTAACCTGATCACGATCTACATGGAATCCGTCGAAAACACCTTCACGGATGAAGACATTTTCGGGGAGAACCTGATTTCGGCAGTGGATGAGGCGACTACCGGTGACGGATGGTCGTCGTACGACCTGGGGATGTACCCGGGTGGTGGCTGGACGATGGCGGGAATCGTGAGTACCCAATGTGGTATCCCTCTGAAGAATCAGTCCCTGATCCTGGACGATGCTGCCGACCGTGCGGCTGCGGGAGTATCCGCCAATGCTTTCGGTGAGTCCGTTTCCCGGTATCTCCCGGGCGCTGTCTGCCTGGGGGATGTTCTCTCGGATGCCGGGTACACGAATGTTTTCTACGGAGGAGCAGACACCTCCTTCGCGGGCAAACAGAAATTCCTCGAGGAGCACGGATACACGGACGTCTCCGGTCTGGCTCGGTGGACGGCCGAGGGCGCGCAAGATCAGGACATCTCGGGGTGGGGACTGTCTGACCAGGCGCTTGTGGCGAAGGCGCAGACGGAAATTGCAGAGCTCGCAGCAGCGGATGAACCATTCAACTTCACGATGATCACACTGGACACCCACGAACCAGGAAATGTGTATTCCTCGTGCGGCACGGACGACGAGCTGGCCATGAAGCGTGCCCTGCGATGTTCTTCGGCGGCCGTCGCCGAACTGCTGTCCTTCCTCAACGAGGGCGGCTACCTGGACGACACGGTGGTAGTGGTCATGGGGGACCACCTCAAGCAGGCTGGTCAAGGAACCCAGTATTACGAAGAGCTCTCGAGCGCGCAGGACCGCACGATTTTCTATCGGGTGCATACGCCCTCTGCGATTAGTTTTTCCCGGGACTCTGCAGATCAGCTCAGTGTGCTGGCATCCACCTTGGACCTCTTGGGCTTGGGATCCTCAACGGGGCGAGCGGGCCTTGGCGTCTCCTTCCTCGGAGACTATGACCTGTCCGGAACGCTGCTGGAGTTAACGGAAGACGAGTACGAGGCAGCCCTTGACGCGCCGTCCGCGGATCTCTACCGCATGCTCTGGGGCGGTGAAGGATACACGGAGTCGTCCTCCTTGGGTTAGGGGAGGACTCTGCCCTCGTGATGCGTGATCACCGTCGGGGTGCACTGTCCCCGGGGTCTGCGGTGGACTGCCATCGCGTATACAGCGCGTCGCTGTCGGTGTCATGGATGAGGTGGCGCAGGCGCAGCGCGTGAGCCGCCGCGGTGCCTCCCGGGACTACCCACGGAATTCCGGAGTCCACCAATTGCGCGGAGATGCTCCAGAAGACGTGGTCTACTCGGCTCGTCGCAATCATGGCGCGGGCAAGTCGCCCACCGCCTTCACACAGGATGCGGGCGAATCCGGCTCGCCGGCACGCATCGATCACCTGGCCCGCATCGAGAAGGTCTCCGTGCAAAGGCACGATGCGAGCGCGCGCATCCAGCTGTGGCAGGGTTCCCGTGTGCGTTGTGAAAATCACGACGCGTTCCCCAGCGGTGACGTCCACTCCAGGGAGTTCGCCACTGGCCGTGACGATGCCCAGTGTGGCGTGCCGCGGCACCGTGTACGCTTCCGCGCGAGCGGTGGCAGCGCCTACGAGCACGAGGTCTGCGTCCCGTCGGATCTCGGCGAGGAGTCGGCGATCACGCGGATTGCTCAGCGTATCTGACGTGTTGTCCGCACCGGTGAGCGAACCGTTGACGCTCGTGATGAGATTCACGGCGACTGCTTCGGCATCGCCGGCCCAGCTGTACAGGGAGCTCAGGCGCTTCGGGTCCTCCTGCAGATCGATTCCGGGTGTTGGAATGGGGTAGAGCTGTTGCAATGCCATAAGGTCAATCCTGCCTGATGGAGACTGGTGCGGAGGACGAATGATTGTCAGCGTGTGTGACAGGTGGCCGGAGTTTTCCCCAGCGGATGCCCTGGCGGGACTCGTCGTTCCGGCCCAGTTTTCGCAGGCGTCCTTCGCGAGCTATCGTCCGGATCCGCGGCACCGCAGTCAGGCCGTCGCCTGTGCGCGCGTCGAGAAGTTCAGCCAGGCGCCGAGACGGGGTGGCTGGACTCGTCGGTGGCACGCCTCCGCCGCATCTCGCACCCCGGCCGGACTCTATCTCGATGCTGGCTATGGGGTCGGGAAGACGCATTTACTGGCAGCGGCCTGGCACGCGTTTGACGGGGTGAAGACATTTGGCACCTTCATGGAGTACACCGCACTCGTGGGGGCACTCGGATTTGCTGGTGCGCGGGATCAGCTTCGGCGTGCCGGGCTCATCTGCATCGACGAGTTCGAACTGGATGATCCCGGCGACACGATGATGATCGCCCGTCTGCTCTCGGAGGTGGTCGAAGGGGGCTCGCGCATCCTGGCGAGTTCAAATACCCCGCCCAGGGCTCTGGGGGCCGGCCGTTTCGCAGCACGGGACTTTGCGCGGGAAATCCAGTCGTTGTCCGCGCACTTCGAGATCGTGACGATCGACGGGGAGGATTTTCGTATGCGGCACACGACACGCTTCCATGATGCGACCTCGCCACGCGATGCGGATGCGCGGATCAGCGCGTGGGACGCTGCGGGGCTGACCGTGGCCGTCGACAACTTTGATGCGCTCATCTCTCACCTCGGAGAGCTTCACCCCGCACGGTATCCCCGCGTGGTGCAGGGGATCGACGCAGTGGCCTGGCATGGTCTGCATCCGCTGGATGATCACCAGGATGCGCTGCGACTGGTGGCTTTCGTCGACCGTCTCTACGACCAGGACATTCGTCTTGTCGCCACGGGAGCAGCTCTTTCCGACGTGTTCACGTCAGAACTGCGCACCAGCGGGTTCGCGAAAAAGTATGCGCGTGCGCTTTCGCGGTTGGGGGAGCTCTCTGGTCTTTCTGATCGCAGCTGAGCCGTTGCGAGGGGCCGGGGCAAGCAATTCCTACCGCCCGCGGCGAGGATGGGCGCGGCATATCGACGAAACTCTCTCCGATTCTCCAGCCCACTCTCAGAAGCGGGAAACAAGGTCGTAACGTAGGCCGATCCGCTGTAACCGACACGAAACCTAACTTCGACTTCGTCGAAACCGACTCCCGAGAAACTTATAGACGTTCGCAGCCCACCCCTGGGCAGCACCAGGAACACATCCAATCACGTAAGGAAGCACTTTTTATGGATAGCGGTAGCCTCGCATGGATGGTAACAGCCTCCGCACTCGTGTTGTTCATGACACCGGGTGTCGCCTTCTTCTACGGAGGCCTTGTCAAAGCCAAGAGCGTTGTCAGCATGCTGATGCTGAGCTTCGGCGCGATGGGCATCGTCGGTGTCCTCTGGGTCCTGTACGGGTCGAATATGACCGCCGTAGAGGGCGTCTGGGACTTCTCCGGCAACCCGTTCTCGGACTTCGCGCTTTCCGCGGCGTCCACGGACAATGACACCCTGATCGCCTCGCTGTACGGGTCAACCTTCGCGATCATCACGGTAGCCCTCATCTCGGGCGCTATCGCCGACCGCGCAAAGTTCGGTTCGTGGATGCTGTTCACGGGGATCTGGGCGACCATCGTTTACTTCCCGGTTGCTGCATGGGTCTGGGGCGGAGGCTGGGTGTACAGCCTCGGCGAGACTCTGTTCGGCGCTGACGCCGGCATCGCGGTCATTGACTACGCAGGCGGTACTGCCGTGCATATCAACGCTGGTGCTGCGGCTCTGGCGCTGGCCATCGTCCTCGGCCGTCGCGTCGGATTCCAGAAGGGCTTCCAGAAGCCTCACAACGTCCCCCTGGTCGTGCTCGGCGCATCCATCCTGTGGTTCGGCTGGTTCGGCTTCAACGCGGGTGCTCAGGCTGCCGGTGACATGAGTGGCGTTGGCCTGATCGCCCTGAACACCATGGGGTGCACGGCCGCCGCGATCATCGGCTGGATCGTCACTGAGAAGTTCAAGGACGGTAAGGCAACGGCAGTTGGCGCGGCTTCCGGTACGGTCGCCGGTCTGGTTGCGATCACCCCGTCCTGTGCGAATCTCACCCCCGGGTGGGCAATCGTCCTGGGTCTGCTCACCGGTGTCATCTGCGCATTTGCGGTCGACATCAAGTTCCGTCTCGGCTATGACGACTCCCTGGACGTCGTCGGTGTCCACATGGTTGGTGGCCTCGTCGGCACGCTGTACCTGGGCTTCTTCGCGACGGATACCGGCCTGTTCGTGGGGGGCGACTTCAAGCAGCTTGCTGTTCAGGCGATCGCCGCATTTGGTGTCCTCATCTACTCCTTCGTGGTAGCCGCCATCATCGGCTTCGCGATTGACAAGACGATTGGGTTCCGGGTGAAGAACGAAGACGAACTCGCGGGCATCGACCTCGCCGTGCACGGCGAAGAAGGCTACGAGATGGCGTAAGGGGACGCCTATCGTCTGCAACACAGAGAGCGGGATGCGCTGGCCACAGGCCAGGGCATCCCGCTTCCTCTTTCGCGGGTTGCCCGCATACACAGCCGACGCTTCCCGCTTCGGCTGGAGAACGAGCGACACGCGCTGGCTCGGTTTGCGAGATGCGGACGTTATCAAGTAATGTATTCGAGTGCTCCAGTTGGAGCACGTTCGCGGATGTGGCTCAGTTGGTAGAGCATCACCTTGCCAAGGTGAGGG
>DGEZ01000081.1:1481-7445 GCA_002391425.1 Micrococcales bacterium UBA3913 | reverse complement strand
GAAAAGCCTGCAGACAAATACGGATGTTGTCAAGACAGTGGATGCGCACATTCGGGTCGTCCAGATTCACGCTATTGCCACACGTATTCGCCAGGCCGCTGCGCAGATATGGCCCGAATGACGGCATCACATTCCCGGACGGCCCGAGGTGGTTATACACGACATCCTGGATCACTGCGATGCCGCGGGCGTGAGCCGCATCCACGAATCGACGGTACGCCTGCGGCCCGCCGTAGCTCTGCGTCACGGCGAACCAGGCGACCCCGTCATACCCCCAGTTCCACGCGCCGTTGACGCCGTTGACCGGAAGCAGCTCGACGGCGGTGATACCGAGCTCTGCCAGCTCGTCCAGATGCGTGATCGCCGAATCCAGGGTGCCAGCTCCGCTCGGCCCCGGGCCGTGGCTGAACGTGCCTACATGCATCTCATAGATGACGGCCTGGTCGAAGGACAGCCCCGCCCAGTCGCTATCCGACCAGGGGAACTGCTCCGGGTCATCCACCTGGGCAAGCCCGTGCACCCCGTCCGGGAGGGAACGAGCGCGCGGGTCGTAGAGGGCGTCGGCCCCATCCAGGCGGAACCCGTAGCGTTGCCCGGCGGACAGAGTCGGGCCCGTCCACCATCCGTCCCCCACCGCGGTCATTGGATGCGTCACGGCGTCGATCTCGACATCCACGCGGGCAGCTTCGGGGGCCCACACCGCGGCGTGCCTCCCGGCGATGTTGACCCGGGCATCCTCACGAATCCAGACAGCGACCGGATACATTCCGAGCAGCTCCGAAACGAGAGGCGGTCGACTGGCGGTCACGGTGAGGCGTCGTCCGGTGAGCTCGTCACGGTAACGCCCCGTCGGTAGCGCCGCGACGGTCAGGCCCCAGCCTCCGCGGCGAGCCAATCCCACAGGTAGACGCGTGGCGAGCGCGAAAACGTCCCCCCGGCGGAACGCGACCGCGTGCCCGGCCGCCTCGCCCTGGACCGAGACCCGGTGGAAGGGCCCGAAGGCCTCGGGGCGGTCGCGCCGTAGCCGCAGGCAGCGACTGGTCACGAGCAGCTTCGCTGCGGCGGAGTCATCCACGGGCGGGCACCAGCCCGAGTCGATGCGATCGAGCAATTCCGCCCGTGTTGTGAAGTCCACCAATCGGCGGTTGTCGGGGTCGACGAGGGAACGCTCCCACAGCTCACTGCCCTGGTACACATCCGGGACTCCGGGCATGAGCAGCTGGAGCAGTTTGACCGACAGCGAGTTGCTCCAGCCCGCCGCCTCAATGCTGGCCACGGTCTGTTCGACGTCCGCACGCACGGTGTCATCGTCGAAGACGGAATCGACCACCTGGTGCATGGCGCGTTCGAACTCGGGGTTCGGGGTGTACCAGCTCGTATTCTCGGCGGCCTCGCGGGAAGCTTTCTCGGCGTAGCCATGCAGGGCGGCCCGGTCCCGCGGCCAGGAGCCGACAATGGCCTGCCAGAGCAGGTTCTCGAACACGGGATTCTCCAGCGGGAAGTGCTCGCGGCGGCGGGCCAGGAAGGTGCGCCACAGCTCAGGCACCTCACTCAGGGCGGTGATCCGGGCCCTGGTGTCTTCCCCGCGCTTCGTGTCGTGCGTGGACAGCGTCGTCATGCTCGCCGGCATCGTGATGTCCCGTTCGGCCAGGATGCGCAGGAACTCCTCCGGCGAAACCGACTCGATGGACGGGTCCGCGCCGACCTCGGTGAGCGTACTCAGGACGGCGGTGCGGTAGAACGCGGTATCCTCGACGCCCTTGGCCATGACCATGCCCGAAGTCTGCTGGAACCGCTGGGCGAGAGTGCTGCGGGCATCCAGCAGCAGCGGCGCCACCTCCTCGATCGCATCGGAGAGCTCCGGTCGGCGCTCGGCGGCGCGGGTCAGGGCCGTCTCCACGCTGGTGCGCCCGTAGGGCAGGTAGCTGCGGTAGACCGGAAACGCGGTGAGGAGCTCGGCCAGAGCATCGTGCAGCGTTTCGGGGGCGTTCCTGGGGGGGATGCCTCGCGCCGCCATGTCACGGAGCGCATCCCGGACCAGGCGGGATACCTCGGAGCCGAGGATCGTGTCGGCAATCATGCGCTTGCCGCGGTGCACCTCGTCGGACCAATCCAGTGGGGTGGCGCGCAGAGAGTCCTCCAGCGCGTGCAGGGCCCCAACGCCGTCACTGTCAACGAGGACGCGGTCAATGAGGGTGAGGGCGTCGTAGCCCGTGGTCCCCTCAGTCATCCAGTCCGCAGGCAGGGACTCTCCGGGCTCGAGAATTTTCTCGACGATGGTGTACGCCCCCCCGGCGGCGGTGCGAAGGGTACGCAGGTACCCGGCTGGGTCGCGCAGCCCATCCGGGTGGTCGACGCGCAGGCCGTCGACGAGGCCGTGCTGCACGGCGTTAAGGATCAGATGATGGGTCGCCTGGAACACGTCGGGTTCTTCCACCCGGACCGCGGCGAGCTCGTTGACGGCGAAGAAGCGGCGATAGTTGAGGTCGGTGTCCGCGCGCTGCCAGTGCATCAGCTCGTAGTGCTGTCGGGCGTGTACAGCGGCCGCATCCGAGCCGCCGGTTCCGGCTGCAATCGGGTAGCAGTGGCCCTGGTAGTGCAGTTCGTCGCCGACGATGGTGAGCGTGCCCGCCTCCGCGGCCGCGTCGGCGTCACCCTCCGCAAGGACCGGAATCCGCAGGCGTCCGCCCGAGACCTCCCAATCGATGTCGAAGAAGTGCGCGAAGGGTGACTCGCGTCCCTCAGCGAGGACACTCCACCACCAGCGATTCAACTCCGGACGTTCCACCCCGACGTGGTTGGGGACGATATCCAGCAGGATGCCCATGCCGCGGGCGTGGGCGGCGTCGCACAGCTGCTGGAATGCCTCGTCTCCGCCGCGGGCCGGGTCGATGCGATCGGTATTGATCGTGTTGTAGCCATGCTGCGAGCCGGGTACTGCCTCGAGCAGGGGAGACAGGTACAGCCAGTCAACCCCCAGCCGGGACAGGTAGTCGAGGGTGCCGCAAGCATCCTGGAGGGTGAACTCCGGGCAGATCTGCAGGCGGTACGTGGATCGTGGTGTGCGCTGGCGGGTCATCGTGGTGTGGGCTCCTCAGGCCGGGGGTCAATGGGGGCATCCGAGACGGTCGATGCCGGGGTCGTGGATGCGCGGGCGCTCGCCGGCTCCGGGCTGCGGGTCGCATCGAGGTGGGCGGGGGTCGCGTTGGCGGCGGCCTGCCCGATGGCGTCTTCGTCGACCGCTGGGTCGCTGGGCCTGGGCCTGTCCTCAGGAAGTTCAGCCAGGAGGGTAACGGTATGGGATTGAACGGTGAAACTCTCCTTGGCCAGCAGGGTCTTCCCGGTCGAGGACCCGTCCGTGTCGACGATGACCGTCCACTTCTGACTGAACTCCGGCCCCGGTGTTGTCACCACGACCGGAGAGGCGGAGGCGTTGAAGACGATGAGGAAGTCGATGTCGTTCATGTGGCGGCCGCGCGCATCCCGGCGTCTCAGGCTCTGCCCGTTCAGGTACACGCCAATGGTCTGCCCGACGCCGCTGGTCCAGTCCTGCTCGGTCATCGGACGGGCATCCGGAGCCAACCAGACGATATCGGGCAGGGGCTCGCCTTCCCCCCAAGTGATGGGGCGGCCGTCGAAGAAACTGGACCGGCGGAAGGTGGGGTGCGTGCGGCGCAGACGAGCCAGTTGCTGTGTGAACGCCAGCAGGGTGCGGTCAGCGTTCTCCCAATCCACCCAGGTTAGGGGAGAGTCCTGGTTGTACGCGTTGTTGTTCCCGTGCTGGGTTCGCCCGAGCTCGTCGCCATGCAGGAGCATCGGCACCCCCTGGCTCAGTAGCAGGGTGGCGATGAAGTTTCGCTGCTGCTGGGCTCGGACGGCCAGCACGGCCGGGTCGTCGGTGTCTCCCTCAACACCGCAGTTCCACGAACGATTATGGGATTCGCCATCTGCTCCACCCTCGCCGTTGGCCTCGTTGTGCTTGTCGTTGAAGCTGACCAGATCGCGCAAGGTGAACCCGTCATGGGCGGTGATGAAGTTGATGGATGCGGATGGCCGTCTGCCGGTGTGCTCGTAGAGATCTGACGACCCGGTCAGGCGGGATGCGAACTCGCCCAGGGTGGCCGGTTCCCCTCGCCAGAAGTCGCGCACGGTGTCGCGGTACTTGCCGTTCCACTCCGTCCACAGTGGAGGGAAGTTGCCGACCTGGTACCCGCCCGGGCCGACATCCCACGGCTCGGCGATGAGCTTCACCTGGGAGACGATCGGGTCCTGCTGGACGAGTTCGAAGAAGCTGGAGAGCCGGTCGACCTCATAGAACTCGCGGGCCAGGGTGGCCGCCAGGTCGAAGCGGAACCCATCCACGTGCATCTCGGTGACCCAGTAGCGCAGCGAGTCCATGATCAGTTGCAGGGTGTGCGGGTTGCGCATATTCATCGAGTTGCCGGTGCCCGTGTAGTCGAGGTAGTACCGGGGGTCGTCGTCGACGAGACGATAATAGGCGGCGTTATCAATCCCCTTCATGGAGATGGTCGGGCCCAGGTGATTTCCCTCCGCCGTGTGGTTGTAAACCACGTCCAGGATCACCTCGATCCCGGCGCCGTGCAGGGTTTTCACCATCGTCTTGAACTCCTGCACCTGCTGGCCGCGGTCACCGCTGGCCGCATACCCCGAGTGCGGGGCGAAGAAGCTGATCGTGTTGTATCCCCAGTAGTTGCGCAGGCCCTTCTCGTGGAGCACAGAGTCGTTGAGGAACTGGTGCACGGGCATCAGCTCGATGGCGGTGACTCCGAGCAAGGTGAGGTGTTCGATGATGGCGGGATGCGCGAGGCCCGCGTAGCTTCCGCGCAGAGGCTCAGGGACCTCGGGATGCTGCATCGTCATGCCGCGGACGTGCGCCTCGTAGATGAGGGTGTCCGGATAGCTCGTGCGTGGGCGGGACTCGCCAGACCAGTCGAAATACGGGTTGATGACCACGCCGAGCATCATGTCGTGCGCGGAGTCGTCCTGGTTGCGCTTCTCGGGGTCGTCGAAGCTGTAGGAGAACAGCGGCTGGCCCCAGGAGATCTCCCCCGTGGTCGCCTTCGCGTAGGGGTCGAGCAGGAGCTTATTCGGGTCACAGCGATGGCCCTGCTCGGGAGCCCACGGTCCCCATACGCGGTAGCCGTATCGCTGGCCAGCCCCCACGGAGGGCAGGTAGACGTGCCAGACGAACGCATCCACGTCGCGTACCGGTATTCGTGTCTCCACCCCAGCGTCATCGAAAAGACACAGCTCGACACGCTCGGCAACTTCGCTGAATAGGGCGAAGTTCGTGCCGCTCCCATCGAAGGTCGCTCCGAGGGGGTACGGACTTCCAGGCCAGATTTCCACGGCATCCTTTCGGCATGCGGACGGGGGCATCTCTGAGGGAAGTCTAATCGGGCAGGCTCGGAATGGGACAGGACGCGGAGGCTCCGCCGCCGCGGGTACCGGGGTGGAGCGCTCTATTTTCTAGTCGTTGTCCGGGTCGCCATCGAGGTAATCGACCAGGGTGCTGGCGAGCCCGATGTAGGTGGCCGGGGTGAGGGAGAGCAGGCGGGCCTTTGCCTCCTCGCCCACATCCAGGGTGCTGATGAAAGCGGCGACGTCATCGTGGCCGATCCGGTGCCCACGGGTGAGCTCCTTGAGCAGGGAATAGGGGTCGGTGATCTGCGATCGACCGGCGGCAGCCTCCGCGCGAATAACGGTCTGGATGGCCTCCGCGAGTACCTCCCAGTTCGCATCCAGGTCGGCGGCGAGGCGGTCCGCGTTGACGGCGACGACGGCGAGACCGCGCTCGATGTTGTCGATCGCGAGCAGGCTGTGTCCGAAGGCGAGTCCGATGTTGCGCTGCGTGGTCGAGTCCGTCAGATCGCGCTGCATGCGTGAGGTCACCAGCGTCTCGGCCAGAACACTGAACAGCGCCGCACTGATCTCCAGGTTGGC
>DGEZ01000081.1:0-1251 GCA_002391425.1 Micrococcales bacterium UBA3913 | reverse complement strand
GCCTGCTGGTGGAAGTAGTCCAGGCTGATGTACGTCCACATATCGGTGCAGAAGTTGTGCAGGATGCGCCCGGCATGCATCACGTCTGCGTACAGGTCCGCCTGCCAGTCGTGGGACTCGATCTGGGTGGTGAGCGGGTTCCAGCTCAATCCGAGGCCCTCCACGAATGATCGCGAGTGGGTCGGCCAGTCAGCATCCGGGTCTGCTGCCACATGCGCGGCGTACGTGCCCGTGGCGCCATTGAACTTGCCGAGGTACTCGGCCTTTTCGACGCGGCCCAGCTGACGTTGCAGGCGGTGTACGGTGACGGCAAGCTCCTTGCCCACGGTGGTCGGGGTGGCGGGCTGTCCGTGCGTGTGCGCAAGCATGGGGATGGTGCGCGTGCTCTCGGCGAGCTCGGCGATGGTTGCGCACAGGTGCTGCGCTTGGGGCAGCCAGACACGCGTGACGGCGTCCTGGATGGTCAGCGCGTAGGCGAGGTTGTTGATGTCTTCGCTCGTGCAGCAGATGTGGACGAGCTCGGCGATGCGATCCAGACCGAAGCCGGGGAGCGCTGCGCGAATGTACAACTCGACGGCTTTCACGTCGTGGCGCGTGCGCGCTTCGATGCGCGCCAAGTCTGCGACGGTCTCGGCGGAGAATTCGGTGACGAGCTGTCGCAGCTGATCGCGCTCGGTGTCGCTCAGGGGGGCGGAGCCGAAAAGGCCGTGCTCGGTGACATAGAGGAGCCACTCGACCTCGACGTGGAGTCGTGCCCGGTTGAGCCCGGCTTCTGAGAGGTACTCTCCGAGGGCCGTGGTCTGCTCGCGGTATCGGCCGTCGAGGGGGCTCAGGGGTTGGGCGGGAAGAGCTGTCACGGGTGCTGCCGCTCCTGTCTGGGTGGATCGTATGTGCTGGCGTCAGGGAAGATGCGCAAAGAGGGCGTGACCTGGCGCATCCACCAGTCTAATCGTCTGCGCGCGGGCAGCCTCGGTGCCACCGTCCGGATCCCCCGGGTGCCGTCCCCCGCAGCCGCTTCTGAGCGCGTGCGTGAGGCGGGCATTGCTCACTTCGCGGATACGCCGAACATCCGTGCGACCAGGGATACCAGCCAGTTGACGATGCCGAGCACGAATGCGGCCCAGATCGTTTCCCACCAGAACTCGGTGAGATGGACGCCCCAGCCGAGTTGTACGCTGGCGACCCCGAGCAGCCACAGCGCGATGCCGTTAACGACGACGGACCACAGACCCAGGGTGAGGATGTACAGCG
>DGEZ01000124.1:9282-9689 GCA_002391425.1 Micrococcales bacterium UBA3913 | reverse complement strand
CTTCGTCTTTGCGATGATCGTGATCTTCGTCACGCTACTGATGACCCTCGGCCTGTACGTCGTCTCGGCACTCGCGCAGTATCGCCTCTTGCGTCGGGCTGGTCACGCGTACCCCGCCTCCGCATGGGTCCCGTTCTGGAACACCTGGACGCTGTTTGAGCTCGGCGGCCAGCATCCGGCCTGGTCGTTGCTCGCTCTCGGATCACTGCTCACGGTGATCCCCTACCTCGGGGCGGTCATCTCCTTCGCTGCCGCCGTCCTCGCCTACGTGATCTTCATCATGGCTGCCATTAACATCAACAAGGCTGTCGGACGGGGCACCACCGGGTGGCATGTGTTCGCCGCCTTGTTGCCCACGATCTGGCTGTGGGTGATCGGTTTCAGCTCAACGAGGTCTCCGTGGGACC
>DGEZ01000124.1:0-8980 GCA_002391425.1 Micrococcales bacterium UBA3913 | reverse complement strand
GTATAAGAGACAGGTGCCAGTCCCACCGGCAGGCCCCTACCCGTACCCGTATGGCGCGGCCGGATACCCGCAGGCACCCTATGGACAGCCCAGCCCCGGGTGGAACCCCTCGGCGGCCCCAGGCTACCCGCAGGCCGGCGGATATCCACCACCCGGGTACATGCCTCCCGCTCCCCCCGCGACACCACCGCAGTCATACGGGCAACCGGCTCCGTTCCCCGCTGTCCCGCCAACAGCTGCCCCCATGCCTGCTCCGCCAACGAACACGCAGCCACCCGGTGGTTACGCGCCGCCTCCCCTGCCGCCATACCCGGGGCCTACCAGCTACGGCACACCGCCCATCCCACCAGCGCAGACCCCTCCTGCACAGCCGCCTGCCCAGCCGTCGGCGGCGCAGACAGACGAGAATGGGCCGCAGGCGCCCAAGCAGTAAGACCTCCTGCGCTACTCGGCGAGCACCGCCGGGTCGGTATCAATCTCTGGCGAGTTCGCGAACAGCGTGCCACAGCGTCTGCGCCGACTGCTGCCAGGAGAAACGGCGAAGATGCGCCCGGCCCGCGGCCACGACGCGCTCCCACTGGGCGGGATCGCGCAAGGACCGCACCCGGTCGGCGAGCTGCTGAGCGTCCGTCGGTGCGAAGTACACGGCCCCCTCCCCGGCCACTTCGTGGAAGATATCCAGGTCACTGACCACCGCCGGTACCCCAGTCGCCAGCGCCTCCGCGACAGGCAGGCCATACCCCTCATCCTCGCTGGCGGTCACAAGAATGGCTCTGTCCTGCAACACGCGCGCATACTCCTCGTCGCTGACCCCATGGTGAAACACGAGCCGCGCACGTGCGTCGATACGACGCAACTGCTGCTCCCGCTCCTCGCTGATCCGCGACAACAGGTGAAGCCGATACCCCGCACCCAGCACGCCGGCGGCACGCACCAACGTCTCGACATTCTTGTAGCCCATGAACGACCCCATGTACACCAGGTTCACCACGTCTGACGCCGATGGCCTCACGCACATGCCCGGAAACCCGACTGCCGCATTGGAGACAACCAGGAGGGGTCGGCGCGTCAAGCGCGCCGCAAGAATCTGTCGGCGGCTCGTCTCCGACACGGTGCACACCGCGTCCGCTGCGTTGAGGATGATCCGCTGGGGAAGATAGCTCAGGTGGAAGAGCCGCCAACCCACGCGGATGGGCCCCGGCATGTCCTTCGGAGGAGTGCGGTGCCGGTAGTAGATGAGGTCATGCAGCGTCACGATCGCGCGAAAGCGTCGTCCCGCCGTCCCGATCGTCTGCATCGGGGAAAAGACCACATCCGGATGCTCACGGTTCAGGCGGAGGGCAGCCCAGGGCTCTCGCCACGATGTCGGAGCCCACAGGGGAACGACGGCGCTGCCCGGCGGGAGCGCGTCGCGCTGGCGCGGATCCGAGATGATGAACGCGACCTGCCACCCCGGGGGAATCTGTTCGGCTACCGCATGCGCAAGCTCACGGGAGTACCGTCCGATCCCATCCGGGGAGCCCGGACGGATGTAGCGCGCGTCGAACAGAAGCCTGCGACGCGCATCCTCAGGGGCGGACATCCTCGCCTCGGTAGAGGGCCTCGAACGTATCGAGCGTGCGATTGATGTCGTGTACCCGAAGCGCATCCAACGAGGCCTGCTGCATGCGCTCGTACTCCTCCGGAGCCGCAGTGAGGACCTCCGTCATCTTCTGCGCCAGATCCCCTGCATCCCCCGGGGCGAACAGGTATCCGTTCTCGCCGGAGCGAACCAGGTGGGGCAGGGCCATCGCGTCCGCGGCCACGACGGGCAGACCGGACGCCATCGCCTCCATGGTGGAAATGCTCTGCAGTTCGGCGATCGACGGCATCACGAACAGTGCCGCATCCGTGTATCGCTGGTGGAGTGTCTGCTCATCTACCCTGCCGTGGAACACGACCCGGTCGCCCAGATTCAGTGTACGAGCGACGTCCTCATAGTGCCGGGCCTGATCCCCGCCCCCGACGATGTCCAGACCATCGGCGATACCGGCCGGGAGCGCAGCGAAGGCACGCAGCAGCACATCCACCTGCTTCTCCGTTGTGAGCCGTCCGACGAAGAGCACCCGCTTGGCCGCGCGCGGACCTATCACAGCGCGGTAGTTGTGCGTGTCGATTCCGCAGCTGATCGGGATGACTCCACGCAGACCGGTATTCCCCTCCAGGAACTCCGCGGCACGCTTTGTCGGGGTCGTCACCGCTTCACAGAGCCCGAAGATTCGTCCTGCAGCACGCCACTGCGTCGCCACGAACCAGTCCATCCAGGACTTCGGCAGGACGGTGAAGTCCAGTGCATTCTCGGGCATGAGGTGATTCGTCCCGATCAACCGGATGCCACGCAGGTGTCCCTCCAGGGCCAATCCCCGGCCGACGATGACGTAGGACTGGATGTGGATGGCGTCCGGCTGCACCGCGTCGATAATCCGGGCAGCCCTCCGGCGGATCGTCCAGGGGAGCACGAACCGCAACCAGTCATGGGGGTACCAGCGCCAACTGGGCAGCCGGTGGACGGTCATGGTCTCGCCCTCGACCACCTCTGGACGCGTGCCCGAGGTGCGCCGCGAGCTGGCCGGGGCCACGATGTGCACGTCGTGGCCCCGCTTGACCAGCCCTGCGGCAAGTCGCTCAGCGAAACGCGCGGCTCCATTGACGTCGGGCGAGAACGTATCGCATCCGATGATGATTCGCACAGTGCTTTTGTCTCCTTCGGAAGCCGTTGGCTCGCCAAAGTATAGCGGGGCAAGCTCGCGCACCCGGATCTTCTACGCGCTAACCTTCAAAGCATCCGTGCGCGAGATCGCGTTCTCGTTGCTATCGCTCATTCCTCCGTATCGGCGGCACTGAACTGTGAGTTGTAGAGTCGCCAGTACGCGCCCTGGGCCTGCAGGAGCTCATCGTGATTACCCTGCTCCACGATGCTGCCGTGTTCCATCACCAGGATCAGGTCGGCATCGCGGATCGTCGAGAGGCGGTGTGCGATCACGAAACTCGTGCGATCCCGACGCAACGCTGTCATCGCCTTCTGGAGGAGCGCCTCCGTCCGCGTGTCCACCGAGCTGGTCGCCTCATCCAGAATCAAGACGCTGGGCTTGGCCAGGAAGGCGCGCGCAATCGTGATCAACTGGCGTTGCCCCGCGCTGATATTGGAGGCTTCGTCGTCAAGGACGGTATCGTACCCGTCAGGAAGCGTCCTCACGAAGCGATCCACGTAGGTCGCCTGTGCGGCCTCGATGATCTCCTGCTCCGTGGCCCCGTCACGACCATAGGCGATGTTGTCCCGAATGGTGCCGCGAAACAGCCACGTGTCCTGCAGCACCATGCCCGTGCGGCCGCGCAGGTCATCCCGAGACATCTGCTGCGTATTCACACCGTCGAGCAGGATGGCCCCCGAGTCGATCTCGTAGAACCGCATGATGAGATTCACCAGGGTGGTCTTGCCCGCTCCGGTCGGACCCACGATAGCGATCGTGTGGCCTGGACGAGCCTCCAGTGAGAGACCGTCGATCAACGGGGTTTCCGGGTCGTACCGGAAGGAGACCTCCGTGAAGCGCAACTCGCCGCGATCAGTTTCTGGGGTGACCGGATCGACAGGGTCCGGAGACTGCTCCTCCGCGTCCAGGAGCTGGAACACCCGTTCGCTGGAGGCCACTCCGGATTGCAGCAGATTCGCCATCGATCCGAGTTGGGACAACGGCT
Source organism: Micrococcales bacterium UBA3913 (assembly GCA_002391425.1). Classification (GTDB taxonomy): domain Bacteria; phylum Actinomycetota; class Actinomycetes; order Actinomycetales; family Microbacteriaceae; genus UBA3913. The sequence goes on along the minus strand of DGEZ01000124.1, from coordinate 5,245 downwards.
GGGTGAACTGCCGCGAGTACTGGATGAACGCTTGCACACCGCCGATAGTGAGTGAGCCATTCGCCACGAAGAGACCTCCGATGACAGCGACCGCCACGTAGACCAGGTTCCCAACAAACATGAGCGCTGGCATGATGATCCCGGAGATGAACTGCGCCCCGAAACTGGACGAGTATAGCTTGTCGTTCGTCTGGGCGAACCGTGCGCTGACCTCTTTCTGGCGTCCGAACACCTTCACGAGTGCGTGGCCGGTGAACGCTTCCTCGATCTGCGCGTTGAGCTCGCCGGTTTCCGCCCACTGCGCGGTGAAGAGTTTCTTCGAACGGCTGGCGATCAGGCCGGTGACCACGAGGGACAGGGGGATGGCCACGATCGCGACAAGCGCGAGCACCGGAGATATCGACACCATCATCGCGAGCACACCGACCAGGGTGAGCACGGAGGTCAGCAGCTGACTCATGGTCTGCTGCAGGGTCTGCGACACGTTGTCGATGTCATTCGTGACGCGTGAGAGCAGCTCGCCGCGCGGCATCGAGTCGAAGTATCGCAGCGGAAGCCGGTGTATCTTCTCTTCGACGTCCCGACGGAGGCCGTACATGGACCGCTGCACGATGCCATTGAGCACGTACGCCTGGATCCAGGCGAGCACTGCCGCACCCAGGTACAAGGCCAGTACCAGGATCAGTGCGCGACCCAGTTCGGTGTAGTCGATTCCCGGATTCTGGAGATCCAGCGTGACGCCACTGACCATATCGGCAAACTGGCCCTGCCCGGTGGAGCGCAGGGTTTCGATGACCTCGTCCTGACTCAGCGTCGAGGGAATCCCGCTCGATACGAGCATTCGTGAGATATACCCCTCCATCACGATGTCCGTCGCCCGACCGAGCATCTTCGGGCCCGCAACGGTCATCGCCACGGAGACGACCCCTGAAACCAGCACGATCAGGAGCCACCAGCTTTCGCCCTTCAAACGCCGGGCGAAACGCATGAACGATGGCCAGAATGCCGAGGCCTTCTCCGTCGGGATGGCCATGCCCATGGGACCCGGGCCGGGACCATGCCCGGGACCGTTCGCCGACCGGGGAGATGCCGTCGTTGCCTTTGCCTCACTCATTCGGCACCTCCTGCCAGTACGGAGAGTTGGGAATTCACAATCTCCTGATACGTCGTGGACTCTCGCAGGAGCTGTTCATGCGTTCCCTGCGCGACGATTCGCCCATCGTCAAGGACGAGGATGTTATCGGCATCAATAACGGTGGACACACGCTGTGCCACCACGATCCTGGTCGCATTTTTCGCATCCGTATCGAGCGCCGCGCGCAGCCGCGCATCCGTGCTCACATCGAGTGCGGAGAAGGCGTCATCGAACACGAGGATGGGCGGGTGCTTGACCAGCGCACGCGCGATAGCGAGCCGCTGCCGCTGTCCGCCCGACACGGTGGTGCCCCCCTGCGCGACCTCCGTCTCGAGCCCAGCTGGCATCTCCGCGACGAATTCCTTCGCTTGCGCGGTCTCGAGGGCTTGCCAGAGCTCCTCGTCGGAGGCGTCTGGTTTCCCGAAGCGCAGGTTGTCAGCGACCGTTCCCGAGAACAGGTACGGTTTCTGGGGCACCAGCCCGATACCGCGCCACAGCACGTCCGGGTCGAGTTCGCGCACATCCACACCGCCATAGCGCACGACGCCCCCGGTGACGTCGAACAGGCGAGGCAGCAGGCTGATGAGCGTCGTCTTGCCCGCGCCCGTGCTTCCCACGATCGCCGTGGTCGTGCCCGGCAGCGCACGGAAGCTGATATCCGCGAGCACTGGCTTCTCAGCACCCGGGTACTGGAAACTGACGTCCTCCAGCTCGAATCCCTTGCTCGGGTCGATATCGGTCCGGGGATGCTCAGGCAGGCGCACACTCGACTCGGTGGCGAGCACCTCGCTGATGCGTTCGGCCGACACCGACGCCCGCGGGATGGTCATCGTCATGAAGGTGGCCATCATGATCGACATGAGGATCTGGATGAGGTACGAGATAAAGGCCGTCAGCGAGCCGATCTCCATGCTGCCCTCGTCGATGAGGAAGGCTCCGAACCAGATCACGGCGATGGAGGAGAGGTTCATCACCATCATGACGATCGGGAAGGCGAGGGCGAAAATGCGCCCGGCCTTCATGGAGACGTCGGTGAGTTCGTCGTTGGCCCGTTCAAACCGCTCCCGCTCGGTTCGCTCGCGCACGAACGCGCGGATGACGCGAATCCCGGTGAGCTGTTCCCGAAGCACCCGGTTCACCGCGTCGATTCTGCCTTGCATTTTGCGGAATTGCGGGACCATGAACCCGACCAGGATGCTCACGGCGACCAGCAGCACGGGCACGGCAACGGCGATCAGCCAGGCCAGCTGCGCCTCCTGCTGGATCGCCATGATCACACCGCCGATGCCGATGATCGGGGCCATCACGAGAAGGTTCGCCGCCATCACGATGAGCATCTGAACCTGTTGTACATCGTTGCCATTGCGGGTGATCAGCGAGGCCGCGCCGAAGTGACCCACCTCCTGCTCTGAGTACTCGCCCACCCGGGTGAAGACGTCGCGCCGCATATCGCGACCGACGCTCATCCCGACGCGCGCACCGAAGTACACGGCGATGATCGAGCAGGTGATCTGGCCCAGACTCACCGCCAGCATGATGCCGCCCTCGCGCAGGATGTACCCGGTGTCTCCCACGATCACGCCGTTGTCGATGATGTCGGCGTTGAGCGTGGGCAGGTACAGGGAGGCGATCGACTGCATGAGCTGAAAGACGAATACTCCCACCAAGAGGGGCCAGTAGGGCCTCAGGTAGCGAGAGAGGAGCTGTGCAAGCATTGTTCTCCTAAGTGTGTGAAGGGGGTTGCATGGGGTGCGATACCCGAAGTCAGGCGGTGGAGGAGTTAGGCGGGCGCCGGGTGATCCCGTGCACGACGAGTCCCGCGAGTTCGCTGGGCGTGAGCGCGGGCTCGGCTTCCTCGTCATGTGCGAAGGTGGCACTGAAGCACACGCCGCGGACGAAGCGAGCAGCCTGATAGGTACCTACCTCGAGTTCTGCGGCGAATGGACGCAGCGTGGATTCGATGGCGGAGGTAATCTGCTGGATCATTCTGGAGCGCTCGTGCTGGTGCGGAGGTCGCCCGGCGTGCCGTGGTGAGGCCTTAAGCGCCGAGGAGATCGCGAAGATCCCGCGGATATGCTCGGTCAGCACGGCGATGATGTGTTCCAGGGTTTCCTCGAGCTGAGCCGAAGCAGATACGTCCTGCATCCGACGCGTCAGTCGCTCCACGTCGACATACGCAACCAGCACAGCATGGATGAGTTCGTCCTTGCTTTCGAATGCCCGGAACAGGGTGCCCTCCGCGATACCGGCGGCCTGGGCCAACTCGCGCGAGGTTGCCTCGGACCCGCGTTCCAACAGCAGTGGCGTGACCGCTTCTATGATCGCCTGCTGCCTCAGATTGGGGGCCATGGGGGATGCCCGCCGCACTTTTTTCTCTCGCACCCGAACATCATAAGTGAGTGAGCGCTCACTCACATCACATGGGGGAGAAGAACGACGATATTCTCAGCGAACACTCACCAACCCGTCGCACCCGGCGTACCCCCCGTCACACGCAACACGGAGAGCGCCCCGGGAATCACCCGCGTCAGATCACACGATTCATCGCCGACTCGCCCGTCGAGAGGCGGCGCAGCTGCTCCCGCATGAGCTCGACCGTCTTGACGAAGGTCGCCGTCGTGTTGCCACCCTCATGAGGGGTGATGATCAGATTCGGAGCATCCCACAGGGGATGTTCCGGAGGCAGCGGCTCGGGGTCCGTGACATCCAGGGCCGCCCGCAGCCTGCCCGAGTTGAGCTCGGCGCGGAGCGCTTCCGTATCCACGACCGGTCCGCGCGCAACATTCACCAGAAGCGCGCCGTCTTTCATGCGGGACAGGAACTGCGCATCCACCAGGTGACGGGTGGACGCATCCAAGGGCACAATGAGCACAACCGTGTCGACCTCGGGCAGGAGCCGCGGCAGCGCATCCATATCGTGAACCGTTACCCCGTCCTGCTCCCGGGGGTGCCGAGCCACGGCCTCCACATGAGCCCCGAAGGCCTGGAGGCGACGGGCGATCTCGACGCCCACCGACCCGAAGCCCACCACGAGCACCCGGCTGCGAAAAACAGAGGATCGCAACCGGGGTGCCCAGAGGTGATCCGTCGCGGTGTGCACCGCCGACTCTCCGATTCCCCGACACGAGGCGAGAAGGAGACCGACAGCAAGCTCCGCGGTTTCCTCACTGTGGATGCCCCGGCCATTGCACAACGCCACGCCCTCGGGCAGGTAGCGCAGCAGGTGATCGAACCCGGCACTGGGCAACTGAATCATGCGCAGAGCGGGCATGTGGCGGAACTGTTCGAACGGCTTCCTGTCCAACTGGTAATGCGGAACCAGAACCACGTTGACCTCGTCCAGCTCGGCCCCTGCCGGCGGATGGTACAGATCCCAGACGACGACGCGCACACCCTCAGGAGCTGGTTCCAGCGCCTGACGTGTCCGCTCGTCGGGCACGGCAACAACAATCACGACGCGACCTCCACTCGGATGGCACCTCCGTGCAGAGTGAACCGTACGAAGGACAAGTCCGGCACGACGGCATCGGCACGTAGCGGCTCACCCTGCATGCTGCGGTCCGGCGCCGAGTCGATGCCTAACACGGCAGAACCTGCAGCGTGACCCGCACGAACGCCCGCGGGGGCATCCTCCACGACGAGGCATTCTTCGGGAGCGTAGCCGAGCCGGGAGGCAGCCACCAGGTACGGTTCCGGGTCAGGCTTGCCCCGGGTCACATCGTCCGAGGTGACGGCGAGTTGTGGAGCTGGCAGCCCGGTCTGTTCGATACGGTGCTGGAAAAGCGCCCGCGTGGCCGAGGTGACTATCGCATTCCTCCCCGCGGTGGCCTGGAGTGCAGCAACGGCACCGGGCAGTACTCGAACCGGGTAGGAGGCTTCCAGCTCCAGCTGACGGATCCGGGCGGCAGCGGCGGGGAATCGGTCCGCAGACACCAGGCCCGCCACGAGGACATCGGAGGGTTGACCGTGCAAATTCGTGATATGTGCGGGGTTGACACCATACTCGCGTGCCCATTGCTGCCAGCACGCCTCGACCGCGGCAATAGAGTCGACCAAGGTGCCATCGTTGTCGAAGAGGACTGCGCCAAAACCTGTCTCTTATACACATCT
>DGEZ01000127.1:3594-11147 GCA_002391425.1 Micrococcales bacterium UBA3913 | reverse complement strand
CGCGCGTCGCCCCCGCACGACATCCACCTGTAATAACCGGCTGCTAGCGTTTCGGCCATGGCATCATACGCAACAGGATTCGAGCAGAACCCCAACCCCTGGGACGACGTGCAGGCGCATGTCATGCGCTACGGCGCACCCGAGTTCTTCCCCGAACTCATCGACCACGCCGAAGGCAGCTGGGTGGTCACCGAGAGCGGCCGACGCATCCTCGACTTCACCTCCGGACAGATGAGCGCGACACTCGGCCACGCACACCCCGCGATCGTGCACACCGTGCAGCAGGCCTACCCCCGCCTCGACCACCTGTTCTCCGGGATGCTGTCGCGGCCGGTCGTGAATCTCTCGCGCAGAATCGCCGAGGCCGCCGAGGCGGAACCCGACGTCGCTGAGGCATCTCCCCTGGAGAAGGTCCTGCTGCTGACCACCGGGTCCGAGGTCAACGACGCCGCAATCCGTCTCGCCAAACTCATCACCGGGAAATTCGAGGTCGTCTCCTTCACCCGGTCCTGGCACGGGCTCACCGGCGCAGCTGCCGGGGCCACCTACTCTTCAGCCCGCAAGCAGGGCACCCCGGCGATGCCCGGGCAGCTGGCCATCCCCACCCCCTATGAGTACCGCCCCGACTTCACCACCGCCGACGGCGAACTCGACTGGCGCCGCCAGCTCGACTACGGGTTCGAACTCGTCGATGCGCAATCCGTCGGCAGCCTGGCCGCCTGCATCGTGGAGCCGATCCTGTCGGGAGGCGGCATCCTGGTGCCGCCGCCGGGTTACCTCGCGGCGTTGCGGCAGAAATGCCACGAACGCGGGATGCTCCTCATCTTCGACGAGGCGCAGACCAGCCTCGGGCGCACCGGGCACTGGTTCGGGTACCAGCACGACGGCGTCACCCCCGACATCCTCACCCTGTCTAAGACCCTCGGCGCCGGGCTCCCCCTTGCGGCGGTGGTCACCACCGCCGAGATCGAACAGCGCGCCCACGACGCCGGTTTCGTGTTCTTCACCTCACACGTCAACGACCCCATGGTCGCCGCCGTCGGGTGCACCGTGATGGACGTGATCGCCACGGACGGCCTCCTCGCCGCCGCCACGCACGCCGGGGACCGACTGCACGCAGGACTCAACGCACTCGTGGACGACCACGAGATTGTCGGGGATGCGCGCGGCCGCGGCCTGCTGCAGGGTATCGAGATCGTCGAAGACAAGTCCACGAAGACCCGCTCCGAAGCCTTGGGCAGTCTCATCACGCAGGAGTGCTACCGGCGGGGCCTGCACATGAACATCGTGTGCCTACCCGGGATGGGCGGCGTCTTCCGCATCGCACCCCCGCTGACCGTCAGCGACGAGGAGATAGACCTCGGCCTGAGCATCCTGGACGAGGCAATCACCGTGGTGGAACAGGCACGCCCGGCCTAGCCCTCCCCCACCATTCGGACCCGGCGCGCGCTCAGCCACAACCCGAGCAAGGACAGCACGCCGCCGAACGCGACATACCAGGAGATGCCCACGCTACTGCCGAACGCCGCCAGCAGGGCAGTCGCAATCGACGGGGAGAGCCCACCGCCGAGAACCGCCCCCAAGCTGTACGAGAATGCCACCCCCGAGTAGCGGTACTCCGGGTCGAACAGGCGCACATAGTACGAGGCCATCGGCCCGAACACGAAGCTCAGCCCGATGTACGCCAGCACGGTCGCCAGGTAGAGCAAACCCACCTGGCCACTGTCGAGCATCCAGAAGAACGGGAACGCGAACAGGACCTGGAACACCGCCCCGCACCCCATCACGAGCAGGATGCCAAAACGGTCCGCCAGCCTCCCGGCGACGAACACGAACACGAGCATGGCGAAGGAGCCGCACACCCCGCTGAGGAGCATATCCGTGCGGGTAAACCCGATCTGCACTCCGTAGGCGGTCGCGAACGAGTTCACAATGAAGATGAACAGATTGAAGCCGAGGTTGACAAGGATGCCCGCGATCACCAGCGGGAAGGCATGCCGCAACGCGGCCGCCAGGGGGAGCTTCTGCGTGTGCCCGCTGGCCGCCAGGCGAGCCATCACCGGGCTTTCGGCGACACCCAACCGAATGTAGATGCCGATCACCACGAGCACGGCCGACAGGAGGAACGGAACCCGCCAGCCCCAGACCGCGAACTGTTCCCCCGTGAGGTGGGCGGTGATCTGGAACACTCCGATGCCCAGGATGCTTCCGATCGGCGACCCCGCTGTCACGAACGCACCCCAGAACGCCTTGTGGCCAGAGGGGGCGTGCTCCGACACGAGCAGGAAAGCGCCCGACTGCTCCCCACCCATGAACAGGCCCTGCAGGGTGCGTAGCGCAACCAGCAGCACAGGTGCGAGCACCCCGACACTCGCGTAGGTGGGCAGCGCGCCCATCATGACCGTGCACCCACCGGTGCCGACCAGGGCCACGACGAGCATCGTGCGCCGGGACACCCGGTCGCCGAAGTGGCCAAACAGGACGCCGCCGACAGGCCGAGACAGGAAGCCCGCGCCGAAGGCGAGAAACGACTGTAACGTCCCCATGATCGGGTCCGAGTCCGGGAAGAACAGTTCCGGGAAGACCAGCCCGGCAGCCAGCCCGAAAATGAGGAAATCGTAGAGCTCGATTCCCGTACCCACAGCGCTCGCTGCCGCAATCCGCCTCATCGCCCGCACGCCCTCGTGCCGAGCCGGTGCATCCACTGCCACTTCCATCCGCCTTCACATCTGGCCGTCCCGTGCGCTGCAGAGGGGACAGCCCGCAGCGGGACACAACGGAGCCCATCTTCCCACATTCCTGGGGTGTGCGAGGCGACAGTGGCCATTCCAGCCAGCATGAGCGTCGAGCCAGAATAATGCTGATACACCTACAATCGGCCTATGACCGCCGGATCCTCCCCCAGAGAGACGATCCCGGCACGCCTCGAGGCCCTGGCGGCTCAGGCGCGGGCCAGCATCGCCTCCGCGAACGCCAAGTTCGCCCAGATACGAGCGGAACGCCTCGACACTGTCGCGGACGACGAGCACGACCCGGAAGGACCCACCCTCGCCTATGAGTGGTCACTGGCTCTCGCCCAGCGCCGCGACGCCGAGCAGACCTTGGAGGAAGTGGATGCTGCCCGGGCGCGCCTCGCCGACGGCACCTTCGGGCGCTGCATTGACTGCGGTCGCCCGATAGCCCGAGCCCGCCTGGAGGCGTACCCGACAAGCGCGCGGTGCATCGACTGTCAGGAGCGGTTCGAACGCGCCAGTTAGTCCTTTGAAGCCAGCGGAAGAACAGCTTCGGCCGTTTCCGGAAGCGTTTGTCCCCCATCCACGGTGATGCACTGCCCCGTGATATACCCGGCACTGTCGCTGGCGAGAAAGAACACCGCATCCGCAATGTCCGATGTTGACGCCAAACGCCCCAGCGGGATTGTCGCGGCTGCCGCTTCGAGGTAGTCCTGTCCCATGTCCGCCAGGCCCTCCGTGGCGACGCTCCCGGGTGCGACGGCATTAACCGTGATCCCCCAGGGCGCGAGTTCGAGGGCAGCGGTGCGCATAAACCCGAGTTGTCCGGCTTTGGTCGCCCCGTAGTGGCTCCACCCGGGGAAACCCGTGACCGGCCCGGTGATCGAGGACATGAAGACAACCCGCGGATGCTCGGACTGTTTCAACAGGGGCAGTGCCGCCGACACCGTGAGGATCTGACTCGCCAGGTTGATCTGCAGGATCTCGCTGAGAGCCTCCGGGGTCATTTCAGAAAGCGGGCACGCCGGGAACACTCCCGCGACGAGACAGAGGACGTCGAGCCGGCCGAGATCCTGCTCGATCGCATCCAGGATGCGTGCTGGAGCATCCACCTCGGCCATGTTGACGGCACGACTGACAACCTGGGGCGGGAAGTCCTTGTCGTGTACCCCGGATCGTGACGTGGAGAGGACACGGTCTCCGTTCTGGGCAAAGCGCATCACCGTCGCCCGACCGATTCCTCGGGATCCCCCGACCACCGCAACATGTCTCATCGTCCGCGCTCCTTTCCTGTGCTCGTCATGTACGTACCTCGGAATGCGTTGAGGAGGGCGGGACATCCGCGCCCCCCTCAACGCCGTGACATCTAGCTGACTGCCGGCACGGTCACGATGGCGTCATCCAGGCCTCGATAGGTGTCTGGGACGCTGTGCCGCAGCCGCAGCGCCAACCCCACACCCACGAAGAACGACAGGAAGACAATCGCGGCCATCACAAAGGCTGCCGTCGTGCTCCCCACCAGAAGTGGGAAGTTGCTCAGCACGAGTGTTGTCACGGCCGCCAACCCCAGGAAGGCCACCGCCGGGGCGACCAGGGTGCGAACCGCTGACATGCCGGTGCTATGACGGGCGAAATAGCTGATCACCGCGATTGATGTCAGGGCCATCAAGATCATGAGGCCCAGGGTGGCGGCACCGGAGAGCCACGCGTAAATCTGAACCACCGGGTCGAGACCGATCACCGCAACGATGATCATCGCGATCGCCGAGACCACGCTGAGGAACAGCGACGAGAAGGACGGCGAATTGTGCACGCCGTGCACGACGCCGAGCCTGCGCGGGAGAACCCCCTGCGATCCCAGCGAGTACTGGTACCGCGTGACGACGTTGTGGAACGACAGCACACAGGCGAACAGGCTGGTGACGAGAAGCACCTGGATAATGTCGCCCAAGATGGCCCCCACGTAGCTTGTCGCCAGAGTCACGACGAGCCCCTCTGGGTCAGCGGTGGAGTCCGCGATGATATTCGACACGCCTGACCCAGCGGCGATAGCCCACGAGGAGAACGCGTAGAAGACACCAATCGAGATCACGGCAATATATGTCGCCTTCGGAATGGTGCGATCTGGGTCTTTTGTCTCATTGCGGAATACCGCAGTGGCCTCGAAACCGATGAATCCGAAGAAGGCGAACATCAACCCGATACCGGCGTTGCCGGACACCGCCACAGCGGGGTTGAACGGCTCACTCACAAGCCCTGCCTCGCCGCCACGCGCGATGACCGCAATGTTGAGGATGAGGATGACCGCGACCTCGGCCAGCAGAAGGAATCCGAGCACCTTCGAGCTCAGTTCGATATTGCGGTACCCGAGAAATGCCACGATCGCCACGATGAGAAGGGTCCACAGCCACCACGGGGTCGTCCACGCGAAGTAGTGTTCGAGCGCGTTCGTCACGGCCGCCCCGCAGTACGCGTACACGGCGATGAGGAGCACGAAGTAGGAGAACAGTGCGAGGGTGGCTGCGCCCACGCCGGCGATTTTGCCCAGCCCGGCTTGGATGTACGAGTAAAACGCCCCAGCGTTCTTCACGAATCTACTCATCGCGGTGAAGCCGACGGCGAAGATGGCGAGCACAAGCGCGGCCAGGAGGTAGTAGCTGGGGACTCCCACGCTCTCACTCATGCTGAACACGAGGGGAACCGTTCCTCCGACGACGGTTAGGGGTGCGGCCGCAGCCACCACCATGAAGACGATCGACCCTGTGCCCAGGGTGCGTGTGAAAGTGTTGCGAGGCTCGTCAGGCATGACGGAGTCTCCCAGAGCAGTCGAATGACTCATGTGTATCCTCCCGAATACAATGACAGGTGATGGAAAAGGGTGTAGTCGTGTCCTCACGACACCCGGGTGCTAGCCCTGGCGTCGCGAGGTGATTGCCAACTCAGTACGATCTGCTCGGAACAGGTCGTATGAGAACTCGATCGGGCTCCTCCTTTCGTCGTATGCCGTACGTGTGATGGCGAACAGGGGCTGGCCGACGGAAACGTCCAAATAGGGAACATGTTCCTCATCGGCCAGCCTCATTCGGATTCGCTCGGACACCTCGGCAACGTGCACGCCGTAGGTGTTCGAGAAGATCTCGGTCAGGGATCCGGACAGGTCCAGATCGAGAAGCCCGGGGAAACGGTCGGGAAGAGTGAACAGCCTCTCCCATGACAGCGGCAGGCCGTCAGCGAATCTGACCCGGTAGATGGCCACCACCGATGACCCCTCCGGGATGCCCAGGCCCTGACACACCTCGTGGCGGGCTGCCGTCATGCCCGCGAATACCACCTGGGTGGCAACGGTGAACTTCTGCACGTCGAGGAACTTGGGAACGCTCAAGTCCACCCCGAGCGGCCGTTTAACGGGTCGTTCCTGGCCTTCACTGAGTCGACTCCAGCTATACACGGGCCAGTTCGGGTTGGGGCGCAGGGAAAACCACCCTCCGCCACGCCCCCGCCTGTGGTGCACTTCCCCGTTCTGTTCCAACCACACCAGGGCCGCACGCACGGTCTCGCGACTCGTCCCGAACGCGGCCGCCAAGGTACGCTCCGGAGCAAGGCGACCACCCATGCTGACGTGACCGGCCTCGATCAGCTGCCGAATACGTTGCACGGTGTCCTCGGCACGAGGCCCCAAAGCGGTGACGGATGCGGTCGGGGTCATGGCTCTCACACCGTTGCCACGTCGGAGAGGAGGGCCCCGCTGAGGTATTTCTGGGCAAGTTCGACAGACCCGGCCACGTAACTGCTGCGGACACGCTGCGCATACTCGGTTTCACGTCGTGACTCCATCCACGCGGTGAGCAGCAGGCGCCTGGCCATGATCAGGCTCGGGATGATCTCGATATCTTCGCTGCGTAGATCACGGACCCTGTTGTACCCCCGCAACCACGACGCCACCCACTCGGACAACGCGGGGTCATCTTCCATGAAGGACACGGAGCACGCCAGATCGTACATGAACCAGCCCGTCCCGCAGTCGTCGAAGTCAATGACGCGCACGGTGTCGCCGTCCACGAGCAGGTTCGTGCTGCGCAGGTCTCCGTGAATCAGCCCGAAGGATGTGGGGCTGCACCCGTAGCGGTCGAGGTCGCGGCGAATACGTTGCTCGGCCTGTGCCAGCACGCTCACCGCTGCCGGGATCTGGTGGACCTCCGGCGTGTCCTCCCACCTCCCCCACAGTGACGACCCACCGATTGTGCTTTCCACATCCCACACCGGCCGAGTGAACCCCTGGGGCGGCTGCCAGGTTTCTACGTGACGGTGCAGGGCCGCCGTCTGGGACCCGACGACCTCCATCACCGCCCTCATATCGGTGATATGTGGTTCTGAGCCCGGGGCGAACTCGAAAACGACTGCGCACTGGGTGAGTTCCCCGCACGGCACCTGCACGACGGTACTACCGTCCGGGGCCACCAGAGGCCGCGGAGTGTCGACCACGTGCTGTCTGCGTAGCTCGGTGATCCACGCGATCTCGCTGCGGATCTCCTCGAAAGTGCGAAAACCTGGCCGGTGGAGTCGCACGATCACGCGGCGGCGAGCGCCTCCGGGGCCCGTGACCTCGCAACGATACGTGGCGTTCTCCGAGAGGCTGATCAGCTTCGCCTCCGAAATCTGGTCCGCATCCCACCCAAATGCCTGAAGCGCGGCCAGCCAGTTGTTCGTCCAGTCCATTGTGTTCCTAGACACCGACGGTCACCGCTTTGACTGCACCGGCCAAGATATCGAGAATGTGCGTTGCCTCCTCCTCCGTCACGAGAAGGCCGGGCTTGAACTGCA
>DGEZ01000127.1:0-3346 GCA_002391425.1 Micrococcales bacterium UBA3913 | reverse complement strand
CTCCGACATCACCGGCTTCGCCCCTGGGCCGGAGAACTCGAGACCGATGACCAGACCGTTCTGTCTGATGCCGATCAGGGTGTCCGGGTTATCGTGCTGCAGAGCGTGCAGCCCCTCGCGGAACTGCGCAATACGGGCTTGGATGTTCTCCTGCGTGCTCTGCCGCAACGTGATATCCAAGGTGGTGGAGGCGACCGCACACCCGAGCTCCGCACCGCCGAAGGTGGACATGTGCGCGAACCCGTCACGGTCCAGCCAGGCCGCGGAGCATTCGTTGAGGATCGCGGCGCTCATCGGATACACGCCCCCGCCGAGTCCTTTGCCTGTCACGATGATGTCGGGCTCGACACCCTCGGCGTAAATACCCCACAGATTGCCGGTACGGCCGAGACCGGTCTGCACTTCGTCGGCAATGTACAGGGCGCCCGTCGCCTCGCACGCCTGCTTCGTCGCCGCGAGGTAGCCGGGCTTGGGCATCGGGAAACCGTATGTTGCGGGCACCGTTTCCAAGATCACCGCCGCCACGTCGTGACCGGAGAGCGCATCCCTCATCGCGTCAATGTCGTTGAAGGGAACCTGCACGAAGTCGGTCGGGTTGTCGGAGTGGAAGAGCCGCGAGAACCGCTCGTCTCCCGTGGCGATCGACAACCCTGTGTGGCCGTGGTAGGCGCGCTGGATGGAGACGACCTTGCGGCGCCCGGTGGCGAATCGCGCACTCTTGATCGCGAGGTCAACGATCTCGCCGCCGCTGGAGCCGAAAACGACTTTGCTCGACCCGGGGGTGAGCTCGACGAGACGTTTGGCGAGCGCCGCGCGCCCGGGGGCGGGAAAGTGGTGGTTGCCGACATCCACGTAGTTGAGCGCGTTCACCAGCGAGGCGATGACCTCGGGGTTGCGGTGGCCCAGGTTGAAGGTTCCGCCGTTGAGGTGAACGTCGAAAACGGAATGCCCGTCGATATCGGTGAGGACGTACCCCTCTCGTTTCCCGATGATGAGGGGGATTTCCTCGTCTATCCAGAATTGAGTCTTGTTGGGGTTCCAATACGCGATGGAGTCGCGCACGACCTCCGCCTTGCTGTCATAACCGAACATCTCTAGCTGGGGTGCTACCACTGGGAATTCCTCTCTGACCGCGAGCACTGCATCGCGTGACGGAAGAAAACCACTCGTCACGCAACACAACCGATCGTGGTACGAGGGAGTTACACCGGTGTATGGCCCGGGTCTCAGTTTCGTTACACCAAAGGACTGGTTATGGTCTACTCACCAGCGCCATTTGCGACACGGCGTGCATCCGCGGCTAGCTGGAATCGCAACTATCAGCCGGCCAGGCCCACAATGACGTTCACCACGGTGGCCAGGATGACCGCATCCAGCACGAACGACAGCAGCGCGTGGCGGAGCACCGCCGAGCGCATCGGGGTGCCTGAGACTGCAGTGTCCGACACCTGGTAGGTCATTCCCACCGTGAACGCCAGGTACGCGAAGTCCGCGTACGCGGGGGTTGGGGTGCCCGGGAAGTCGGCACCGCCACGCCCGGAGTAGAACAGGCGCGCGTATTCCAGTGTGTACAGGGTGTGCACCAGCACCCAGGAGGAGACGATCGAGGCGAACGCCACAGCTGTCAGCATGACGCGGTCGGACCCCGAGGCCACCGAGGCCACCACCAGCAGGCCCACCACCGCCACCACGGAAGCGACCGCAGCAGCCACCAGGAGCACATTCGTGAGCGCCCGCGACGGGTCCTCGCGCACGGCGTGGGATGACGTCGCCACCCCATCCATGCGCCCCACGATCAGCCACACCCAGAGAACGTACGTGGCCGCGGCAGCCAGCCACCCCACTGTGAGCGCCAGCAGCCAGCCCGCCGACGAGGTCAACCAGAACGCGAGAACACCGACAGCGAGCATCCCCAGCACGCGAATGAGGGCCCACCAGATCGCCCGCGAATCCTCCGCGTCGGGCCCGGCCGGAACAGTCGACACGCGACCGCCTACGACTGCCAGGTGCCGTGGATGACCGCGCGACCGATCGCGTGGAACGTGATGTGGAAGGACACCGCGGCGGGAGTGGCGTGCGCATCCACCCCCAGCGTGGGGACATCCAGAGCGTGCACCGCGAAGAAGTACCGGTGAGGCCGGTCCCCGCGGGGTGGGGCAGCGCCGAAGAACCCCGGACCGCCTGAGTCGACGGGAACTTGGAACGCCCCTGACGGCAGCGGTGCGGACGCCGCACCCGCGGCCAGCTCGTGCACATCGGCGGGAACATCCACCAGCACCCAGTGCCACCATCCGCTCGGGGTGGGTGCGTCCGGGTCGAAACACGTCACCGCGAACGAGGCCGTGCCCGCTGGCTCACCCCGCCAGGCCAGGTGCGGGGAGACGCCACCGCCTGCGGCGGTCTGGCCGCGCCCCAGCGTGCCACCGTCAACGAAGTCGTTGCTGACCAGGGTGAACGCGGGAAGTTCCGGAAGTAGCGAGTACGGGTCTGGTGCGACAGGACGATCAAGATTCACCATGGCCCCAGCCTAAGACCACACGCCGACTGGGGAAAGACGTGCAGTGCCGAGAAGACACCACGCGGTGCCCAGCGAAACCCACGCCGCCCGGGGAAACCCACGCGGTGCCCGGAAGAAGCCACGCACTACACGCCGAAACGATGTCACACAATGACACACAACGAACCTCCGCCGGGCGCAGCCCCTACACTCACAATCGGGTCCGTGTGCATCGGACCCCAAACCGCTGCCGGCACGCCACCGCGTGCCACCTGAAGGAGATAGCCGACATGAGTACACGATTCCAGACCGTGGGAAGCCTGCTGCGCCCCGAGTCGCTGCTGAGCTTTAAGCGCGAGATCGAGCACCGTGACGACATCACCTACCCCTTCTACCAGGATCTGCCCGGCTACGAGCAGGCCGAAGCCGCCGCCACCGCGGATGTCGTGGCCGCCCAGATCGCACACCACCTGAGTGTGGTCACCGACGGCGAATATTCGAAGTCCCTGTGGCACCTCGACTTCGTGTGGGGACTCAGCGGGATCCACCGTTTCATCACCGACCACGGCTACTTCTTCCGCGACCACGACGGGGAAGGGAAGTTCGAAACCCGCCGCGACATCGGGATCACCATCACCGCACCGTTGCACGCGCGCGGGCACCACTTCATCGACGTGTTCCGCAGGCTCCAGACACTCGCCCCCGACCAGACGCTCAAGCAGTGCATCCCCTCCCCCTCGCATATCTACGGGGAACTCACCCTGTTCGACAGCGTGCTCGAGCGCAACGACATCTACCGCACCCCCGACGAACTGAAGCAGGGGCTCGTCCTGTCTCTTATACCCATCT
>DGEZ01000151.1:701-7663 GCA_002391425.1 Micrococcales bacterium UBA3913 | reverse complement strand
AGATGTGTATAAGAGACAGGTCGAGGGGGGTCCCGTGCGCATCCACCAGCACCGCCTCGGCGAGGGAGCGGTCCACCGGGTCTTCCGTATTGAATGTGTTTCTGTCGCTGAGTTCACGCAGACGCTCCACCTGCCCCCGGGTGAGCCATGTCATGCGTGCGTCGACGGCGTCGTCCGCATCGAGCAGATCGACGGCGTCGAATACGTCGTGCACATGGTGGAGGGTGCCCTTGGTGTGTGCGAGGGCTCGCGCAAGCGCAGTATCGGGCAGCTCCTCCAGGAGCTGTGCCAGCGCTATCGCGTTGCTCATCTATCCCTTACGCCGCCTGATCAGACCGATGACGACCACGGCGATCAGCAACAGCATCGCTGCGGGCAGCGCCAGCATGACCACCAGGAAGAGGAAAGACAGGAAACCGGTCGCCCAGCTGAATGCGACACCAAGCAGGGACAACGCGATACCCACGACAGCGAGAATGATGAGGCCGACTGTCATCGCGGCGAGACGCTTCTCCACGAGTGATGCCTGGTATTCATCTCCAGAAGTGCTCATCCTTCAACAATAGGGTGCGTTCGTGCTTAGCGGAATCCAGGCGCAGGGTGCGCTGTTTCCGTAGAATGGGAGGATGCGGACGCAGCAGGAGTGCGTAGCGCAGGAATAGAGAGGTTTTCATGCCCACCGGCAAAGTGAAGTTCTTTGACGAGAACAAAGGATTCGGGTACATCACGTCCGATGAGGGCGGAGACGTCTACCTGGCTGCGAGTGCACTGCCTGCAGGCGTCAATACCGTTCGATCGGGCACTCGCCTGGAGTTCAGCGTGGTTGCCGGGCGGCGCGGCGCTCAAGCGCTGTCGGTGCGGCTGCTGAACGAGCCGCCGAGCTTAGTGAAGATGACGCGGCGGCCCGCGGAGGACATGGCGATCGTGGTGGAGGACCTCATCAAGCTGTTGGACGGTGTTGGGGCCGGGCTGAAACGTGGACGGTACCCGGAGAACAGCCACTCCCAGAAGATTGCGGCAATGCTGCGGAAGGTGGCGGACGATTTTGACGTCTGAGGATGCGGACAGCACCGCGAGCGTGGCAGCGGAGGATGCCGCGACGACACAACAGGAGACGGCATCGCCTGTGCGCCTGACGCCGGAGCAGGTGGTAGAGTTCCTCGCTGCTGAGCCGCTGGCGCGTGCTGCTCTGGTCCAGATAACCCCCGCCGGAACGATAGGGGATCTGGTCGGGCACGAGGTCACCGACAGCGGGGCAGTCCTGTTGAAGTTTGCCTGCCTCACTCATGCCTACACCGGGTGGTTGTGGACGGCGGCCGTGGCGCGTGCCACACCCGAGGACGCTCCCACCGTACTGGAGGTCGAATTGTTACCTGGCCCAGATGCCTTGGTTAGCCCTCCCTGGCGGCCCTGGGAGGAGCGGTACACGGAGTACCTGGAGCACCTGGAGCAGACGCAGAAGGATGAGGCTGCGGAGGACGAGTCCGTAGACTCCGAGGAGTCTCAGGATCCCGCAGAGGACCCGGAGTCGGCGCAGGAACCCGCTGCTGCTGTGTCTGCGGTTCAGGAATCCGCCAGCCCCGTGACGGCTGCGGCGGATCCAGCACCTGAGGACCCTGACAGCTCGACGAAGTGAAGGCCGTCTTCGCCTCTCTGGGGATCCGCAACTACCGCATCTGGTTCGTCGGGATCCTCATTTCGAACATCGGGCTGTGGATGGCCCGGATCGCGCAGAACTGGCTGGTGCTCACCGGTCTCACCGACGAATCGGGCCTGGCGGTAGGGATCACCATCGGACTGCAGTTCGGCCCGCAGCTGCTCCTTGCGCCCCTCGCTGGGTTCGTGGCCGACAGGTTCGACAAGCGTCACATCCTGATGTGGACCCAGGTGGGGATGGGCGCGGCCGCCGCAGCGCAGGCGGTGCTCGTGCTCACGGGCGTAGTCGAACTCTGGCATGTGTACGTGCTGGCCGCCCTGCTCGGGTGCATCGCGGCAGTGGACTCTCCCTCGCGCAACGTTTTCGTATCCGAGCTGGTCAGCCGTGACTACCTCACGAATGCGGTGAGCCTGAATAGCGTGTCGTTCAACGCCGCGCGGCTCATCGGGCCGGCGGTGGCTGGACTCCTCATCGAAGTGGTGGGTCCCGGTTGGGCGTTTGCGATCAACAGCCTGACCTACGTGGCGACCGTGTCTGCGCTGGCTCTGATCCGGCCGGAGCCGCGGGTCGTTCCCTCACCGCGGGAGAGCGGCACCATTCGGGTTCGGGACGGGTTTCGGTACATGGCTGAGCATCCCCACCTGATTGTGGTGACGGCGATGATGTTCCTCATTGCAGCCACAGCGATGAACACGCAGGTGACGATCGCCTTGATGGCGCGAGTTCAATTCGGCCGGGGGGCTGGAGATTTCGGTCTGCTCAACTCAGCGATGGCGGTCGGGGCCATGGGCGGCGGGTTGTTCGCGGCGGCGTCTCGAGCCCCACGGCTGCGCACCCTAGTCGTCTCGGTGGTGGGGCTGGGTGTGTCCTTGGCCTTGGGGGCGATGACCAGCAGTTACCTGCTGTTCGCGGTGATCATGTTCATCACGGGGTTCTTCATGATCCGCCTGGCGACGGGGGCCAACGCGTATATGCAGTTGGGGGCGGAGCCACGGCTGCGCGGGCAGGTGATGGCCGTATACCTGGCCATGTTCCTGGGGGGAAGCCCCATCGGCGCCCCGGTGATCGGCTGGATCGGAGATGCGGTCAGTCCCCCGGCCACGCTGTGGGCCGGTGCGCTCGGCTGCGCGATCGCCGTTCTCGCGGTCTTGGCGTGGTACGTCGGCACGGGGCGGGGATCCACCCACGACGTGTTCGACCAGCTCGTGCACGGCGATCGAGCCGTACCGGAAACGGTCACTGTTGAGCATCCGGAGACGGGCCCGATTCCCCTGCCCGAGCGGCGCAGGCTGGAACGCTGAGGAGGATGCCCGCGCCGCGTGCATCCACGACGCCGCTTTCTCCGCTGGCGTCAGCGCAGGATCGCGTCTCCGGCGTGGTCCAGGATCCACTGGATGCACGCGATGAGCTTCTCGACGTCACTGGGTTCGACCGCGACGAATGTTCCGATCCGCAACTGGTTTCGGCCCAGCTTCCGGTACGGCTCCACGTCGACAACACCGTGGGCGCGCAGGATCGCGGCAACGGCGGCGGCATTGAGGGAATCGTCGAAGTCGATCGTGACGACCACGGGAGAACGGTGTTCGGGGTTCTCGACGAACGGGCGGACGCGCGAATCCGACTCGGCCCATGAGTACAGCAGCCCGGAGGACTCGTGCGTGCGTGCGTCGGCCCAGCTCAGGCCGCCGTTGCCGAGCATCCACTGGAGCTGTTCATCCAGCAGGAGCAACGTGGACAGCGACGGCGTGTTGAGCGTTTGGTTGAGCCGTGAGTTGGTCAGGGCGGTGCGCAGGTTGAGGAACTCAGGGATGTACCGGTCGCTCCCGGCAATTGTCTCGATCCGCTCGATCGCTCGGGGGCTGACGGCTGCCAGCCACAGGCCGCCCTCCGAGGCGAAGTTCTTCTGGGGGGAGAAGTAGTACACATCCAGCTCATCGGCGGAGAAGTCGATGCCGCCGGCGGCGGAGGTCCCGTCGATGACGATGAGAGCGTCGGGATCGGCCCCGGCGACTCGGCGGATGGGGGAGCTGACCCCCGTTGAGGTTTCGTTATGCGGCCAGGCGTAGACGTCGATGCCCGGCTGTGCTTCGGCGGCTCGCCTGCTGCCGACGGGGGCCTCGAGGACACTTGGTGTCTCCAGCCAGGGAGTGGTGACGGCCTTGGCGAACTTCGAGCTGAATTCTCCGCAGGTCACCGCCTGGGCGCGGCGGCTGACCAGCCCAAAGGCTGCGGCGTTCCAGAAGGCAGTCGCGCCTCCGTCGCCGAGAATGATCTCGTATCCGTCGGGCAGGCGGAACAGCGTGCCGAGAGCCTCGCGGATGCGCCCGACCATGTTCTTGACGGGGGCCTGCCGGTGGGATGTGCCGAGAAAAGTACTGCCCGCCGCAGTGAGCGCGTCCACCTGTGCGGGGCGTATCCGGGAGGGACCGCATCCGAATCGGCCGTCCTCCGGCAGCATGGATGCGGGGAGAGTGATCTGGGGGGTGTCCGACATATCTCTCAGTGTAGTGAGGCCGTTGTGGCCCGGTTCACGGGACTGTCACATTTCTGTGCGTATTCTGGTTATGCGACAGCGCACAGCGTGACGGCCAATAGCGGTGGCTGGCCCGAGAGGAGGGAACCTGTGACGGATCTTGTCGATACGACAGAGATGTACTTGCGAACGATCCTCGAATTAGAGGAGGAACACCTGGTTCCGCTCCGTGCTCGGATTGCGGAGCGCATCGGGCACTCGGGGCCGACGGTCTCGCAGACGGTGGCGCGCATGGAACGGGACGGGCTGGTGATTGTCTCGGGCGACCGTCACCTGGAACTGACCCCGGTGGGTAGGGAGCGTGCGATCCGGGTGATGCGCAAGCATCGGCTCGCGGAACGGCTCCTCAAGGATGTCATCGGACTGGAGTGGGACCTCATCCATGAGGAGGCCTGCCGGTGGGAGCACGTCATGAGCGAGGACGTGGAGAAGCGTCTGCTGACTCTGCTGCATGACCCAGTCGAGTCCCCCTACGGGAACCCAATTCCGGGACTGGAAGAACTGGGAGAGCCAGCTGCTCCTGCGTTCATGGATGGGGTCGTGTCGATCGTGGAGCGCCTCCGTGCGGAGGGCTCCCCGATCAGTGGTGTGGTGCGCCGGATCGGGGAGCCGATCCAATACGCGCCAGGTTTGCTCAGCGAGTTTGAGGCGGTAGGGATCGCCCCTGGTGTCACCGTGACGGCATCCCGAGACGGCGACACGGTGACTCTCACTCCCGTTGAGGGGCAAGAAGGCGTGCGCTTCCCAGAGGATCTCGCCTATCACGTGTATACGGATCCCGGAAAATAGGATTTCGGCGGGAAAAATGTGGGATGCGCCGCCGGTAAATAGGGGTTTGTAATCGAAATGTGACATCCGTGTCGGATTCCTCTAAAGTTGATACGTCGTCCTCAGTAGGTGGTGCTACACGGGGGAGTGGACGATCTGAGGGTTTCATTACTGAAGTGCAGATGTGTCCATAGAGCGTCGAGGTTTATACAGTGGGTCGACATGCAGCGCAGACGTCAGGTCTGAACGCTACAGAGGTGTCCGCTGATCCGCGCCCGGATTCCCGTCGTTTCTCGCCCGTCCCAGCATTTTCCCCGGTCGTCTTTGACCCGGCACGCGCGCGAGCAACCACTCGGCACAGTACGTTTCATCCCGTGATTTACCCGGAGGAGGCCCGTCGGCGGGTGGCCGCACGGGCGGAGGCTGTGCGTGAGATTCCCACCGCGGAAATTGCCCCCGTGGGTGTGCCCCGTCGGGCAGCGAAGGCAAAGCCATCGGAGCGGCTGATCGAGCTATCGGCCGCCCGGCCGGTTCCAGCACGGCTCCCGCACGTGGCACCGCCGGTGGAGGTACCTGCTCCGCGTCGCCGCCCCCGAGTTGCTCGGGAACGGCGCTGGCCCGTGATCGCACGTGTGTCGGCAGCCAGCGTGGCGACAATGGCCATGCTCACCGTAGGCCTTCCCGCGTACGCTGTAGATCCCGCGGATGTGGCGGTGATTAGTCCCACAATGGTGGTCACGCTGAATGCGGCAGCCAGTGCCGCACAGAATTACACGGCAACCTCCACATCGGGAAGCGACCTGACGCGTTCGGATGTGACCCTCGGGGAGGATGCGCATCCGGCCGATGACGACGTGACTTTGACGACCGCGTGCACGGTGGATGGCTCCGAGGTGTCCAGCGAGGTCGCGTTCCCGATGCCCAACTACTCCTTCCACATGACCTCGGGTGTGGGGTATCGCTACATCAGTGCGCTGGGATACTCCGACTACCACACCGGGCAGGACTACTCGGCGCCCCTGGGAACATCCATCTTCGCAATCGCGGATGGCACAGTCACCGAGATCGGCACGACGGCCGGTGCCTGGTACATCGGGGTGACTTCGACCCTGAGCACGGG
The DNA here is from genome assembly GCA_002391425.1 of Micrococcales bacterium UBA3913. GTDB lineage: Bacteria > Actinomycetota > Actinomycetes > Actinomycetales > Microbacteriaceae > UBA3913. The sequence continues at coordinate 1,585 of DGEZ01000151.1, read as the reverse complement.
CGAGACGATCGTGTCGTATTACGTGCACGAATATGCGAACGGTGTGCTCGTGTCCGAGGGGGATACGGTCTACGCCGGCGAGAAGATCGCGCTCGTGGGACAGTCGGGTATCGCCACTGGCCCTCACCTGCACCTGGAGATCCACGACACCAGTAAAGGCACGCCCAGCCCCGGGAACCGCACCACGATGGAGGACCCAGCCCAGTGGCTGGAGGATCACGACGCCGTTGCCGTGGCGGGATGCTGACCGGGAGCGCGAGCTAAGCGACGTCGCCGTGTAGATGTGTCACGGGTATGCTGGACAGCGCGTAAACGGTGCACCACAAGGTGCGTCCAATGAGTGAACATCGGGGGCAGGTTACGCCGCCACGTGTTTTCTTGGGTCCGCCGCCGTAGCTCAGGGGATAGAGCGAGGGTTTCCTAAACCCTGCGTCGCAGGTTCGAATCCTGTCGGTGGCACGTTGGGGGCGCGGGAGATCGCGCCTGTCGTGGAGGCATTCCAGCACGCATCCTGCGAGGACGTGTGTGCCCGTTGGCGGCGGCGCTGCAGCTACCCCGCGGATCCCCCTGGCCGTCCTCCGACGGTCTGTCCCAGGGGGAAATAGTCCCGGAACGCATAGATCGTGGGGTTCCATGCCTGTGTGTTGATATGTTCTCCGTTCTGGTCGAGGATGCGCGGTTGTGCATGTATGCGGACGATCTGGGCTTCCACGATCGAGTACCCGCCCATGACCCCCGGCGTGATTCGGGCTACTGATGCCTCGAATTGAAGCTCTGCCTCCGCCACTGCGGCGGGGTGGACCTGTTCAGACGCCTCAGGTGTCAGCTTGGCTGCGGCGAACTTGTCCTTCACGTATCGGTGGGTCTGTCAAGTTAACGGTGTA
>DGEZ01000151.1:0-534 GCA_002391425.1 Micrococcales bacterium UBA3913 | reverse complement strand
CGTATCGGTAGTGCCCCCGTTTGGTGTCGGGGATGTTTGGGTTCCCGGTCGTTTCTGCGATCGCCTCAAAACTGCGCCAGTAGCTGGGGCTGAGAAAACTGATAGTGAGCTCTGGCCGGGAGCTGATGTTGCACAGAGTCTGCCCGCCGTCTTCGAGTCCGAGGACTGCCGTGTGTCCGAGAGCCCAGTAGGAGGATGCGGGAGCAAGATTCGTGGTTTCGTCGTCGTTGAGAGTGCCGAGAAGAACGACAGGGCTCCCCGCGTAAAGCACTCGTGGATGGATTGACCGCCGTCGGTCAGTGGTGTTGGTCATGGTGACTCCTTAAGATCGTGAAATGAGGACAGGTGAAGGCGTGACGGTGGACGATGCGGTGGCGAGGTCAGGTATGACTGGGGTGGACGCGGCGCCCGCGTCCGTTTCACAACAGCGCGTTCTGGGGGCTTTGCGGAGGTTGGGGGGCCGAGCCACTGCCCGTCAGCTGGCAGATTCCCTCGATTTGCATGTTTCCACGGTGCGAGGTCATCTGCTTGCGT
>DGEZ01000067.1:1346-6089 GCA_002391425.1 Micrococcales bacterium UBA3913 | reverse complement strand
AGATGTGTATAAGAGACAGCACATCGGCCACACCCGGGAACCCGCGCATCGCGGCCTCCACCTCGGAGGGCACCACGTTGAAACCGCCCGTGACGATGAGCTCCTTGAGCCGGTCCACGATGGTGATGAAACCGTCCTCACTCATCACGCCGACGTCCCCGGTGCGCAGCCAACCGCCCGGAAGCATCGCGGCTGCCGTGTCCTCGGGACGATTCCAATACCCGGCAAACACTTGGGGACCGGCCACGACGATCTCGCCGCGCTGTCCTGGGTCGCACTCCCGGTTCGGGTCATCCAGGTCGACGATGCGCACCCGCGTGCTCGGGAAGGGCACGCCCACGCTGCCCGCCCGCCGCGCCGGGGAAATCGGGTTCCCGGAGATGATCGGCGAGCACTCGGTCATCCCGTAACCCTCGACGAGAAATCCACCGGTGGCCTTCTCCCAGCGTTCGATGATCTTCGGGTTCAGCTCCATCGCACCGCTGATCGAGAACCGGATCGAGTGCATGTCCACGTTCCGGTGCTCAGCCGTCCGGGCGAGCTGCTCATACACGGGAGGCACTGCCGGGAGGAACGTCGCCGGGTGGCGGCGCATCGCGGCCAGGACGAGCTCCACGTCGAACGTCGGGAACAGGACCAGGCGCGCACCGGTCATCATCGCGAAGGTCAGGCAGAAGGTCAGCCCGTAGGTGTGGAACAGCGGCAGAACGCCGTAGAAGACTTCCTCTCCGTCACGCAGGGAGGGGACCCACGCCCTGCCCTGGATCGCGTTCGCGAGCAGGTTCCGATGCGTGAGCATGACGCCCTTGGGGGTTCCCGAGGTGCCGGAGGTGTATTGCATGACGGCAATGTCCCCGCTCCTGGCCGCCACGTAGCGCGATGCCTCAGCCTGGGCTCGGGGCACGCGGCGCAGCGCCTGCCACGACACGTGCTCGACACGCGGGGGCGTGCCCAGCGCGGCACGCTTCTTCTTGATCGCGGGCAGCGGGATGCGCAACGCGACCCGCTTGGCCAGCGGCAGCGCATCCACGAGCGAGACCGAGACGATATGTGTCAGCGCAGAGCCCTCGGCAACGTCACGCAGCATCGTGCAGATGGACTCCCACGCGATAGCCACCACTGCCCCGTGGTCGGAGAAGGTGGTACGCAGCTCGCTTTCGGTGTACAGCGGGTTCTGTTCCACGACGACCGCACCCACACGCAAGACGGCGTAGAACGCGATCACGTGCTGCGGACAATTCGGCAGCAGGATGGCCACCCGGTCGCCGGGGGCGACACCGAGTCTGCGCAGGCCAGCGGCAACGCGCGCCACCTCCGACGCCAGGGTGCGGTAGGAATACTCACGTCCGAAGAATTCGAGCGCGATTTTCCCGCCAAAGCGGTCCACCGACGTCTCGAACATCTCCACCAGGGTCTGGTCGGGAATCTCCACGTCGAGGGGTATGCCGTCCGGGTATACCTGAGCCCAGCGGGGAAGAGTTTTCGTGGAAGCGGTATCAGCCATCTATCACCTCATGCGCCACAGTGCGCGGTTGCGCCCATCACCGGCACAGTATCAGCCCTGTCCTGAATGGCAGCCGAGCAACAAGGCAAAACACAGGAAACTGTCACGATCACTCGTCCCCCGGTAGAGCCGGGGTTCGCGGCGGGACCATTCGGCCCGGGCAGAGGGCCTCCAGGGCGGCGGCGGTACGCAACAACCGGGAGTCGTCGTAGGCGCGTCCGGCAACCGTAACACCCGCGGGCATCCCGATGTCTGATGCGAGTCCCATGGGCAGTTGCACCATCGGAATACCGTACCTGCGCGGCACCAGATTCCCATTGGCCACCCACACGCCGTTAGCCCACGCTTTGTCTGCGCTCTCCGGGTTGACATCGGAGTCCGCCGGACCAATGTCGGCCACAGTCGGGAAGAGCACCGCATCCACACCGAGGTCATCCATCCATTGCTCGAAGTCGATCCGCCGCACCGTCTCCAGGCCGCGCATCCCCTCCCCAATCGAGGGGATCTCGTTCCACGCGGAGACTCCCGCGGCCGCCCGTGCCGGGTAGGCGGAGATGTCGAAATCGTAGCGCCCGTAGCGGTCGGGCAGCGCACCCTCCGGCTGCGGGAAGATCTGAGACCCGTCGACCAGGGCCAGCCGGTCGAGCCCCTCCTGAGCGTTGACACGCAGGAACGTGTCCCACGCCCAGATGGACAGATCCCAGAGCTCCCGTTCGTCGAACTCGGCAGGAAGCAGCCCCCGGCTGACCGCCGAACGGCTGTGCGGGTACAGCTCCTCCTCGTTCTCCACGATCGGGAAATCCGTGTCGATCACTACGGCCCCTTCGGCCTCCAGCCTCGAGCGCAGCCCGGCGAACAGCTCGAGGAAGGACTCACGGGTGTGGATGGGGTTGGCGCTGTCCTGCCCACCGCCGATGTACATACGCGGCACGGCGAAGCGCATCCCAGCAACCGACGCACCGACACGGAGCGCGGTGTAGTCGCGAGGGCGTACGGATGACGCCGAGGGGATGCGCACCGCGTCCTGAGTGCGCCACAGGTCTCCGGTGGTATCCGGGTCGTCGGCCACGATCACATTGAGCAGCTCCAGCAGGTCGGCCACACTGCGGGTGTGCGGCACCACCACGTCCATCGTCGGCACCAGCGGCCAGTTCCCGCGCACCGAGATGACGCCGCGTGAGGGGGTATACGCCACGAGTCCGTTGTTGGCGGCCGGGGCCCTGCCCGAGGACCAGGTCTCCTCCGCCAGGCCGAACGCGCAGAAGCTTGCCGCCGTGGCCGTGCCGGAGCCATTCGAGGAGCCCGATCCGAATGCACTGGTGAGGAACTGGGCATTGTACGGGCTCTCGGCCCGCCCGTACAGGCCGCGCTGCATCCCCCCATTCGCCATCGGGGGCATCGTGGTCAAGCCCAGGAGTACGGCACCTGCTGCGCGCAGCCGACTGATCACGAATGCATCATCGGTGGCGATGAGGTCGGCAAAGGCCGGGGAGCCCGCAGCCACGGAAAGCCCACGCGCCTTGTAACTGTCCTTGGCCGTGTACGGGATGCCATCGAACGGCCCGAGAGTCTCCCCGCGGGCGCGCCGGCGATCCGATGCAGCGGCGTCCGCGAGCGCCGCCGGGTTGAGCACCGGCACCGCGTTCAGACGTATCCCCGCGTGGTCGTAGGTGGCGATCCTGTCGAGGTACCTCCGGGTGAGCTCGACCGAGGTGACCCTGCCCGATTCGAGCGCCTGTCGAAGTTCGCCGATCGATGCCTCCACGACCGAGAGCCCCGCTGTCATCCTGCCGTCTCCTTCCACCCGCTGTCCTCCAGTTCCGTCAATGCCTCGTCGAGGGCGGCCAGGAACACCGCGACGCCCTCCTCTCCGATGCACAGCGGCGGCTTGATCTTCAGGATGTTCTGCCGGTCACCGGTGGGCTGGTCGATGACGCCCAGCTCCAGCAGCCGGTCGCACAGCCACGCTGTCTCCGATACCGCCGGCTCCAAGCTGTCCCGGCTGCGCACCAGTTCAAGACCCTGGTAGAGGCCACGGCCGTGACAGTACCCGATAATGGGGTGTCGGTCGGCCAACTGGGCGAGGCCGGCGGAGAGGGCGCGGCCCATCACCTCGGCGTTGTGTTGGAGGCTCTCATCCCGCATGATGTCGAAAACTTCGATCCCGATCCGGGCGCTCAATGTCGATCCGCCAGCAGAGGAGAAGAACGACCCTTGCCGGGACAGCGCCTGCGCGATCTCGCGGCGGGTGATCACCGCCCCGAGCGGGTGGCCGTTCCCGATCGCCTTCGCAGTGGTGATGATGTCGGGAACCACACCCTCGTGCTGCTGGAATCCCCAGAACACGTCACCTTGACGGCCGAAACCGACCTGTACCTCGTCGCTGATGGCGACGCCCCCCTGATCGCGCACCGCCTGGTACACGGTGGCCAGGTACCCGGGCGGGACCTCCACCGCGCCGGCGTTCCCGTTGCGCGGCTCCGCGATGAAGGCCGCCAGGCGAACCCCGTCGTGGCTGAGCCGTCTGATTTCGGCGACGGCGTCCTGGGCGTACTGCTGACCGGCCTGGGCCCCGCGGTGCCGACCACGGTACGCGTTGGGCGCATCGAAGGGGTGCACCCACGACGGGCGGGTTTGCTCGGCGAGAGGATTGTCCGAGATCGCGGTGGAGACCGCGTCGGATGCGAGCGTCCAGCCGTGGTACGACTCGCGCACACACGCCACATCGGTGCCCCCGGTGTAGGCGCGTGCGAGCCGTATCGCCAGGTCGACGGCCTCGCTGCCGCTGTTGACAAGCAGGACCGTGTCGAATCCCTCCGGCAGGGTGGAGAGCAGCCGGTCCGTGTACTCGGCCACCTGCCGGTAGAGGAACCGCGAGTTCGTGTTCAGCTGCGACCACTGCTCGGCGGCGGCGCGAGCCAGGCGGGGATGCCCGTGGCCGACGGCGGACACGTTGTTGACCATGTCCACCAGGGGTCGCCCGTGCTCGTCGATGAGCGTGTCGCGCCAGCCTCGTTCGATGATGGGCGGGTGCTTCCAGTAGTGGTCCTGCACGGCAGCGAACCCGCGGCGGCGCTCGGCGAGCATCTGGTCGCGATCGGGATCGTCGATGCGGGGCAGGCCCAGGGTCTCGTGCGGGTCGAGGAAGCCGTGCCGGGCCCAGCGCCACTGGCTCCACGGGAAGAACGGTGTCGGGTTCCAACCGAAACCGGCGGGCCGCAGCCACACGCGCACCCGGC
>DGEZ01000067.1:684-1104 GCA_002391425.1 Micrococcales bacterium UBA3913 | reverse complement strand
CGCAGCCACACGCGCACCCGGCCGTGCACCCCGCTGGCGAGCGTTTCGCCGGCAGACAGCACCGCGGCATCCGAGGGGATGCTCCCCCACTGCGTAGCGGCGAGGATGAACACCGCATCGGAGGATTCGAGCACGACACGGCCGGGCGCATGGTGCACCACGCCCGAAAAAGGGGCCGCGAAGCTCAGGTCGTCGGCGAAGACCTCCGTGAAGCTGGGGATATTCACGGGCTCGGTGAGTGCCGGGGCACCGGATCGGGTCAGTCTCGCGTGACCGAAGGCGAAGGCCGCATCCCCGGGAGCCGTTTTGGCCAGTTCTGCTTCGAGGTGCTCCGGCGGCTGTGTACGCCACTGTCCCTCGGACAGTTCCGGCGTTGTGGCCCGCACGCCGACATCCACCAGGTGCAGCGGGCGTGAGGCG
>DGEZ01000067.1:0-497 GCA_002391425.1 Micrococcales bacterium UBA3913 | reverse complement strand
TGGACACCTGCACGACCGGGGAGGCGGGCACCCCGCGCATCCCCAGGCTGGTCAGCAGGATCTCGGTGAGCTCACTGCCCGGGGCTGCCGCTGCGGCGGAGAACACCCGCCACTCCGCATCCATGCGTTCGCGGGCATACTCGTTCTCTGGGTCGACGCTCAGCTGCTGGAACCCGCTGACCACGAGTACCGCCCCGCGTAGCACGATGAGCGGCCAGAGCGTGCGCACCTCGGCATCGGTGAGCGGGGCCTCCCGGGCAAAGGCCGTCACCAGGGGCAGCACCGCGTAGGGGTTTTCGGGGTTGCGGTGGAGCACGAAGCTGCAGGACACGGCCAGCTCAGCGACCCGCCAGCTGCGGTGGAGGTCTCCGAAGTCGATGACCCCGAGGCGCCCCTCCGGCAGGGGGCGTGCGAAGACGAGGTTGTCGTCGGTGAGGTCTCCGTGGATGGCCTGGCGGGGTAACTCGTCGGCGAATGTGCTCACCACGGTCCAGGCC
>DGEZ01000005.1 GCA_002391425.1 Micrococcales bacterium UBA3913 | reverse complement strand
GCAGGGTACCTCGTCATGTGGGTGGCGTTTTCACTGTTCAACGCCACGCTGCTGTACTACATCACGATGCTGATGGGGGCGCCTGAAGCGTTCGCCGCGGTTGTGTCCGGCGTGGCCATCGTCATCGGGATCGCGAGTTACTGGCCGATCAACCGGATCGTCGCGCACATCGGGAAGAAACCGCTCCTGATTGGGGCATGCCTCTCCTACGTGTTCATCTATGCGGCCATTTACGAATATCAGTGGGTGCTCACCCTGCTCTCAGCGGAGGTCTTCGCCCTTCTCATCGGTGTGCTCATTGGCTTCCCGATATCGGTGACGAATATTCTGCCGAGCGCGGCCTTCGCCGACCTGACCGAATACGACACCATCACGACCGGAATCAACCGTGCAGGCATGTTCTACGCATCCAGAAACTTCATCACCTCGCTGGCGCAAACCGTGGTCATCGCCGTGACGCCCACCCTCATCGCCTGGGGGTCCGACGACGGGAAAGCCACCGTGGATGGGGTGCGCCTGACCGCGGGGGTAGCCGCCGTCGCTATCGCCGCGGCCACCGCCCTGTACTGGTTCTATGACGACAAGGGCATCGTCGCCGCACTGGACGAGCACCGCCGCCTCTCAGACGCGCAATGACCGGGCATAAACCCGGCACGGCCCCCGCGGCTCGCACTCTTTAAACGCCGAATGGCCAGCACCCGTACGGGTGCTGGCCATTCGAACCGAAGCGACGGACTTAGAAGTCCATGCCACCGGTCGGATCAGCTGCAGGAGCGGGAGCGTTCTTCTCCGGCTTCTCCGCAACGAGAGCCTCCGTGGTCAGGAACAGACCCGCGATCGATGCCGCATTCTGCAGAGCGGAACGGGTCACCTTCACCGGATCCGCGATGCCGGAAGCGAGCATGTCAACATACTCGCCCGTGGCCGCGTTCAGACCATGGCCGGAAGGAACATTGCGCACCTTTTCCACCACGACACCCGGCTCAAGGCCAGCGTTGAGAGCGATCTGCTTCAGCGGAGCCTCGATACCCACCTTGACGATGTTCGCACCCGTGGCCTGGTCGCCTTCCAGCTCGAGCTCGTCCAGAGCGGAAGCGGCCTGCAGCAGAGCCACGCCACCACCGGCGACGATGCCCTCCTCCGCAGCGGCCTTCGCGTTGCGGACGGCGTCCTCAATGCGCATCTTGCGCTCCTTGAGCTCAACCTCCGTCGCGGCGCCGACCTTGATCACGGCGACACCACCGGCGAGCTTGGCCAGGCGCTCCTGGAGCTTCTCACGGTCGTAGTCCGAATCGGTCTTCTCAATCTCCGCACGGATCTGCGCAACCCGGCCATCGATCTGGGCCTTGTCGCCACTGCCGTCGACGATCGTGGTCTCATCCTTGGTGACGACCACCTTGCGGGCGCGACCGAGCATGCTCAGGTCGGTGTTCTCCAGCTTCAGGCCCAGCTCCTCGGAGATGACCTGGCCGCCGGTGAGGATTGCGATATCCTGCAGCATTGCCTTGCGGCGGTCGCCGAAGCCCGGGGCCTTGACAGCCACAGACTTGAAGATGCCACGGATGCGGTTCACAACGAGTGTCGCGAGAGCCTCACCCTCGACGTCCTCAGCAATGATGAACAGCTCCTTGCCGGTCTCCATCACCTTGTTGACGACAGGAAGCAGATCCTTGATGTTCGAGATCTTCGAGTTGACGATGAGGATGTACGGATCCTCAAGCACCGACTCCTGACGCTCCGGATCGGACACGAAGTACTGGGACAGGAAGCCCTTGTCGAAGCGCATGCCCTCGGTCAGCTCAAGGTCGATACCGAAGGTGTTCGACTCCTCGACGGTGACCACGCCTTCCTTGGTCACCGTGTGGATGGCCCGAGCGATGATCTTGCCAATCTCCGGATCTCCCGCAGAGATCGATGCCGTAGCAGCGGTCTCCTCTTCGGTCTCCACCTCTTTCGCCGAGGCGAGCAGCTTCTTGACAATCGCCTCGACGGCGCGGTCGATGCCCTTCTTCAGGCTGATCGGATCGGCGCCAGCGGCAACGTTGCGCAGACCCTCCTTCACGAGCGCCTGGGCGAGCACCGTTGCGGTCGTGGTACCGTCACCGGCGACGTCGTCCGTCTTCTTGGCGACCTCCTTGACCAGTTCAGCACCGATCTTCTCGTACGGATCGTCGAGCTCGATCTCCTTCGCGATGGTCACGCCATCGTTCGTGATCGTGGGGGCGCCCCACTTCTTCTCCAAAACGACATTGCGGCCGCGGGGGCCGAGGGTCACCTTCACGGCATCGGCGAGCGTGTTCAGACCGCGCTCAAGGCCGCGACGGGCTTCCTCATCAAAAGCAATGATCTTAGCCATGTTGTATTCTCGTCCCTCCTGGACGTCACTGGTGGCAAACGAACTATTAGCACTCGGCATTAGCGAGTGCTAATACATAATTAGCACTCTAGGGTCGAGAGTGCAAATGCTTTCACGCATTTCCCCGGCAGCGAACACCCGGGGCACACATCAGCTGAACGAGAAGCTTCCCGAGTCCGTGGGGACCAATTGGAACCAGGTGCGTCCAGGGTTCAGACGAACGGGGATGCCCGAGGTCGTCACCAACTTCACCGGCTCGGACGTCGTCTCCGACTTCGACCACTGAGCCTTCACCAGGGCACCTCCGGAGGCCACAAACGCCTCCCCGGAGCCGAAAAACTTCGTATACGGCGGAGACCCGTGCAGCGACGCATAGGTGGAACGATCCACATCCACGCGGATGACCACCACATTCTCGGTGGTAACCCGTGACGTCGCGTAACTGGAGTCGTAGGTGACATCCTCGGAGCCGTCCTGGGAGCGCAGCCACTGAGCGGCGGACGCATCCCACACCCACGAGCAGGAAGCGGACGGTGACATCGCGATGGACAGCAGAGCCGCAGAGGATCCCTGCGTCACGGCCGTACAATCCTCGACACCCTGAGAGAACGCCAGAAACGCTGTCGGCGCCGCGGCGGAGCTATTCGCCTTCCACAGGTCCTGGGCGTTCACCATCAGGTTATCCGGAGAGATCTTCTCAGGAGCAGCAGAAGACGTGAGCCGCCACATGTACTCCGCTCCCGAGGACTCGTCGAAAGACGTCAACCCCGTCTGCTGCAGCATCGAAATAAACGCCGCCTGACCGCCCGAGTACACGACGATGGGGTTATAGGGATGCATGATGGCCGGGTCCATGGGACGGAACGAGCGGATCGGACCCAGCACATCCGGGATGTTGCTGTGGAACACCCCCACATATCGGGTGATGCCCCCCTCAACAAGCTCCTCGTACACGTGATCCGCGCTGTTCAGATTCACTTGCGGCCGAGCACCATAGGTATCATTCGGGATCTTCACCGCTAGGGCCGGACCCGCGATGGTCGCCGAATCGGACACCAGACCCGTCAAAGGCGCCCGAGTGGGTTCCGCCGGATCAGACCAGCCCGACGCATACGACGGCTCCGATGAGACCGCAGAACTGGAGGCGCCGCTCTCAGACGCACACGCCGTGAGCGCGGCCAACGCTGCACCGGAGAAAGCGCCACCGAGGAACACACGACGGGG
>DGEZ01000111.1:8280-14112 GCA_002391425.1 Micrococcales bacterium UBA3913 | reverse complement strand
GCGGCGTCTGGCTCCGCGGATCGTTCTCAGAGGGGTACGGCGTGGTCATTGTGGTCCTTCCTGGTCTGTGGTGTTCCACCACTGTCACAGGAAATACATATCGTATGCAAGTGAATTTTGTGGACGAGGATCACATTCCGTCATATGTGTCACCTTCCCCAGCGGGAGCTGGCGCGCCCCGGGCGCAGGACGCGTACGATTTCTCCTCCTCCGGCACCGAACCCGTCATCGTCCCCGTCGGCGCACCGCTTCGTCGGCGGGCGGAGAACGTCGCCAGGGCAACACGCTGATGAGTGGGCAGTGCTGAGAGGGCAGGGACGGAGTAGAATTAGCACTCACAGCGACAGAGTGCTAATGCAGAGGATTCTCATGGTCAGGAGGGATGTTCACCGATGCCAACAGAGCGTGGATTGAAGGTCCTTCAGGTGATCGTCGAGGATTTCGTCGCCACCCGTGAGCCCGTCGGGTCCAAGACAATCGTGAACAGACACGGATTCGACGTGTCCGCAGCGACCATTCGCAACGATATGGCCCAGCTCGAGGAGGAGGAGCTCATCGCCGCTCCCCACACGAGCGCAGGTCGGGTTCCCACAGACAAGGGTTACCGCGTCTTCGTCGACAACATCCACCGGGTAAGTGGCCTATCCGACGCCCAGCGCCGCGCCATCCACGCCTTTCTCGACGAGTCCACTGACCTGGAGGATGCCCTCGATCGCACTGTTCGCCTGCTCGCGCAGCTGACCCAGCAACTCGCGATCGTCCAGTACCCGTCGCTCGGTCGATCCCGGGTGCGTCACGTCGAACTGGTACCGGAATCAGATACGGATCTGCTGATCATCCTCATCTTGGACAGCGGTCGCATCTACCAGAGGGTCATCGAGACGGCCGGGTGCGGGCCCAGCGTGGAAGTGCGCAATGCGGTGAACGCATTCCTGGGGGGCCGCAGGCTCTCTGAGGTGGATGCCTGCCGCCCGGCCGTCGTGGAGGCGGTCTCCGAGCGGGCGCGCCCGCTGTCCGAGAGTGTGCTGGACGGGCTCGCCTCGCTCGTGGACGACACCCGAACGGAGAAGCTCGTCGTCGCTGGGGCCGCGAATCTGATCCGGAGCACGGGGGACTTCTCCGGCTCGGTCACCCCGATTCTCGAAGCGATCGAGGAACAGGTCGTCATGCTGCGTCTAATGAGCGAGATCCAGGTCCCGCATCGCGGCGTGGGTGTGCGAATCGGTCACGAGACAGACGTGACCGGTCTGGAAGAGGCGGCCGTCGTTGCCGGCAGTTACGAAGCCGGGAACACGGAAGTCGCCAAGGTGGGTGTCGTCGGCCCCACCCGGATGGCATACTCACGGAACATGGCCGCTGTGCGCGCGGTGGCCAGCTACCTGTCGCGACTTTTCGCGGATCGCTGATTCTCAGAGAGGAAAGCTGTGCCAGAAACTACTGATCATTACTCCGTGCTCGGAGTGCCGCGTGATGCGACGCAGGAGCAGATCAAGAAGGCCTACCGCAGGCTTGCGCGAGAGCTTCACCCGGATGTGAACCCCGCTCCGGAGGCACAGGAGCGGTTCAAACTGGTGACCTACGCCTACGAGGTGCTCTCCGACCCTCAGAGCCGTGCCGAGTACGACAACGGCGGTGCGAGCGCATCCGGATCCTTCGGATTTGGGGACATCTTTGATGCGTTCTTCGGCTCCGGCGGTGGTGCCTCCCGTGGGCCAGCGACGCGGTCATCCCGCGGGCAGGATGCGCTGTTGCGCGTGGACGTCAGCCTTCGAGACGTGGTCTTCGGGGCGAGCACGAGCGTGGAGGTGGACACGGCGGTTACCTGTCCGACCTGTTCTGGTTCCTGCTGCCAACCGGGCACCGAGCCGGTGCGGTGCGACCTGTGCGGTGGTACCGGACAAATTAATCGCCGTGTCCAGTCCCTCCTGGGGACAATGGTGACCGCTGTGCCGTGCAGCAAGTGCCGGGGCTTCGGCACGATCATCGAGTCACCCTGCGTGACCTGCTCCGGGCAGGGTCGGGTGCGGCAGAGTCGCGACCTCACCGTCGATATTCCGGCAGGGATGGACGACGGGATGCGCCTTCGCCTCAGCGGTGCCGGGGAGGCGGGGGTCGCTGGTGGCGCACCGGGGGATCTCTACGTCGAGGTGCACGTCACCGCCGACCCGGTGTTCAGCCGGGACGGTGACGACTTGCAGTGCACGCTGGTGGTTCCCATGACGGATGCAGTGCTGGGATCCACCGTGACGGTGGATACCTTCGACGGTCCCGTGGACCTGACGGTGCGTCCCGGGGTGCAAAGCGGTGAGCAGATCACCGTGAAGGGGTACGGCGTGGGACGGTTACGCGGCACCGGCCGGGGGGACCTCCGTGCCGTTGTCCAAGTTGTCACCCCCGAGAAGCTGTCCGCCCAGGAACGTGAACTGATCGAGAAGTTCAGCTCGCTGCGTCGAGATGAGGCACCCCACCTGGCCGAGTTCAAGCAGGGCCTGTTCGCTCGTCTGCGCGATCGGTTCACCAGCTAGCATGCCCGCGCATCCCTCGTCCATTCCGGGCCCGCTGTTCTACACGGAGAGCCTGCCCGACACCGTGGTTCCGGGGTTTCCGCTCAGCGTCCACGGAGAGGAAGCCCACCACGCCGTCCGGGTGCGTCGTATTCGGGCAGGGGAGCAGGTCAGTGTCGGAGACGGGCACGGGAGAGTGGCAACAGGACCCGTCGTGGCCGCAACTCCGGACCATTTCGAGATTGAGGTCGCCGTCGTGCGTGTCCAGGAGCCGCAGGTACCCGAGCTGGTGCTCGCGCAGGCCCTCGCAAAGGGTGACCGGGATGAACTGGCCATCCAAGCGGCCACAGAGGTCGGCATCGACCGCGTCGTGCCGTGGCAGGCGCAGCGCAGCATTTCCCAGTGGCGCGCGGAGAAGGCGGAGAAAAACAGGCAGCGCTGGCAGGCGATCGTGCGGGAAGCGAGCAAACAGTCTCTGCGTGCCAGGATTCCGTCCGTCACGGGGGTGACCGATACACCCGGGCTGTGCCACCAGGCGGACACGCTCATCCTGCTCGACCCGGAGGCGAGTCTGTCACTGTCCGAGGCCGTCGCCCGCCATCGTGGATCCGGCTCGATCATGTTCGTGATCGGGCCCGAAGGGGGTGTCTCTGCAGCGGAGCGAGAGCTTCTCGTTGCGGCGGGAGCTGTCCCGGCCGTGTTGGGGCGCACGGTGTTGCGCACCTCCACCGCCGGACCCGTAGCGACCGCGCTCGCGCAGCAGGTGCTCGGTCGCTGGTGAACCCGCGTGTGACCGAGAAGGCCCACATCATTCGCAGCGAACGAATCGCCTTTAGACTAGAGGACATGAGCGAGCCCATTGTCGATGAAAACTGCGTATTCTGTGCCATCGTTGCGGGAAAGATCCCGGCGACCGTGGTGGCGCGTACGGATGATGTGATCGCGTTCGAGGACATCCATCCCCAAGCTGAGGTCCACGTGGTGGTCACCCCCACCACGCACGCTTTTCGGAATGTGACCGAGTTGGCGAGCGACCCGAAACTCCTGGCCGAGATGGTCACGGTGTCGTCGCAGATTGCGCATGATCGCGCCGGCGGGCAGTTCCGACTCATCTTCAACACCGGGGAGCGTGCCGGGCAGACCGTGTTCCACGTGCACGCGCACGTCCTCGCCGGGGATTTGTCGGAGTCGCGGCTTGCCTGAGAGCACACGAAGCACCACGAGCGTCGCCCTGAACGGCGTGCCGCTGCTTTCCCTCCTGGGTTCGCAAGACGAGGCGATTCGCCGGCTGGAGCAGGCGTTCCCCGATGTTCGGTTCTCCCCGAGGGATGGCGAAATGCAGCTCACCGGGTCTCCCGCCGATACGGCATCGGCGCGGCGCGTCGTCTCGGCGATGCGTGACCTTGCCCGGGAAGCGGTACTCACCGCAGCCGATGTGGATGCGGTCACTCGGATGGCGCGCAGTGCCGCCCATCCGCGCGTCGAGGTCACGGCCGAACCGATTCTCAGCACGCGAGGACGCGTGATCCGGCCCAAGACGCCGGGTCAGAAACAGTACGTGCAGGCCATCGACGAGCACACCATCGTGTTCGGCATCGGCCCGGCCGGAACAGGAAAAACGTACCTGGCGATGGCGAAGGCGGTGCAGGCCCTCCACCGGGAGCAGGTCAGCCGGATCATCCTGACGCGGCCCGCGGTTGAGGCCGGGGAGAGGCTCGGCTTCCTGCCGGGAACCCTCGGCGAGAAGATCGACCCCTACCTGCGTCCCCTGTTCGATGCGCTCTCGGACATGATGGAGGCCGAGGCGGTCGCCAAGCTCATGGAACACGGCGTCATCGAGGTCGCACCACTGGCGTACATGCGCGGTCGCACACTCAACGACGCGTTTATCATCCTTGACGAGGCGCAGAACACCACGGCGGAGCAGATGAAGATGTTCCTGACCCGGCTGGGGTTCGGTTCGACGATGGTCATCACCGGTGACATCACCCAGGTCGACCTCCACCAGGGTCGCAGCGGGCTGGTCTCCGTCCAGGGGGTGCTGCAGGGCATCCCCGATATCGCCTTCTCCGAGCTGACGAGTGCGGACGTCGTGCGGCACAAGCTGGTCACCGAGATCATCGAGGCGTACGACCGGCAGAAAGGCAACGCATGAGTGTAGAGGTGCTCAACGAATCAGACATGGTCGTGGACGAGGGGCGCATTCAGCGGCTCGTCGCGTTCGCGCTCGACTATCTGCACGTGAATGCGGAGGCTGAGGTGGGCGTGACCTTCGTCAACGAGGCCGCCATGGAGGAACTGCATGTGCGCTGGATGGACGAAGCTGGTCCCACGGATGTGTTGAGCTTCCCCATGGATGAGCTGCGACCGGGCACCGCCGACAAGCCGACGTCCGCCGGTCAGCTCGGTGACATCGTGGTGTGTCCGCAAGTGGCCGAGGTTCAGGCCACAGCCGCCGGACATTCGCTCATGGAGGAGATCCTGCTGCTGACCACTCACGGTCTGCTGCACCTGCTCGGGTTCGACCATGCGGAGCCCGCCGAAGAAAAGCAGATGTTCGGGCTGCAAGGTGAGGTGCTGGTCGCGTTCGCTCTCTGGGAGAAGAAACGCTCATGATCCTGCTGCTCATTCTCGCGGCCGCGATGATCGTGCTCGGTGGCATCTACGCCGCCGGCGAGGCCGCGATCATGACGGCGCCGCGAGCCCTCATCGAGGAGCTCGCCGAGGGGACAGGATCACGCAGCATCCGCAGGATCGCCGCTGATCCGCCTCGGCACGCGTCTGCGAGCAGCTTCCTGCGGGTGATTTCGGAGACCGGGGCGGCCGCCGCGATCGCAATCGTGCTGGATCGCTGGCTTCCCCAGTGGTGGATGGGGTTTCTCGGCACGATCCTCATCATGCTCGTGGTGTCCTTCCTGCTGGTGGGATCGAGCCCGCGAGCCCTCGGGCGCAACCACCCGACTGGCGTGCTGCGCTGGACGGCGGGCGCGATAGCGTTCGCCGCCTGGCTGATCGGCCCGATCGGCTCAGGGCTGTCCCGATTCGGCGGGAGGGTGGCCGGCGCGGGGTCCGACGGGGAGTCCACCGGCGAAGAGTACCTACTCAATGTGGTGGACCGTGCTACCGAGTTTGACGTGCTGGAGGACCAGGAGCGGGACCTCATCCACCAGGTCGTCGAATTCGGGGACACGATCGTGCGCGAGGTGATGGTGCCGCGCACGGACATGATCACCGTGGAGGTCGGGGAGACCCTCGGGGATGCGATGGGTAGTTTCCTTTCCCACGGGGTGTCGCGGATGCCGGTCGTCGGGGATGACGTGGACCAGAT
>DGEZ01000111.1:0-8046 GCA_002391425.1 Micrococcales bacterium UBA3913 | reverse complement strand
GCGGGATCGCATCCGGCCGGGCCTGTTCGTGCCGGAGTCGCTCTCCCTCGACCACGTCATGCGCCTGATGCGGGAACGATCCGTTCACCTCGCGATCGTCATCGACGAGTACGGCGGCGTCGCAGGCCTGGCCACGATGGAGGACGTCATCGAAGAGCTACTCGGCTCCATTTCGGATGAATCCGACCACGATGCAGAAGAGGTGATCGACCTGGGCGGGGGACGCTACCGGGTGTCGGCACGCCTCGGGCTGGACGAGATCGGCGAGCTGTTCGACCTGGATGTGGAGGACGAAGACGTCGATTCTGTCGGCGGACTCTTCCAGAAGGCGTTCGGCAAGATGGCCACGCCCCGAGCGACAGTCACCGTGTCGGGGCTCGATCTGATTGCCGATGTGGTCGATCAGCAGACGGGGCGCATCCAGAGCCTCATCGTCTCGCGCGCGCCGGCGGCGGGCGACCACGCCGAGGAGGCATCGTCGTGACAGCAGACGCAGAATTCCATGCCGGATTCGTCTCGTTCGTGGGCCGCCCCAACGTGGGCAAGTCGACCTTGACGAACGCCCTCGTGGGGGAGAAGATTGCGATCACCTCCAGCCGTCCGCAGACGACCCGACACGCCATTCGCGGGATCGTCGACCGGGAGGACGGGCAGATCGTGCTCGTGGACACGCCGGGCATCCACCGGCCCCGCACGCTGCTGGGGGAGCGCCTGAACGATGTGGTGCAGGCCACCTTGGCCGATGTGGACGTGATTGGTCTGTGCCTGCCCGCCGATGAGAAGATCGGTCCTGGGGACAGGTACATCAACGCGGAACTCGACAAATACCCGCAGGCGACCCTCATCGCGATCGTCACCAAGTCGGAGACGGTGAGCCGCAGCAGGCTCGCCCAGGTGCTCCTCGAGGCTTCCCAGTTGCGGGAGTGGGCGGAAATCATCCCGGTATCGAGTGTGGGCGGGGAGAACGTGTCGGCGCTGACGGACCTTTTGGTGAGGGTGCTGCCCGCATCCCCGCGCCTGTATGAACCCGGGCAGCACACGGACGAACGCCGGGACGTTCGCATCTCCGAACTGATCCGCGAATCGGTGCTGGAGCTCGTTGAGGACGAGTTGCCGCACTCGGTGGCGGTCGTTGTGGACGAAGTCTCTCCTCGGCCGGACGGGTCCCTCACGGATGTGTACGCGACGATCGTCGTGGAGCGGGACAGCCAGAAGGGAATCATCATCGGTCGTCAGGGGTCGATGTTGCGCTCTATCGGGCAGTCGGCGCGGCGCTCGGTGGAGGACATGCTCGGCACGCGCGTGTTCCTGAAACTGCATGTGGCCGTGCGCAGCAATTGGCAGAGCTCGCCGAAGGAGCTCGGCAGACTGGGTTTCTGAGTGCGCGCATTCCGGAAGACAACGGGCTACCTTCTGGGGGAGGCGGCGGGCCTCGCCTGGCTGGCCGACGCTGATCCTGGACGAAAGCGATGCGCCCGGCAGCTGGGGGGAGTTTTATGCCGCACAGCGCATCGACGTTTTCGCGCGCAGGTTGCACGATACCGGGATGCTCGCGGGGGCGGACCTGCAGGTTCTCACCCGTGTGATCGCCCGCGTCGCGGCCGGGGATTTCACCGCCGAGCAGCCAGCGTTGGTGCGCCGTGCTGGACATGAGGTTGCGCGGCTACACGGGGACCTCTGGACGGGGAATGCGCTCTACGACGGCGGCCCGACTGGGGTCACCGAGATCGACCCGATGGCGCACGGGGGACACGCCGAAACGGATCTCGCCGCGCTGCGGGTGTTTGGGTTTCCGTACGTTGACCAGGTGTACGCCGGGTACGACGCGGTCTCTGCCTTAGCGGCGAGGTGGCAGGAACGCGTCTCGCTGCACGAGCTCTGCCTCGTCATTCTGCATGCGTACCTGTTCGGCGGCGGATACCTGTCTGCAGCGGTGCGGCTGGCCTCCGAGTGTGTGTGAGGCGCGGGTCCGGGCATGATCTGGGCGTGCGCACAGCCTGTGCGTAGCCTGTCCACCTTCGCGTCGACTAGCCTCGAAGGGTGAGTGGACGTGTGCAACGCAGTCAGCAGAAACAGGCCCGAGTGCGGGCGCTGCCGTGGGGCCGCATGCGTCGCGCCGCAGCTCAGGGGGCTGTGATCGCCGTGCTCACCTTCCTCTTCACCTGGATGCTCCTGGCCATCACAAACCCCACAGGCCTGTTCGACCAGTCGAGCGCCGGGGCGCTGCTGTCGGACACGTTCAGTCTGGCCGGGTTGTTCGGCTGGCCCCTGTACCTGGCACTGGCGGTAGTCACTGCTGTGCTGGGGGCTGCAATCGAGCGTCTGGGGAAGCGCAAACGTACGGCGCTGGCGGCGCTGGCAGCCGCCGTCATTGGTGCCGTTCCTCTGGGGATCGGGCTGGTCCGCTCCGGGACGGACAGCGGAATCCTCCTGCTGCTGTACTACGGGTTTCTCTACCTGCCGTTTGTCGCCGCTGCTGCTGCCGCAGCGGGGTGCGTGTACGGGTTCATCCTGCCCGGGAAGAGACCTCCCCGCTGGCGCAACTGATCCGCACCGTCTTGCGTGCGTCACCGTTCCCGGACCTTTCCACGGAGTCACGTCGCGGAGTCGCACGCGGGCGCGCCACGTGTTAGGCTTCTGCCGTGCATTTCGGTCTGCTTCTTCTTAGCTGCCGCGACGAGTCCTGATCTGGGGCCATCCTCGTCGCGGAGTTCGTCGTTGGCACCGCACCCACCAGGACGAGGAAAGAAGCACACTCATGAGGAATATGCAGCGGGCATCCGGGATGCCCACGCACAAGTATCGGCCGTACCACGAGCAGTTCGTCGTGGACCTTCCCGACCGTAACTGGCCCGACGCCCACATCACGACAGCACCGCGCTGGTGCGCAGTGGACCTGCGCGATGGGAACCAGGCGCTCATCGACCCGATGAGTCCGGAGCGCAAACGGGTGATGTTCGACCTGCTCGTGCGCATGGGGTTCACCGAGATCGAGGTCGGGTTCCCCTCAGCATCCCAGACGGATTACGACTTCGTGCGTTCTCTCATCGACGACGACGCGATCCCGGACAATGTCACCATCCAGGTGCTCACCCAGTGCCGCGAGCACCTGATCCGGCGCACGTACGAGGCCATTCGCGGCGCGAAGCGCGCCATCGTGCACATCTACAATTCGACCTCGGTGCTGCAGCGCGATGTGGTGTTCCGGATGGACAAGGCGGGCGTGATCGATATCGCGGTGGAGGGAGCGAAGCTGTGCCGTCGACTGGAGTCGATGATCCCGGAGACCGAGATCTTCTACGAGTACTCCCCAGAGTCGTACACGGGCACGGAACTCGAGTATGCGGTGGAGGTGTGCAACCGGGTGATTGAGGTAGTCGATCCCACCCCCGAGCACCAGATGATCATCAACCTGCCGGCCACGGTTGAGATGGCGACCCCGAATGTGTACGCCGACTCCATCGAGTGGATGTGCCGGAACATCGACCGCCGCGACAGCGTGCTCATCTCGCTGCACCCGCACAACGACCGGGGCACGGCGGTGGCTGCTGCCGAGCTCGGGTACATGGCCGGGGCGGACCGCATCGAAGGATGCCTGTTCGGCAACGGTGAGCGAACGGGCAACGTCGACCTGGTCGCCCTGGGGATGAACATGTTCAGCCAGGGGGTAGACCCGCAGATCGACTTCTCGGATATCGACGAGGTTCGCCGCACCGTCGAGTATGCGAACCAGATGCCGGTCCCCGAACGCACCCCCTACGGGGGAGACCTCGTGTTCACCGCGTTCTCCGGATCACATCAGGACGCGATCAAGAAGGGCTTCGAACGGATGGCGAGCGACGCGGCCGAGCAGGGGGTCCCGGTGGACGATCTCGTCTGGGCGGTGCCCTATCTGCCCATCGACCCGCGCGATGTGGGGCGCAGCTATGAGGCGGTTATCCGCGTGAACTCGCAGTCTGGGAAGGGCGGCGTAGCGTATCTGCTCAAGACGGACCACTCCCTCGAGCTGCCCCGCAGGCTGCAGATCGAGTTCTCGCGTGTCATCCAGGCGAAGACGGATGCTGAGGGCGGAGAGGTGAGCAGCGCACAGATCTGGGAGATCTTCCAGGATGAGTACCTGCCGTCCACTGCGGTGGAGAGCCGCTGGGGGCATTTCGAACTGGTGCGGACGCAGACTACCTCCGATATGTCTGGCGAGGTCATCCTGGATGCTCAGCTGCGCGTCGGCGACCGGATCGACTCCGTGCAGGGGGTTGGCAACGGCCCGATAGACGCGTTCGTTGACGTGCTGCGCCGCTACGACGCGGAGGTCGTCGTGCATGATTACAGCGAGCACGCGATGTCCTCCGGAGGGGATGCCGTGGCCGCGGCGTACGTCGAGTGCGCAGTCGGGGGATCCGAGCGGTGGGGCGTCGGAGTGGACCCCGACATCGCGACCGCATCCCTGAAAGCTGTCATCTCCGCGGTGAACCGGGCATACCGGGACGCGACGGCAGGACAGGACTCGGGAGTCTCCGAACAGCTCATCGCACGCTGACACCTCGGCGAGGCCGCGGTACTGCGCCGCGGCCTTGCCGACGCGCGTGGTGCGCTCCAGGCTCTGCGCCGCCCGAGACTAGGCTGGGGAGCACGCGGGTGCGCGCAACCTGATCGGGTTCGGGTACATCGCGAGAAGGGTGACAGGCGGGCCGAGGATGGGGACACAGGTGCAACGGTGGATGCGGCTCGCGGAGCGGCTCGATGCGAGTCCTGCCCAATGGAGTGCACGTGTCGATGACGCAGCCACGGGGGAGGTTGTCTTCGAGGTGCACGCCGATCGCATTCTGAGCACGGCGAGCGTGCCGAAGCTGCTGCTGTTGCGCGAGGTGGCATGTCGCCTAGACGAGGGGAGCATGCGCACCGACGAGCCGCTGCGCCGTGACATGGGGCCTGCGATGGCCGATTCGGGCCTGTGGCGGCATCTTGCCACCGACATCCTACCGTTGGACGACGTTGCGCGCTTGGTAGGTACGGTCAGTGATAACTGGGCGACGAATGTGCTTCTGGCGCGTGTGGGCGGGCCGAGCGGGGTCCGCGGCAATGACGTGGCTAGCGCGGGCATCGCGCTGCTGGACTATGTCCGAGAACATCGCACCGAGCAGATGCCCCCGCGGATGAGTTCGGGGTCCGCCCTCGGGTGCGTGCGCCTGCTGACCAGCCTCTATCGGGATGCGGTGGGGACGCGGGGGGGGGCGATCCTCTTACAGGCGCGGCCAGCGCGCATCCCCGTGTCGGCCAACGGGTGTTCGGCTGGCTGAGGGACGCGGTGGACCTGAGCATGGTGGCGGGGGCATTTGGCTTAGACCCCCTCGCGCACAGTGAGCCTGATCGCGGGTACACCGTGTATGCGAAAACCGGAACCGAGCGCGGTGTGCGCGCAGACGTGGGGGTGGCATCGAGTGGGTCGCGCAGTGTGATCTACGCGTTCATCGCGAACTGGGATGATGCGGCGGACCTGTCGGTGCGCGACCGAATTCTCGCCGATCTGCATGAGGCAGGCGCAACGATGCGTTGGGAAGTTAGCCGAGAAGAAGGAGTCGTGCAGTGACAGGTCACACTGGAGCAGCTTCCGCCGAGGGGATCGCCCCCGTTCTCGTGATACAGAATTCGGAGAGTTCATCCCTGGGGCGAGCTACCGAATGGTTGAAGGATTCTGGGTGCGACCCCGTGATCATCCGAGCATATGCTGGGGAGCCGCTCCCGGACAGCCTCGAGTCGTGGTCAGGGCTGATCATGTTGGGAGGCGCACCGTTGCCGTCCGACGATGACGCTGCACCGTGGTTTCCCCGGGAGAGAGAACTCGCTCGACAAGCTGTTGACATCGAGCTGCCCATACTCGGTGTGTGTTTGGGCGGGCAAATGCTCGCCTATGCATGCGGCGGGGAGGTCACTCGGCGAGCCCACCCTGCGGAACACGGCATGACGGATATTTTTCGTGTGGGCACACTCAGCAATGACGCGCTTTTCTCGCAGGTGGCGTCGAAATTTCCGATGATTGAGAATCACGTGGACAGTATCACGAAGCTCCCTCATACAGCTGTGTTGCTCGCGCGCAGCGAGAGAGTTCCCGTACAAGCTTTCCGTGTAGGTTCCTGCGCATGGGGGCTTCAATTCCACCCGGAGGTGGATGCGGGCGCTGTGGAGCATTGGGACAGCCACGCAATTGAGCAGGATGGGTTCGAGTTTTCAGAAGTCGTCCGTCAGGCAGCTGCAAATGCTTCGGAAAATGAAATGAATTCTCGTGAACTCATCTGTGCGTTTGGTCGGATCGCCTCTGGGTGGTCGCGGGAAGTCTCGTAAACGCGACAGGGAGATGAAGGGAAGTCGGCGATGGGTCTGGGTGTCAGGATGAGTCCGCAGATGTGTGCGCTTCCCCCGGGGAAGCGCAATCTCATTTCCGATGTTCCTGGTGTTCTTGTCGGTCACACAGATGTCATTGCGGAGGGGGTGCGCACCGGGGTCACCGCTGTCCTCCCCGGGGAGGATCCCTTCGGCAGGAAGTTTCCGGCCGCCTGCCATATTGCAAATGGATTTGGGAAAAGTATCGGCCTTGTGCAAATCGCCGAACTGGGCACGTTGGAAACACCGATTCTTCTGACCAACACGCTTTCTGTGCCGGTATGTTCCGAAGCGCTCGTGTCCGGTGCGCTCGCTGGGCACGAAGAGATCGGGCTCACAACCGGTACGGTAAACCCCGTCGTTCTGGAATGTAATGATGGTGCGATCAATCACATTCGTCGCCGCATGGTCACTGAGGAGGACGCCCGTGCTGCGCTTTCCTCCGCATCGTCCGACTTCGCCGAGGGCGATGTTGGTGCGGGGAGAGGTATGACCTGCTTCGGGCTGAAGGGGGGCATCGGGTCCTCATCCCGCGTAATCCCCCTGGGGTCGAGCAGGTACACCCTCGGTGTTCTCACCTTGACGAATTTTGGAGCCATGGAAAACCTCCAGGTATCTGGCATGGCCCTTGGTGCAGAACTTCTGCGCGCCGAGGAACGCGGTGAAACACCTCTGGGGCTGTTGGCGAATGATGCGCACCGCCGGGTAGCACCACGGGGTGAGACGGGCAGTATTGTCACTGTCGTCGCCACTGACGCCCCGGTCGACGCTCGCCAATTGGGGCGTCTGGCACGTCGGGTGACGGTTGGCGTGGTACGCACCGGGGGATATATCGGTGATGGCAGTGGCGAGATCGTTGTTGCGTTCAGCACCGCGAATCGGGTGGCGCACTGGCCCGATCGGGGTATCGATCGGATTGAGCGCCTTCACGAGTCGGAAATGGATGGCATGTTTCGAGCGGTTGCCTCGGCAACGGAGGAAGCCATCGTGAGCTCTTTGATTCACGCTCACACGGTGCGCGGCCTGTGGGGCACCGTTCACAGCCTCGCAGACGCCGCGGCATACAATGGTCTTCGGTTGCCGGTCGGGGAATGCAGCCGATGAGATCGGCACAGAGAGGAAGTCGGTTCCGCATGGATTTCGCGCCAATACCAGTGCTAGATGGTCACAATGACCTCCCGTGGGAGGCGCGCTCGGAACGCGGATACAGCGTAGAGGGCATCGACCAAGAGCTCCCACAGACATTGCAGACGGACATCCCCAAGTTACGCCGGGGGAATTATGCCGGACAGTTTTGGTCGGCGTGGGTGCATAGCGATCTACAAGGCGGTGAAGCGGTCGTTGCCACCCTCGAGCAGATTGATTTCATCCATCGCATGATTTCCAGGTACCCGGAGACGTTTGCATGGGCTCCGACCGCTGCTCTCGTCCGTGCATCCCGCGATTCTGGGAAAATCGGCTCGCTTATTGGTATTGAGGGTGGGCACCAGATTGCAGGGAATCTCGCAGTGTTGCGTCAGTATGCGCGGCTCGGCGTCCGCTACATGACGCTGACATGGAACCGGAGTACGGAGTTTGCTGACGCGGCGGTGGGGGAGAGGCTGTGGCATGGGCTGAATGACCTGGGCCGCGAAGTTGTTGCCGAGATGAATAGAATCGGGATGCTCT
>DGEZ01000106.1:2863-3321 GCA_002391425.1 Micrococcales bacterium UBA3913 | reverse complement strand
TGGTCCGCACCACCTACGACTGGAGCGCGCTGCTCGCCACCGATCCCCCGCGCGTCAAGGCGGTGCTCAATTTCGTCGCCAGCGGCGACTGGGTGGTGGCGTTCTTCCCCAGATTCTTCGAGTTCCTTAAGTTGCAGGATCTGGGAAGCGCCGGCCATGACGGCTTTGCCATTTCACGCCCGCAACCGGGCCTCTATCAGGTCAAGTACGTGAGCGGCGGCCACGCTGCCGCGATTCAGGAGTCGATGTGGGACCTGATCGCCGGCTTCGTCGTCGACGGCCACGCCGAGATCACCGACACCCAGCCCGTGCAGCAACGCCGCAGCGCGCTCGTGGAACTCCCCGGACGCTTCCCGCCCGCGGTATGGGCCTTCGTACTCGTCCTGGTCTGG
Organism: Micrococcales bacterium UBA3913; assembly: GCA_002391425.1. Taxonomy (GTDB): domain Bacteria; phylum Actinomycetota; class Actinomycetes; order Actinomycetales; family Microbacteriaceae; genus UBA3913. Next base: position 2,929 of record DGEZ01000106.1, on the reverse strand, counting down.
TGCATCTGGGCGCTCATCGAATGCCTGATCCAGGCGGTCCTGCCCCAGGGATCCATGCGGGCATTC
>DGEZ01000106.1:0-2598 GCA_002391425.1 Micrococcales bacterium UBA3913 | reverse complement strand
GCTTCGCGCTCGCGGCGTATCTCCTGCTGCTGTGGATAGCCGTCACCCGGGTGTGATCGACTGCAGGGCGTACTGTCATCTGCAAGCGAGGCATTTGCCCGGTGCGTCGGCTCGCGGTCGGAAGCAGGATCGCGACCCGTTTCCGCCAACTGACCCATGCCCAGGGTTGTCTCGATCCTGAGCGTCCCTTGCCCGAGGACGCCGAGATCGCCGCCGCGCTCGGGCAGGGTGTCTGCGGCGTAGTGGTCCACACCACGCTCAAGCGTGCACACGGTTTTACCGGCCACGACTCCAGCGTGCGCCGGCTCATCGCACAGAACGTACGCGCGCAGCCCCCCGAAGGTGCGGTTGAGATTTGCCCCGGGCGGGCGTAGCGCAGGTGCAGCGCCCCCAACACCGAGTGCGCCGAAGGCTCGGGCTTTCGGATCAACGCCTGCCCGCCGCACGACTCGCAGAAGAAGAGCATCGTCGAGACCGGCGTCAAATACGTGAAGGGCAACTTCCTGCCCACGCGCAGCTTCCGCGATCTGGCCGATCTGAACGCGCAGGTGCGCGAGTGGGTGCTGAAGGAAGCCGGGCTGCGCATCCACGGCACGACCCGCGCGCGCCAGTTCGACACCTTCGCGGTCGAGCGCAGCATCTTGGTGCCGCTCCCCGAAGTGCCGCCGGATCCAGGCACCTGGCTGGCGGTGACGATGCATCGTGACTGTCACGTCAGCTTCGAGCGCGCGCTGTACTCGATGCCCTTTGCGCTGGAGGGCAAGGCGCTGTGGCTGCGGGACACCCAAGACGTTCTCGCGCACAACAGTCGGTACGGCGTGGCGCGCCCGATATGGGCGGGCCAAGCACCGAGGCGCCCGGCCCGTATCTACCCTCCACGCCAAATTGCATCAGTGGCGAGGGTGTGCCGACCTCTCCGTCACACCGGAAAGGTCAGAGCGCGCTGGCCTTCCTGCGCTCCTTCTCCGCCGCCTCCTCCTGAACGATCCGGTTGTGGGCGGCTACAAAGGACTTGGTCAGGTAGCGAACCTCCATTGCGAAGGACAAGTGAGGGGCGTTGATCTCAACTACGGATGCGCCCTTCTCCAGCCTCGCGGAGCCAAAGTTCATGAAAGAGTCGATCCTATTCGACACGACCTTGTACTTGGTTGAGAGCGTCTTGAAGATCCCGACAGGATCCTTAGGCATGGTAACCATGACGCCAGCGAGGACCTCTGATTTGTCGAAGATGAACAGTACGGACTGCACGCCTTCGACGCCGAGTCCTCTGCCGTCCGTCGAGACCATCTTCCCTTCGGTGTACTTGTTGATCCCCTCATCCTCGAGGGGCGAAGAGTCCCCGATCTCCTGCCTGACTTGCGCAAGGGTTGCGACCCCGAGCTCCATCCCGAAGGGCGCAGCGTTCTGCCCCGATGCCTGTGACAGCGGGGAGACGACGAGGATGAGGAAGGCGAACAGATAGACGATATGATTTTTCAGCATGGTGGATGCGCTCCGCTTTGCGTTGTTCGATGTCATTGACTCTTGAGGATCACAACTCTTGCTCAAGAGTTGATGCGGTTGCCTGGCCCAATGGCGCGGATGCTCGCTGCGCCCGCACATTGGCAGGTCCTCAGTGACGCGCAGCCAAGGACCGGCGATCGACGACAGGCAGTGCTGACAGAAGACCGCGTCAACCCGCATCTCGTCGCCAAAGACGGACGAGAAGCCAGCGCAAAAGGAAATGATCAGAGCCTCGTCGTACTCATGACCATCATGCGTCATCACGAGACCGCACCGACTGCAGGTCAGCACCTCATGAGAGCGGGAGACAACGGGGACAACCGGGGGATATTGAGAGTGGGTCATGTCTTTTCTCCAGTCGATAGCGCCCCTGCCCAGGGAAGGCAAGGACTAAAGGAAAAGACACGACACCAAGAAGGCATGTGCGCAAGCGCAGATTACAACATCCCGCTGTCGACGCACAACGACCGCGCATCTCGGCCTGCCACGCAGTGCGGAGGGTGAAACACGAGCCTAACAGGGGATCGTCGTAGGTTCGGCTCGGGCTCAGCTTCTCACCGGAACCATGGATCGGGCGCAATCCCATCCGTCCGCCACAGCTATGGTCGGTCGCTCCCAGGCTCGCGCCACCAACCTCTACTTGGTAAGGTCGCCCGCGGATGCCGACAGGACTTCACGGAGACCTCCGACGCCTTCCAACCGAGAATGCCGTCTTTGCGTTGCCAACAACGGGAAGCGCCCCAGGCCTGGTCCACCGAACTTCAATTCTGGGACAGTCCGTGACGCTGACTTTCAGTGTTGACGAAGTATCGCGCCCGAACTTCCTGCCCGCATCACCACGAACAGGGCTTTAATATTCAATACCTTAGAATCCACCCTTAAGAAGGCTCCCGCCTCACAACGCCAGATGGGACAGTGCCAAATGGGTACGGAAGGGGGTCTGTCGAGGGACACTATGGGGCGCGACGCGCGAGAAAATTAGCGCTGGGGAGAAAGATCGGGACACTCCCGCCACCCCTGTTTCGGACCGCGTAGACGCAAAAAAGCCCCTTTAAAACAGGGGCTTAGATGCTCTGGCGGAGACGGAGGGATTCG
>DGEZ01000102.1 GCA_002391425.1 Micrococcales bacterium UBA3913 | reverse complement strand
ACGGAGATGTGTATAAGAGACAGGAGCACCACCGGGGACGACACCTCCAGCGGACCAATCTTTAGGGCAGACACGTCACCCATTCTCTCAGACCCCGGTCACTACAGGGGGAACGTGCACGCGTCGTCCGTGCACACCATCTGCGCATCCCCCCACAGTGTAAGCACAGGAGTGTTGCCGACTCGACCGATACCCACGGAACTCGAATCGAGGAGGGATTCGTTCACCCCGACTGCGCCCGCCAGATTCCTCACTGCTGCCCCGCTGGCGAGTTCCACACCTGGTCGAGTACCTGCGTAAAGGCCTCCACCGGCTGGGCACCAGAGACACCGAACCGGCCGTTCAGCACGAAGAACGGGACACCCTGGATGCCGAGCCCGCGCGCCATCTCGATGTCGTCACTCACCTCGCGGTCGTACTCCTGCGAGCTCAGCGCGGCACGGGCCTGCTCAGGATCCAACCCGACGGATACGGCCAGCGAGACGAGCATCTCCGGGTCGCTCACGAGAAGCCCCTGTTCGAAGTGGGCGCGGAAGAGAGCATCCACGAGCTCCTGCTGCTTGCCAGCATGGAGAGCGAACTGGATGAGCCGGTGCGCCGCACGCGTGTTCGCCCCGCGCACCGTGGCGAAGCCATAGTGCAGGCCTAGCTCCGCCCCGCGCGCGGTGATCGTGTCGAACGAGGCCTGCACCTGCTTCTCCGACAGCCCCTTCACCTGGACCAGGTAGTCCTTCTGGGTCTGCGAAATCTCCGCGGGAGCGTCGGGGGCGAGCTGATAGCTGCGGAAGCGCACAGACACCTCATCCTTGTGGGCAAAGGAGTCCAGTGCAGCAGCAAGGCTGCGCTCCCCCAGGTAACACCAGGGGCAGGCAATGTCGGACCAGATGTCGATACTCACGGGATTATGCATACAGTGCCCAACGAGCTACCGCACCCGGCTATTCCCCCACGCCTGGCGAAGGGCGCGGAAACGCGCCCGCGTAACAGCGCGTGCCCGAGGGAGCTTCGGTGCCAGTGCCGGGTCAGGCGCCGCGCAGCCGCACCGCGAGATAGTCCGCTACCGCATCCAGACCGACTCGCTCCTGCGACATGGTGTCCCGCTCGCGCACCGTCACGGCCTGGTCGTCGAGGGAGTCGAAGTCCACCGTGATGCAGAACGGCGTCCCGATCTCGTCCTGCCGGCGATACCGGCGTCCGATCGCCCCGGCCTCGTCGTAGTCAATATTCCACGTCCCGCGCAGCCGCTGGGCCAGTTCGCGTGCGACCGGGGAGAGCCTCTCATTGCGGGACAACGGAAGCACCGCGGCCTTCACCGGGGACAGCCTCGGGTCGAGCCGGAGCACCGTGCGCTTGTCCACGCCGCCCTTCGTATTCGGGGCCTCATCCACCGCGAAGGAGTCAACGAGGAACGCCATCAACGAGCGCGTGAGCCCGAACGACGGCTCGATGACGTAGGGCGTGTACCGCTCGCCGGTGGCCTGGTCGAAGTATTCGAGGGCCGTTCCGGACGCCTTCGAGTGGTTCTTAAGATCGAAATCAGTCCGGTTCGCGACCCCCATCAGCTCGCCCCACTCATTGCCCTGGAAACCGAACTTGTACTCGACGTCAATGGTGCCTGCCGAGTAGTGGGCGCGATCCGCCTCGGGAACGTCGTACCGGCGCATATTGGCCGGGTCGATTCCCAGATCCACGAACCAATTCCAGCAATCCTCCACCCAGGCGTCGAACGCCTTCTGCGCCTCCGCCGGGGCCACGAAGTATTCGATCTCCATCTGCTCGAACTCGCGGGTGCGGAAAATGAAGTTGCCGGGGGTGATCTCGTTGCGGAACGCCTTACCAATCTGCCCAATGCCGAACGGGGGCTTCTTGCGCGAGGCGGTCAGCACATTCGTGAAGTTCACGAAAATGCCCTGAGCGGTCTCGGGGCGCAGGTAGTGCAGGCCCTCCTCATTGTCCACGGGGCCTAGGTAGGTCTTCATTAGACCGGAGAACTGCTGCGGTTCCGTCCAGGACCCGGGCTGGCCGGTGTCCGGGTCGTTCACGTCTGCGAGGCCATGCACCGGGGGATGCCCGTGCTTGGCGGTATACGCCTCGATGAGGTGGTCGGCACGGTAGCGCTTATGCGTGTGCAGCGACTCCACCAGCGGGTCGGTGAACGTCGCCACGTGGCCGGATGCTTCCCAGACCCGACGAGGCAGGATCACCGAGGAGTCCAGGCCAACCATATCGGCACGCCCGCGCACGAAGTGCTGCCACCACTGCTTGCGGATGTTCTCCTTCAGCTCGGTGCCCAGCGGTCCGTAATCCCAGGCGCTGCGCGAGCCCCCGTAGATCTCTCCAGACTGGAAGACGAAGCCGCGACGCTTCGCGAGCGAAATAACCTGATCGAGACGACTTGGCTGAGCCACGAACTACTCCTGAAGTATTTCTGAACCGCGCCCAGATGCGCAGGCCACGACGCCCCATTCTACAAGTCCTGGGGCGGGTTTCGGGCCCGGGAGCACGCAGCGGTGCCACCGGGCCCATCCCGGCTTACCGCCCCCGGGTCTTCGCCTGTTCGCTGAGGTGCCCGCCCTTGATGTACAGCCGCCGCTTCGCGCGCGCTGCCACCGACGAGTCGTGCGTGACAATCACCATGGTGAGGCCGAGCTGCTCGCGCAGGTCCTCGAGGACGCGCATGATGTCGTCGCGGGTCTCCTCGTCTAGGTTTCCGGTCGGTTCATCCGCCAACAGCACCTTGGGGTGCTTGATGATCGCCCGGGCGATCGCCACGCGCTGCTGCTGGCCGCCCGAGAGCTCATTGGGAAGGTGGTCGCCGCGCTCGGCGAGGCCGACGCTCTCCAGCGCCGACTGAGCTAGCTCCGTGGCTGAGTCCTTCGAGTATCCGGTCGGAACCAGAGCGGTCTCCACGTTCTCTCGCGCAGTGAGTGTGGGGATCAGGTTGAACCCCTGGAAGATGAACCCGATCGTCTCGGCGCGCACCTTCGAGAGCTGAGCATCCGAGGCGGAACTCAGCTCCACCTCATCCAGGGTGATGGTGCCCTGTGTTGGTCTGTCCAGGGCCCCGAGCATCTGCAGAAACGTGGACTTGCCGCCGCCGGTCGGTCCCTGCACCGCGACGAAGTCGCCGTCCGGGATCGTCAGAGTGACGTGGTCCAGCGCACGCACGATGCGTTTCTTCTGCTGGTATACCCGCGAGACATCATTGAGCTTGTACATTGTGGTCCTTTCACCTCTACCGAATCTCTGATGTCTACGCGATCGCCCGCAGTGCTTCCGCGGGGCGCAGCTTTGCCGCACGCCATCCGCCGAAAGCCCCTGCGATCAGTCCGCCGAGCGCCGCCAGGCCGACCGCGAGCAGGATAACCGCCACCGACACCGGTGCGGTGAGGGTCAGATCCGTCGACGTGGCCGTGGTCGTGGCCGCATCCATCATGCCGCCGCCGAAACCGCCGCCCATGCCTCCGCCCGATCCTGTCGAATCTGCGATCGCCTCCGTGGAGCCAGAGCTCGACAGCGTGATGTTCGACATATTGATGATGATCGCTGCGATGATGCCGATCACGGCACCCACCAGGCCCCCGATGAGGGACTGGACGAACGATTCGCCAGCCACCTGGCGAACGATCGAGCCATTAGACCAGCCAATCGCTTTCAGAGTGCCAAACTCGCGGGTACGACGGGTCACACCGGAGATCGTGAACAGCACCGCGATGACGATCGCCGCAACAAGCACGATCAGAGACAGCCACGTGCCCAGGTTGGAGATCAGGCTCGCCGCGGTACCGAGGGAGCCCGACACCGTGTCCGCAAGATCGGACTCGGTCGTGACCGTGACGTCCGGAAGAGCAGCGCTGATGGCATCTGCAACAGTGTCGATTTGATCCGAGCTCTCGGCCTGCACGTAGATCGAGCTGATCATCCCGTCTTCGCCGGACAGCGCCTGTGCCGCCGCCAGCGAGATGTACACATCAGATGAGGTGGAGGTGCCCGAGGTCGTGGACGAGGTCACCGTGCCGATAATCGTGAACTCGGTGCCACCGATGTCGATCGTGTCACCGACGGCCAGATCCGCGCTCGTCGCGTAGTCGGCATCGAGCACAGCATCCGTTGAATCGGCGTCATTGGTCGTCAGGGTCTCGCCCTCACTCAGCGTGACCGCCGAGAGCGGGCCGACCGCGTCGGCCGTGGGATCGACACCGAGAACAGTGAACGAGTCCACATTGAAGGAACTCGATCCGTCCCCATTCGGGCCGCCCGTTCCGCCGCCCGCGCCCTCCGACGGCATCGCCTGAGCAGAGCTTGAACTGTCCCCCTCTGTTGTCGAGGAGAAGTCGGGCAACTCGCCGTTGAAGGTCGTGTTCGTCAGGCTCAGAGTGGCGGACGCCGCCGATACACCATCCACGGCTGTCACTGTGTCCAGCGCGCTGTCCTCAAAAGTCGTCGTTGTCATGTCCGTGCTCAACTGCGACTGGTTGACGGTGGTCGTGCCGTCCTCCGTGGTGCCGTCGTCCGAGCCGAAGTCGAACTGCTGACCCATTTGCGGGGTCCCGTCCGAACTTTCGCTGTCGGTGTCCGGGGCCTCGGCGGGCACTGTCACCGTGATGTCAGTGCCGACGCCGTAAATGGATTCCAGTGCCTCTGCTTGGGCATCCTGGATACCCGCCGACAGGGAGTTGACCACCACAACAAGAGCGATGGCCAGCGCCATGCCAGCGGATATGATGATCGTCTGTTTGCGACGATTGGCGAGTTCACGCCTCAGATAAGTGAAAAACATCACGTTCCTCTCACAGTTCTTTTCGAACCGTAGAGTCACGGAATTACTGGCACCTATCGTCCGCCTGTGCCCCAGCCATGAAAGTCATCGATGGGACGAGAGCATAGCCACGATATCCTCGGGGAGGGCATCGCCGACCCGCGCCTGGCGCATCGGCGCATGCACGCCAGCCTTGCGCAGCATATCCGAGACACGCCGCCGACCCCGCTCCGTGCTCAACGTCACCACGACACCATCCGAGCCGGCACGACCCGTGCGCCCAGCGCGGTGGATGTACGACTTGTGGTCCTCGGGTGGATCCGCCTGAACCACCAGGGTGACACCGTCGACGTCGAGTCCGCGGGCAGCCACATCAGTGGCCACCAGGACGCGCACGCGACCATCCGTGAGCGCAGCCAGATTCCTCCGGCGCTGAGCCTGATTCAGATCCCCGTGCAAACAGGTTGACGGGATGCCCGAATCGTTGAGAGAGTCGGACAGTTCAGAGGCGCCATGACGGGTACGGGTGAACACCACGGTGCGTCCGGGGTTGATCCGGGCGATCTCGCCGACAATATCGGTCTTGCCGCGGGGATCGACCAGGAGCACCTCGTGGTCGATCGTTCCGGTGGCCTCAGTTGACATTGCTTCGTGCACGACGGGTTCGGGAACGAACCTGTCGACCAGGTTGGCCACTTCCTCGTCCAGGGTCGCCGAGTAGAGGAGACGCTGACCACGCGGGTCCACCTGGCCGAGGATCCTCGCCAGAGGCTCACGGAAGCCGAGCTCGCACATGTGGTCAGCTTCGTCCACGACTGTGATGCGAATCTTCGCCAAATCCACACGGCCGCGCTCGACCAGGTCTTCCAACCGACCCGGCGTAGCGATGATGATGTCCACACCCCGGCCCAGCCCGATGAGTTGCTTGCGCAGGGGCACGCCGCCATACAAGGCGATCGTGTGCAACCCCACCGTCCGGGCCAGAGGCTGGATGACACTGTCGATCTGCTCCGCCAGCTCGCGCGTCGGCGCAAGGACGAGGGCGCGAGCATCCCGGCCACGCTCCTTGCTGGGGCTGAGGGTCTGCAACCGTGTGATCAGGGGAGCGCCGTAGGCCAGGGTCTTTCCGCTGCCGGTCTGGGCGCGAGCCAGGATGTTACGTCCGGCAATAGCGTCCGGAATCGTCGCCGCCTGGATGGGGAACGGACGCTGAATCCCGCGCGCGGATAGTGCCGAGACGATGCGCGGGTCGAGTCCCAGGTCCGAGAACTCCCACTGGTCGATCCCCTCGGGCTCAACCACGGCCACGTACCTGGCCTGGACGATGTCCTCATGCTGCACCGGGCGCGACCGGTCGCGAGAATAGCGCTGCTTGCGATCTGGCTGGGCCGGCCCCGAGGGGCGGCGCCTGCCCTGCTTCGCGTACGGAGAACGCGAGGAGTCGCGGGAGGTATTCCCGCGCTGTGCGCGCTGTCCCCGTTGACCGCGGGGCCGTTCAGAGGATCGTTCGGAGGATGTCGGGCGTTTCATGAGCAGCTCTTTCTGGCAGCACAAGGGCGGCCAGATGTGTCGGCACGCTGCATGCTGCAGTATTTCAGGGAAATAAGGGATGTATCGACGCGACGGGATGTTCGCCCCCTCCTCGCGCGTCATCCATATGTTTCACGAGGCTCTCGTCTACCGGACGAGGTGAGTGCCGACCTGCCTATCGTAGTCGAGTTAACGGAGTTCGCATAGCACCTGGCGGATATTTGTCGGGAGCGTGTCGTAGCTGGATGCTCGAGCTCAGTCCTGCTCCTCCGCCACACCCTGCGGGGAATCGACAGCTGCGCCGAACCGGCGGGTACGGTGCTGGTACTCCTCAATCGCCTGCCACAGGTGTTCCCGGCGGTAGTCCGGCCACAAAACGTGCTGGTAGACGAGCTCCGCGTACGCCGACTGCCACAGCAGGAAATTCGACAGTCGCTGTTCCCCCGAGCAGCGGATGAACAGGTCAACGTCCTCGGGCACGGAAAGGTGCCGGGAGAACGATGCCTCTGTGATGCGCCGTGGCGAAATCCGGCCGTCGACTGCAGCCTGAGCGAGCTCTCGCACAGCATCCACGATCTCCGCCCGGCCGCCGTAGTTGTAACACATGGTCAACGTCAGCGCGGTGTTGCCAGCCGTGGCCCGCTGCGCGTAGTCGAAGGCCCTCTGCACGCTCTTCCACAGCCGTTGGGGCCGCCCCGCGTGCACGATGCGCACACCCCAGGCGTTCAATTGGCGTTCCTGTCGTGCGAGCACATCGCTGATGTAGCTCATCAGGAAGTGAACCTCGGCCGGGGACCTGCTCCAGTTCTCCGTCGAGAATGCGTACACGCTCAAATGGGAGACACCGGTCTGGATGGCGCCCGCCACCACATCCATGAGCGCCCATTCTCCGGCCTTGTGGCCCTCGGTGCGGTGCAGGCCGCGCTCGTTCGCCCAGCGCCCGTTGCCGTCCATCACGATTGCGACGTGGCGTGGCGTGTTCACGAACACTGGCGGCGTTCCGCCGGAGTAATCCAGCGGCTTCAACTCGTTCTCAGTCACAGTGACCCGTTCTCTTCACCCCAGATAAACCTGTTTCTCCCTTGCGGGACCCGTCACTCCGGTAGGCGCCGTTCAGCCCAGGGAATTGATGCGATGCTCGATGACATTCTGCAGATAGGTTGCCACAATCCCGGACACAACGAGACGATCGGCCGGAACGGATTCGTCGGCGACGTCCCAGTTTCCCGATGCCAGGGCGACCAGCAAATCCCGACTCCCCCCGGACAGGGACAACGCACCAGCGGGGCGACAGGTGTCGCACAGCACGCCTCCGAGCAACGGCGCCAGCATCAGCCACTCTCCCTCGGCCCCGCACTGGACACACCGCGACAGCTCCAGCCCCCAGCCCGCCGCGGCAAGGGCACGCAACGTGAACGAATCGCGGATGAGCTCCGGGTCGTGCGCGCCGCGCGCCAGCGCCCCGACGGCGCCACGCAGCAGAAGGTACAGGCTCAGGCTCGGTTCGGCTTGCGAGAGGCGATCGGCCGTCTCCAACACGACCGTCCCGGCGCGAAAGCGACCGTAGTCGCGCGCTATCGCAGCCGCATACGGCCGACTCGTGACTGCGCTGGAGATGATGTCGAGGCTGCGTCCTTTGCGGAATTGACAGGTGACAACCATGAACGGTTCGAGACGTCCGCCGAACCGGGATGTCGGCTTCCGCACGCCCTTAGCGACGGCCCGAATCTTGCCGTGCGAGCGGCCCAGCGCGGTAATGATGCGATCGGCTTCGCCCAGTTTCATCGTGCGCAGCACGATGATCTCGTCCTCGTAGAGCCGCATGTCGTCATTATGACTGTCGGGGGCGTACACGCCCGGACAGGCTCGCCGAAACCCGTTTGTTATCTCAAGCGCGTAGGCTATACATCGTGTCGATGACATCTCCGATAGATCTGCCCGAACGCCATCCTGTTCCCGAGCGACTGCGAGCCGATGTTCGGTTCCTGGGCGGTCTGCTCGGCCGGGTACTCAAGGAGTCCGGCTCACCCGGACTGTACGAAGACGTGGAACGCCTGCGCACGCTGACCATTCGCGCCTACGCCGATTGGGGCGGAAGCGCCATCCACCTGGCCGAGGACGTCGTCAAAGAGTTCTCTCTGGAGCGAGCCTCCGAGGTCGCCCAGGCGTTCACCGTGTACTTCCACCTGGTGAACCTGGCCGAGGAAAACGAGCGCGTGCGCAGCGACTCGTCCGCCTCAGGAGACCGACCCCCCGTGCTGCCGGCCGCAATCGAACAATTGCGCGACGAGGTGGGTCCCGAGGAGACGGTGAAACGGCTGCACAACCTGCGGTTCCACTCCGTGCTGACCGCGCACCCGACGGAGGCGCGCCGACGGGCCGTCACCAACGCCATCCACCGGATCAGTGAATTGCTCGCAGAAAGGGATCACCCTCGCATGCACGAGGCGGGTCTCATCGAGAACGAGCGTGCCCTCATGGCGGAGATCGAGACGCTGTGGCGCACGTCACCGCTGCGGGTCAAGAAGCCCACCCCCATTGACGAGGTGCGCGGCATCATGGCGGTATTCGACGCCACCCTTTTTGAGGCGATCCCGACAACGTACCGGAGATTGGACAACTGGCTTCTCGGCGCGGACGCTGGTCGTGCCGCCCCCAAGGCCCCCGCGTTCATGCGCATCGGTTCGTGGATCGGTGGCGACCGCGACGGCAACCCGAATGTGGTCTCTGCAACCACACGCGAGGCTGCTGCCATTGCTAGTGACCATGTGCTCCGCGGGCTGCAGGCCACGGCCGATCAGCTGGGGCGCTCACTGACGATGGATGCGATCACGACGCCGCCGAGTCCCGCCCTGCTCGCACTGTGGCGCAGTCAGCGCCAGCTCGATCCACAGCTGGCGGAGCGCATCGAGGCCCGCGCTCTTCGGGAGCCGTACCGTCGCACACTGTCCTTCGTCGCGGCACGCATCGACGCCACCCGGACCAGGGATGCCGACCTCGCCTACCGCGACCCGGAAGAACTCATCGCGGATCTGCGTGTCATCCAGAACTCCCTCGTCGGGGATGGAGCAGTCCGTGAAGCCTACGGCGAACTGCAGGGACTGATCTGGCAGGTGGAGAGCTTCGGCTTCCACCTGGCAGAGCTTGAGGTCCGGCAGCACTCAAAGGTGCACGAGCGCGCCCTGGAGGACATCCGCGCGCACGGCCTGACCAGCCCCGATCTCGACCCCATGACCGTGGAGACGTTGGACGTCTTCCACGCCATCGCGTCCCTGCAGCGCCGGTACGGACCGCGCGCCGCAGGACGGTACATCGTCTCGTTCACGCAGAAGCCCGAGCACATCGCCGCGGTCTTCGAACTCGCGGACTATGCGTCGGATGGTATCCGCGCCCCCATCATCGACGCGATCCCCCTGTTCGAGACGTTCGAGGATCTGCACAACAGCGTCGGCATCATGGACCAGGTGCTCACCTTGCCGCAGTTCCAGAGGCGTCTGAACGAAACAGGCCGCAAGGTCGAGATCATGCTCGGGTACTCCGATTCCTCGAAAGACGTCGGCCCCGTCTCCGCGACGCTCGCCCTGTACGAAGCACAGGACGGGCTCGCAAAGTGGGCCGAGCGCAATGACATTCAGCTCACGCTCTTCCACGGTCGAGGCGGAGCGCTGGGACGCGGCGGAGGACCCGTGCACGAAGCGATCCTCGCCCAGCCCCCGGGGTCGGTGGCCAACCGGTTCAAGATCACCGAGCAGGGCGAAGTGATCACCGCACGGTACGGCAATCCGGTGATCGCCAGGCGCCACATTGAGGAAGTGGCCGCGGCTACCCTCTTGCAGTCGGCTCCCAGTGTGTCGAAGCGCAACTCGGAGGCAGCAGTTCACTTCTCCGATCTGGCCGAGAAACTCGATCAGGTCAGCCGCGAGCGGTTCTTGCAGCTGGTCCGCACCCCTGGGTTCGCGCCCTGGTTCGCGCAGGTCACGCCGCTGGAGGAGATCGGGTTGCTCCCGATCGGATCCCGCCCCGCCCGACGCGGCCTGTCTGTCGAGTCGCTGGAAGACCTGCGGGCCATCCCCTGGGTGTTCTCGTGGACGCAGGCACGCACGAACCTCGCCGGATGGTTCGGCCTCGGCAGTGCCCTGGACGCGGTCGGAGACCTGGACCTCCTGCGTCACGCCTATCGCGAGTGGCCGTTGTTCACCTCGCTGATCAACAACTCGGAGCTCGGCATCGCGAAGGCCGACAGCCGAATCGCGGAGAAGTACCTGTCCCTGGGGAACCGGGAGGATCTCAAGGACCTTGTCCTGGAGGAGTTCCACCTGACCATGGACTGGGTGCTGAAGATCACGGGCGAAGCGGTCACCCTGAGCAACACACGCTCCCTGGGTCGTGCCGTGCAGTTGCGCGCGCCCTACATCGATGCGCTCTCGCTCGTCCAGCTCGCCGCGTTGCGTCAACTACGCAGCGGAACTCTCGAGGGCAAGCGACTCGCGGAGATGCAAAGACTGCTCTTGCTGACTGTCAACGGCGTTGCCGCAGGTCTTCAGAACACGGGGTGATGGTCACAGCGTCTTGCATGATGAGGATGGGGGTGGTCTCGACGTCGAGACCACCCCCATCCTCATCATGCAAGACGC
>DGEZ01000125.1:2465-9985 GCA_002391425.1 Micrococcales bacterium UBA3913 | reverse complement strand
CCTCCGGTCACGACGCGCCACCCGCAGCCCCGCCACTTCCCTTACCGCGTCTCCCGCCGCCCATCCGCGAATGCTTTGACCAGCACCGCGAGAGCTGCGAAGAACACCCCCGCAATCGGCCAGATCACCCAGCTGGTATCCCACGCGTTTCCGAGGAAGCTCCAGGCCAGATAGCCAACTGTCACAAGTGGCCAATAGGCACCGAGGACCGCATTCGCGACGGGGGAATCGGTCTCCTCATCAGACACATGCCCGGGGTGGGATAGGCGTTCGTACACCGTGACGGGGGCGTTCCCGAGCATCCACACGAGGACACCGGCGGCGACCATGATGAGTGTGACGTCGAGGCCGAGCACCACAAGCCAGTCCCTCCCGCGTGCATCGGAGGCGAGCGCACCCCCGATGAGAGGAAGGCCCGCGAGGATCCACAGCAGCACAGCGACCGATACTGTTCCCGTTCGTGTACCCGCATGTGCACGGGCCTGTTCCTGCGCCCAGGCGAGCGCCTTGGGCGAACGCGCGAAACGGCCGTCAACGATACGGCGGTGCGGAGCGAGTGCGGCGGAACGTGTCACCAGGAGGACAACTCCGACCGCCACGAGCACAATCAGGAAGGCGAGCCCGACAAAGATGGGCAGGCTCGCCCCATTGGTGAGCACGGTGAACGTGATCAGAGCGATGGGCGAGATGATGAACAGCGCGATCGCACCGCCGAGAAGCCACCTGGTGCGATGGATGGTCTCCGCATAGGACTGCGCTTCGTCAAGGGTGAGGGCACGATCTTCGTCCGCGGTTGGCGAGACACTCACCTCTGCGATGATGCCGAGTTCATCGGCGAGTTCATCGAGACTGCCAAAGGCACTGATCACCTCGCCGACGGCCGCCGTTTCGCTCGCACCTCGCTCGCGTGCGGCCTGATAGGCATCCTCCATCATCTGTCTGAGTTCTGCTTTGGCCTCTACCATGCGCGCGGTAGCCGGGTAGGGGCTGAACATGGTCGTGAGGTATGCGTCGATGACGTCCATCAGAAGCCTCCTTGGGTGAATCTGTCCACAATGTCTCGGGTTTGCTGCCACTCGTCGAGCCGTGCGAGGCGCAACGCCCGCCCGGCATCGGTGAGCTGGTAATAGGTGCGGGGTTTTCCTGTCGGGGATTTCTCCGCATGCGCGGCGATCATGCCCGCGGATTCCAGTCGTTTCACGGCCGAATACAGCGTGGTCTGCTTGATCGGGTATTGGCCGTCTGACACCTCGGTGATGGTGCGTACCAGTTCGTAGGGATAGGACGGCCGCTCATCCAGAATGCTCAGGACCATGAGATCGATGTAGCCACGGATGGCGTCCGCGCTGATCATAGCGGTCCTCATTTCTCCTCGGGTCACACTCATAATGCTACGTCTGACGTAGTACGTCAAGCATAGCTAGTGGACCTTGATCCATCGGTCTCAAACCGGTACCCTGACGATGGTCGCTCGCAGGTCGTGCGGCGGCCATCGCAATCAGAGAGGTTCGCCATGATCAGTGCCCACATCACTGCGTACTGACCACTCACGATGTCGGAACCCCGACATGTGTGCATCACACGCAGACATGTCGGCACCTGAAGGATTACGCGAATCGCACCCATCCGATATGTCTGCACCAGACTTCGGAGGGAAATATGCAACACCCCACCCCTGCCATCACGTTCAACGACGTTTCGTTCCACTGGCCGGATGGACGCCAGGTGCTCAACCATGCCACCGTCACGTTCCCTGAGGGGCGCACCGCCCTCATTGGCCGCAACGGGGCTGGGAAAACGACACTCCTGCAGCTGATCGCACACCAGATCCAGCCCGCCTCCGGCGTGGTGCAGACGCACGGAGAGATCGCACACCTCGCGCAGCACGCCTCCCTCGACCCCGCCACGTCCGTGATGGATCTGCTGGGCATCACCGAGACGGTCACTGCCCTGCGAGCAATCGTGAACGGCAGCACGAGGGCCGAAGACTTTGACGCCCTCGGTGACACCGGCTGGGACATCGAGGAACGAACTGGAGCACTCCTTCACCGCCTCGGGCTCCACATTCCGCTCGACCGCAAAGTTGGCGAACTCTCCGGGGGCGAGGCGGGGCTCGTCGCCCTCGCCGGGGTGCAGCTGGGCCGTGCGGAGATCACACTGCTGGATGAGCCCACCAACGATCTGGACGAGGAGCACCGCAGGCGCGTGTACGAGCTTCTCGCATCCTGGCACGGAAACCTCGTCGTGGTCAGCCACGATGTCAAACTCCTCGAGGTCGTGGATGCCGTCGCAGAGTTACGCGACGGCCAGCTCACCACCTTCGGGGGCTCGTATGCGAGCTGGCTCGAATGGCTCGACACGGAGCAGCAGGCTGCTCGCCGGGACGTGTCGGCTGCAAAACAGAATCTGCACCGCGAGCGCAGCGACCGGCTCGCGCAAGAACGCACCATCGCGACGCGCCGGCGGATAGGCGGGGCTGCCGCCGTCACGGCGGGTCGCCACCCGTGCCGTCGGGACGCTCCCCGGCGGGGAACGGTTCCGGGCGATGCTGGCGCTCGTTCTGCTCGCCCAGCCCATTCCGGAGTTGCTTGTGCTGGATGAGCCGACAAATGACATCGACCTCGACACGAAGGATCACCTCGTCCAGGCCCTCAACGCGTACGAGGGGGCAATCATCGTGGTCAGCCACGAACGGGCCTTCCTGGAGCGCATCCACATCGACGCAGAACTCCACCTCGACACGCGCGGCACCCTCACGGCAAGCCATTGACGTGTCACGGGGCGAGCGGTGCCAGAAGAGCCCTCGCATGCGGCGATCCCTCAGCAAAACACAGACCTCACCCCTAGAATTGGCCCGTGAAGAACGTCTGGCGGGTCATCAAACGCGATGCGCATCGCATCGTCTCCGTGCCCGTCGCGTGGATCATTATCGCGGGGGTCCTGGTAACGCCCGCGCTCTACGCCTGGTTCAACATCGCCGCCTTCTGGGACCCGTATGGAAACACCGGCAACATCTCAGTTGCCGTGGCCAACCTCGACCAGGGCGGCTCCTCGGATCTCACCGGAGAACTCAACGCCGGTGACCTGATCGTGGACAAGCTCGAGGACAACGACGAACTGGGCTGGTACTTCACCTCCGAAGCACAGGCGCGCGAGGACGTGGATAGCGGCGATGCCTATGCGGCGTTCGTCATCCCCGCGGATTTCACCGCCAATATGCTCAGCATCACCACGGGCGACTACACCCAGCCTGCTATCGACTACTACGTCAACGAAAAGTCCAGCGCCATCGCGCCCAAGATCACGGACACCGGGGCCTCACAACTGGAGACCCAGATCACCGAGGAGTTCACTGCCGAGGTGACCAAAGGCCGTAACCGAGGCCATCACGCAGGCAGCCGATGACTCGTTGACGACCGTCGATGACGCCACCTCCGTCACCCTGGCGGCGCTGAACGAGGCCATCTCCGATATGAACGACGCACGCAGCAACGTCACCAGCCTCCGTGACAACCTGGAAGACTCCCGCACCAGACTCGCGGATGCCCAGACCGCCCTGGCCGACGTCAGCACGACACTAACGGACGTGCAGACGGCCCTGACCCAGGCGCAGGATGCCCTCTCAGAGGCCCAGCAGGAGATTGCAGACGTCACCGACGCCGGGACCGAGGCCTACGTTGAGACCACCACTGCGCTCGCGAATGCGACGTCCACGGCCAACTCGTCCGTCACAGACATCACCACAGGCCTGAACCAGGTCACCTCCCAGGCACAGGCAGCCATCGACACCCTCACCACGGTCACCGATGCCAATGCCGAGGCAATCGCCGAGCTTCAGGAGATCGTAGACACCGCCGGACTCGACCCCGACGTGACCTCCGCTCTCACCAGCGTGATCGACTCCCTCAACGATCGGGTGACCGCCGACCAGCAACTGCTGACAGACCTGAACGGCCTCACCACCGACACCAGCAGCGCTATCTCCTCGATTCAAGGCGCGGCGGACGAGACCGAGTCCGCCTCGCAGCAGGCGGCCACGGCTGCCCAAAACCTGCGCTCCGAGCTACTGGCCACGGAGCCTGCATTGCGGGCCGCCCTCACCGAGCTGTCCACGAACATGGCGAGTTTCTCCGCCACCCTTACCTCACAGCAGGCCACCATCGCCCAAGCGTCGGCGCTGCTGACAGATCTGGACTCGCAACTCGTCTCCGCTGAGGACGCGCTGGACTCCCTCGGCAACAACCTGAGTTCCATCGCCGACGACCTGACGACCACCCGCACCGACATCGTCGCGCTGAGCACGGCCTCCGCCTGGGACAGCCTCAGCGAGATCAGCGGACTCGACGTCGACCAGATCGCCTCCTTTGTGTCCTCTCCCGTGCACCTGGAGGAGACCGTACTCTACCCGGTCAATTCCTACGGCTCGGCGATGGCAGCGCTGTTCACCAACCTGTCGCTGTGGATCGGGGCCTTCGTCCTGATGGTGATCTTCAAGATCGAGGTGGACACCGTGGGCGTCGAGGGTATTACGGTGCGCCAGGCCTATCTCGCACGCTTCCTCACCTTCAGCGCACTGGTGACCGGGCAGGCGCTCATCGTCACCATTGGCGATCTGCTCCTCGGCGTCCAGACCGTGAACGCAGCGGCCTTCATCGTCACCGGAGTGCTCACCTCGCTGGCATACCTGAGCATCATCTACTCGCTGAGCGTGTCCTTCGGGCACATCGGACGAGGCCTGAGCGTGCTGCTGGTCATCATGCAGATCCCCGGTTCCTCCGGCATCTATCCGATCGAGACGATGCCGGACTTCTTCCAGAAGATCTACCCCTTCCTGCCTTTCACCTACGGCATTGAGGCTCTGCGAGAGACGATCGGGGGCTTCTACGGCACACACTACTGGCAGTACATGGCGGTGCTAGGGGTGTTCGTGGTGCTGTCGTTCGCACTGGGCCTGTTCCTGCGCCGTTACCTGGCCAACCTCAATGCGCTGTTCAATCAGCGCATCGCCGCCACAGACCTGCTCATCGGAGAAAATGTGCAGGTCATCGATCGACGCTACCGACTCACGGACATCCTTAGTGCCCTGGCCAACCACGATCGCTTCCGCGATCGGGTGACCGCGCAGACGGTCGCATTCACCCGGCGCTACCGGTGGAGGAGAAGGGCCGTGTCCGTCCTTGGTGTGCTGGGGATGCTGGTGCTGGCCGTGCTGGCCATGGTCCTTCCCGACGCCAAGGCGGCGCTACTGGGCATCTGGGTGCTGTGGGTGCTGCTGATCATGGGGTTGCTGGTGGCACTCGAATACGCCATGCACAGCTTTGAGCTGACCGAGGAACTCGCTACCTGGAATGACGAGCAGCTGCGTGATGCAGCTATCACGGATGGGAATCGGCCATGAGCACCATCTTCGCGTTGATGCGCCGCGACCTGCGCAAAGTCTTCTCCAACGTCATCGCCTCTATCGTGATCGTCGGACTCATCATCATCCCGTCGCTGTTCACCTGGTTCAACGTCATCGCCAGCTGGGACCCGTTTGCGAACACCGCGAACCTCAAGGTGGCGGTGGCCAGCGTGGACGAGGGCTACCAGAGCTCACTGGTCCCGGTGCAGGTCAACATCGGCGATCAGGTACTGTCCGCTCTTGCCGCAAACGACCAGCTCGACTGGATCGTCACGGACGAGGACGACGCGATCGACGGCACCCGCTCGGGCGAGTACTACGCCGCGATCGTACTGCCGGAGTCCTTCAGCGCCGACATGCTGTCGTTTTACGCCGATGACGCAGAGGTCTCCTCCATCGCGTACTACACCAATGAGAAGCTCAACGCCCTGGCACCCAAGATCACCGGGCAGGGAGCGGAGGAGGTCTCCACACAGATATCCGAGGTCTTCTCCGAAACACTCGGCGATATCACCGTGTCGCTGGCGTCCTCACTCACGGACGTGCTGGACTCAGATGAAACCCGCACGGCCGTCACCGAACTCCAGACCCGCGTGGAATCCATCTCCGACCAGTTGCGTTCCGGAGCACAGACCGCCGATATGTTCGCCTCGCTGCTGTCCTCCAGCGCCACCCTGGTGGACAGCGCCGGGGGGCTCGTCTCCGCGGCGGGTTCGACACTGACCGAGGCCTCCGACGCAGTAGACCAGAGCACGGACTCCACGCAGGCCCTCTCGGATGCGATAGACGGCGCCTCATCGTCCCTGGCCGATGCCCTGAGCACCACCCGTGACGCTTATCAGGCGGTGGCCGACCGCATCGACGACCTGTATGCCAGCGCGGACTCGCTGACCGACTCTGAGCTCCAGGTCGTTTCCGACGTTTCTGACCAGGTTCAGCAGCAGATCGATGACTACACGGCGGTTCGCGACACCCTCGCCGACGACATTCGCCCCCAACTCGACGCGACAGGACAGGCGGCTGTCGATGCTGTAGTGGACTCGCTGGATGCAGCCATCTCCCGCCAGCAGGATGTCCTCAACGCGCTGACCTCGGTGAGCACCGATATCGCCGACCGCAATGCCGACGCCCAGAACGCCCACACCGAGCTCAGCGAAGCACTCGAGGCGGCTCAGAGCACACTGGACGACGCGGTGACCACATACCAGCAGGAGCTGGCCCCGCACCTCGACCAGCTGGCGGCCACGCTGACGACCATCGACACGGATGTGGCGACGCTGACCGGTTCCCTCTCCGCTATTGCGGACGATCTTGTGGACGCCACCGGCAGTATCAGCGAGTCGCTCGCCCAGGGTCAGCAGACGATGCAGGAGGTGGCATCGACCCTCACCGACAGTGCGGACCAATTCCAGAACATCAGCGACGCGCTCACGGCGGCACTGGATTCCGACGATCTGGACCAGTTGAGCCAGATCGTGGGATCAGACCCGACGGTGGTGGCAGCAGCACTCAGTGACCCGGTGCGTATCGATCGCACCGCCGTATTCGAGGTCACCAGCTTCGGCGCCGGTATGGCTCCGCTGTACATGATCATCGCGCTGTGGGTAGGAGCCCTGCTCACCACGGTGGTGATCCGCGTGGATGTCAGTGCGGATGCCCTCCCCCGGCGTGCCCCTATCAGCCCCACTCAGCAGTACCTGGGCAGGTACGCGATCTACGCCCTGGTGGGGCTTGCGCAGAGCACCCTGGTGACGGTGGGGCTGATCTTGTTCGTACAGGTTGCGCCCGCGCATCCCCTGCTCCTGATATTGGCAGGCTGGGTCTCCTCCCTGGTGTTCATGCTGATTATGTACACCGCGGTCGTGGCCCTGGGCAATGCGGGCAAGGCCCTCAGTGTGCTGCTGCTGGTGGTACAGATTTCCAGCTCCGGTGGCGCCTACCCCCTGGAGCTGCTGCCCGGATGGTTCCAGGGCATCAGCCAGTTCCTCCCGGCGACGCATGCCGTCGCCGCGGTCAGGGCGGCACTGGCCGGGGTGTATGCCGGTGACTACTGGATATCCCTCGGCCTCCTGCTGGCGTTCACGCTGCCTGTGCTGCTGGTGGGGCTCGTGCTGCGCCG
>DGEZ01000125.1:0-2252 GCA_002391425.1 Micrococcales bacterium UBA3913 | reverse complement strand
TGTGAGCTGGTGGATGCGGCTGAGTGCGCTGATGTGAGTCGGTGGGTGAGGCTGGATGCGACGGATGGGCCCGCCGTCCGGGTGCCTGGCCGCGTCGATCCTCGACGCGTCTCCAGACACACCATTGAATAAGCGACCCAGCAGGGCCTATTCGCTCACGCCCGTTCCGCACCAACAGATGGAGTTGCGTCGATACCCACCACAGTGTCGTAGAGCCCGATGGTCTTGCGCCCATGCTGCGAGTCGATGCCCGTGTATGACAACGATGAGTCCTCGTAGCGCCTGAAGGCGAACACCGCCTGATTCATGTGCGTGGAGTTGAACACATCGAGCGAGACGAGCAACTCGAAGTCGGCGACGGTGAGCCCGGTGACCGCCTGGAACAGATCGGGCTCGATCTTCGTGATCACATCGTCGAGGCGCTGCTCACGGTAGTCGGTGAGGTACATGAAGGCAGGAATGCGCGTGGCGAACTTGATCAGCTTCTCCTGAATCTGCTTGCGTTTCGACTTGACCTCTTTCTCCTCGGTGGTGAGCTTCTTCTTCTCGGGGCGATCGAGGTCGTCGCCCTTCGTCTTCTTGGTCTCGCTGATCGCCTCGCTCTTGTTGACCACGGTCTCGAACACCTCCGAGCCGAGGGCGCGGAATCCCTCGATGCGCATGATGGCATCCATCGCGGCTTGGTTGTTCATGATGTTCTTCAGTGTCTGGTTGTCGACGTTGACCAGAATCGCCGACTCCCACTTGCGCGCCAGCAGGGTGGCCGAGGTGCCCGACATCGCCCAGTCGAGAATCTCGCCGGCGTTGACGGGCACCATGTTCGACCCGTCGTAGGCGAGCACCGGTAGAAAGCTCACGAGCTCCTCCACCGCGTGCTCGGGATTGTTCGCCTTGGGGTCGAGCCCGATGCCGTACTCACTGATCTGCCGCAGCGCCCGGGTGGGCGCGAAATCGAACACGAAGCACACCGGCTTGAGGATCTCGAGCGCGCTCGGGTCATCCCCGTCGGGGTTTCGGATGACCCACGGCGACTGCACGCGGAAGGCGGCCTGGAAATAGGTCTCGGGCGCCTTGAGATTGCGCAGCATCAGAATCGACGGCCATTGCGGCACGGTGACGCCCGTGGTGAGCTTGCCCACGGTGAGCGTGATGGTCTTGGTGTCGAAGCCGTTGCCGATCGCCTTGCGCACCGGCGGCAGCGCGTCCAGTCCGACGCCCACCTCGGGTGCCGACACGTTGACCACGGTGTAGTCGTGCCAGAACGTGTTGTGCCGGGCCTTGAGCAGATTCTTCATCGCCGCGCAGGATGCTCGCTTCGGCAGCAGCCACAGCGAGTGCTGCAGGTATGGCAGCAGTCGCACGTCAGAGTAGGGGAACGGCGGTCGGGAGCCGCGCTTCAGGTCGTCGATCTGAGTCGGCGCATAGTCGCCGCGCACGATGTCGAGCCACTTCTGCACGTCGTCTTCATGCACGAACCTGGCTGCGTCGCCCTCGCCGGTGGCCTCGAAGAAGGTGTTGAGGTCGAACTCGTCGAACTCGCCCTGGCTGGCGATCGCGATCAGCTCGTCGGGCATGCGGTAGGTCAGCAGCCGCATCTCGGGCAGCGGGGCATAGGGGTTCGGCTCGTCGGGGTGGTCTGCGGCGAAGCGCGCCTTCGCCCGCTGCTCGTCGGTGTAGGTCCAGTTGAAGATCTGCTCCTCGATGAAGCGCCCGGTGGCCAGGGCTTTGAACGGCGTGCCTGAGAGGTACAGATATGACCGTGCGGCGATGGGCACGAAGTCGTCTTCGCTGCGGTCGTTGACTTCGAGCTCGTCGGCGAAGGTGGCGTGGTCTTTCGTGAACTCCTCGTTCTCGGCCTTGCGCCGGGTGATGTCGTCCTCGCCCTCGAACAGCTCCTTCGCGGTGTCGCGCCAGGCGCCGAAGTGGTATTCGTCGAACACCACGAGATCCCACATCACCTCGTGCAGCCAGGCATGCCGGGCTTTGAAATTGCCGGCCTTGTCGCGCCCCAGCAGGTCTTGGAACGACCCGAAATACACGAGTGGACGCTCGGGGTCGACCGTCGTCGGGTCACCCCCGGTGACGCGCGAGAGGAACTGCCACCCGTCGAAGTCGACATGTGACTGCAGATCGTCGCGCCAGGAGTCCTCCACCGCCGGCTTGAAGGTGACGACGAGTACGCGTCTTGCTCCCATCCGCTTGGCGAGCTGATAGGTGGTGAACGTCTTACCGAAGCGCATCTTGGCGTTCCA
>DGEZ01000142.1 GCA_002391425.1 Micrococcales bacterium UBA3913 | reverse complement strand
CCACCCGAAGGCGTCATTGATCTGGCTGACCAGGCCATAGTTGGTGCCGTACATGAAGCCCCACATCAGTGCCGCCACCACGGTGGGGATGAGGTAAGGCAGGAACACCGAGAGGCGGAAGAAGTTTGTGCCGTCAGCCTGCCCGAATCGAGAGCCAGGGCGAACAGCATGGCCAACCCGAGCATGATTGGCACCTGGATGGCCAGCACGAGGGCTACCCGCAGCAGACCGGCCCAGAACAGCTCGTCGCCGAAGAGCTTGATGTAGTTGTTGAGGCCGACGAAGATCGTGTCGCCGAAGAACGCGCGTGATTGGAACATGCTCGAGATGAGCGCATAGACGAGCGGTGCGACGAAGACGAAGAGAAACACGACCACGAACGGGCCTACGAAGCCCCAGCCGCGCCAGTCTCGTTTCTGTCGGCGTTTGCCGGAGCCATGATGCTTCTTAGCGGTTGCCACCGCTGCAGCCGTCATCATAATGTCTGCTCTCTTCCTCTTTGAAGGGCACTGAATGAAACGTACGTACGACGTTTACGTAAACATTATACGTCACTTTTTCTTGGATCATACTCGGGTATCAATCGCACAACAAGATGAGGGAAGATAAAGAAAAGGTAATGATTATGTGGGAATTGTCCGTGAGGCGTTGTAGAGTCTTCTTAACGGTTGCGTGAACATTTTGAGCAGGTGACGTCACTGTCGACAGTCTCCCGCCCGGAGCCCACGCCGTGAACGCGGAGCTGACCGCTCCTACACCCGAACTGGAGGTACACACTCATGCTTGGTGGCTACTCGGGCATTCATTTTGGCGGAGACTACAACCCCGATCAGTGGGATCCGGCGCTCGTCGACGAAGACATCGCCTTGATGAAGGAGGCCGGGGTCACCCTCGTCACACCCGCCGTCTTCTCCTGGGCGCGGATCGAACCGCGCGAAGGAGAATACGACTTCGCCTGGCTGGACGAGGTGATGGACAAGCTGGCCGACGCGGGCATCCACGCCGATCTGGCGACAGCCACCGCATCCCCACCCCCCTGGCTCGGCAAAGAATACCCAGAGACGCTGCCGGTCACGCGCGACGGGGTCGTGCTGCGCTGGGGCTCGCGACAGCAGTACAACCCCAGCAGTGCGAAGTTCCGTAGCGCCTGTGCGGAACTCGTCACGCAGCTGGCGACGCGGTATGCGGAACATCCCGCCCTCGCCATGTGGCACGTTGGAAACGAGTACGCCTGTCACGTGGCCGAGAGCTACGATGCAGAATCTGCCGACGGCTTCCGCGCCTGGCTTCGGCAGCGCTACGGTAGCCTCGATGAGCTCAACCGGGTGTGGGGCACCAGCTTCTGGTCCCAGCGCTACGACAACTGGGATGAGGTGATCCCGCCAGGGCCCATGCCAACATTCCACAATCCCGGGCACGTCTTGGACTGGCGCCGGTACTCGGCGGATGCGATCCTCGCGTGCTTTACGAATGAGGTGCGCATCCTCCGGGAGATCACCCCGAACATCCCCATCACCACGAATTTCATGGGGATGTTCCCCACGCTCGACTACTGGAAGTGGGCGGACGCCGTGGACGTGGTCAGCAATGACAGCTATCCCGATCCGGCAGATCCGCGTGCCGCGCGCATCCTCGCCTGCGAGAGCGACCTGATGCGGTCGCTGGCTGCGGGGAAGCCGTTTGTGCAGATGGAGCAGACCCCATCGGCCGTGCAATGGCGACCACAGAACACCCCCAAGAGGCCCGGGCAATTCGCGCTGTGGAGCACGCAGTTGGTGGCGCGCGGGGCGGACGGCGTCTGCCAGTTCCAGTGGCGGCAGTCGGCCAGCGGGTCGGAAATGTTCCACTCGGCGATGGTGCCGCACGCGGGCACGCAGTCACCGGTGTGGAACGACATGGTGGACACGGGTGCGGCGCTGCGCCGGCTCCCGGACGCGGTGGGAAAACCCGTCGCCGCTCGAGTCGCGATCGTGTGGGACTGGGAGAACGCCTGGGCGGTGGAGGCGGCCATCGGCCCCGTCGAGGCAAGTGCGTTCGACGCTGCACAGGCGTGGCACGCCTCCTTGTACGAGAGAGGCTACGCCGTTGACTTCGTCCGGCCCGGGGGGGACCTCAGCGGGTACTCCCTCGTGATCGTGCCGACATTCTTCTACGGAATCGAGCGCCTCCACGACCGGCTGAAAGAGGCGCTCGCCGCGGGCGTCTGCGTTGTTGTCACGCACGGTAGCGGGTACGTGGATCGCGACGGACACGCCTTCCTCGGCGGCTACCTTGCGCCGGTATCGGACCTGCTCGGGGTGCGGGTAGTCGACATCCTGCCGCGGGGAGAAGACACCCCCGCACTGCCCGCCAGCGCTCGGATCAGCGGGCAGGTGGAGACGTGGCAGGGGTGTGAAGTCCGCTGGGGCGCGGAGACGCGCGATCGCCGCGCACTGCAGAGTTCCCACTGGGCGGAGCGAATCGCCGTTGACGACGCGGAAGTCCTGGCCCGCTTCGCGGGGCTTGACGTGGACGGTCTCCCCGCGATCACGCGCCGGGTGTTCGCCTCCGCCGAGCCCGGGAACCCGCCGGGGCAAGCATGGTACCTCGGTGCCCAGCTCGATGAGACCGGGCGGGACGCGTTTCTCAGCGAAATCGAACGTCAGTGCGGACTCGTTCCGGATGCGGGGCACACCCCTCCGGCGGGGGTCGAGGTCGTGCGCCGGGGCGAGCTGACCTTCGCGCTCAACCACTCGGATATCTCCGTGCGATATGACCAGATCCAGGGGGAGGATCTGCTCACCGGCCAGCCGTATCCGGGCTGGCTGGAGCCGCGCTCAGCGGCTGTGGTGCGCTAAGCGGGGCCCAGCCAGGGCGGGGGCTCCCGCATGGGCGCGAACGATTGCGGGTGTCCCCTGGGGAACCGGAGCTACCGATACCGGTCGCGGCCACCGCACGGGAGCTAGCGACTGCGCGGGACGAACCCGATGCGGTCGTACACGGTGGCGAGTGTCTGCGTCGCAATCGCCTCTGCCCTGTCTGCCCCGATCGCGAGGATGCGGTCGAGCTCGGCCGGGTCGCTGAGGAGTTCGGTCGTGCGCTCGCGGAACGGGGTGAGCGCATCCACCACAATCTCAGCGAGGTCCTTCTTCAGGTCGCCATAGCCGCGGCCCGCATACTGGGCCTCCAAATCGGGGATGCTCGTGCCGGTGAATACGGAGTTGATGGCCAGGAGGTTCGAGACCCCGGGCTTGCTCTCCGGGTCGTACCGAATCTCGCGGTCCGTGTCGGTGACAGCCGACTTGATCTTCTTCGCGATCGTCTTTGGGTCGTCCAGGAGCTTGATCAGGCCGGCATCCGACGCCGCAGATTTCGACATCTTCGCGGTCGGCTCCTGCAGGTCATAGATTTTGCCGGTTGATTTGGGGATGTATCCCTCGGGAAGGGTGAAGGTGTCGCCGAACTGCGTGTTGAACCGGTGTGCAAGGTCGCGGGTGAGTTCCAGGTGCTGGCGCTGATCCTCGCCCACGGGAACGACCTCTGCCTGGTAGAGGAGGATGTCGGCGGCCATGAGGATCGGGTAGGTGAAGAGTCCGACGGTGGTCCGGTCTGCGCCCTGCTTCGCGGACTTGTCCTTGAACTGGGTCATCCTGCTGGCTTCGCCGAAACCCGTGATGCACGCGAGCACCCACTGCAGTTGGGTGTGGGCGGGCACGTGGGATTGGATGAACAGTGTCGACTTCTCGGGGTCGATCCCGGCTGCGATGTACTGGGCGGCGGTGCGTCGCGTGCGCTCGCGGAGCACGTCTGGCCCGGGGTTCCCCGCGGTGATCGCGTGCTCGTCGACGACGCAGTAGATCGCGTCGAACTCATCCTGCAGCTTCACCCAGTTCGTGAGGGCCCCCACGTAGTTGCCGAGGTGGAGGGAGTCGCTGGAGGGCTGCATGCCCGAGAAGATGCGCTGTTTCATAGGAACAAGCTTAATCTGTGCGGCGAGGTGGTGAGTGGGTGTGGGCGTGGGGTGGTGAGTGGGTGTGGGCGTGCGGCGAGGTGGCGTCAGCGTGCGAGGGGCATCAGCCGGCAGGGGTGGTGCCGTCTGGCAGGTATATGCCGCCGCGGGAGGCCGCACGTTGCCCCGAACTGACGGAACCAGAGGCCGC
>DGEZ01000110.1:3378-16525 GCA_002391425.1 Micrococcales bacterium UBA3913 | reverse complement strand
GAGGATACATTGGCGATGATCTGGGCGATCTGTGCCGCTGCCGTCTGAATGGACCGCGGCGGTTCCACCTCGGCGTTGCCGAGCCGATAGCCCTGCCCGAGCATCGACTTGAAATCGATCAGGCAGCAGTTCGTCATGGGCGCATAGGGGTGGTAGTCGAGGTCGTGGTAGTGGATCTCCCCCTTCTGGTGGGCGTTGGCCACGTGCGGGGGCAGCATACGCAGCCCGATTGTCTTCCCGACGGCTCCCGCGGTGAGATCACGCTGGGTGTTGAACACGTCGCTGTCTTTGTTCGCATTCTCGTGGACGACGGTGGCGTCCTTGTCGATGAGCTTGTTGATGGAGTGGTTCAGGTCCGTAGCTTTAGACCGGGCGATGTCCCGTTCGACGCGATAGTCGATGTAGGCCCGCGCGATCTCGTATTCGCCTGACTCGAGCAGGATGTGCTCCACCACGCTCTGGATCTCATAGATCTTGACCGAGTCCGAGAACCGGCTGTCGAGTTCGGAGACGATGCGCGTGACGAGCGTCTGGATGTCCCGCATCGTGGTGTCGGTGAGGTCGCGTCCACAGGCGACCGCTGACTTGATGAGCGCGGTGCGGATGCGCGACTCCGTGAACGGGACGTGACGCCCGTCCCGCTTCACGACAGCGAGGGTGCGCAGCGCCGAACTTGTGGGATTCGTATAAGTTTGCTCAACAATGCTCATCGTTCACTCCGTATCGATACAAAATTCACGTTTCTGGGGCAGCTCATGCGGTTGTGAGAGCGCGCCGAACCACAACATGTTGTGTGAATTACATGGATGTAACACTACATGATGTGTGTTGTTGATATGGGACATACGCGGATGTCGGGCGTTGCGTGTCGCACCCCGGAAGACGGGGACCTGTCGCTTTTCAGGCGGGAAAATGGTCGGTGTGCGCGCCGAGAAACGGGCTAGCCTCGAAGATATGAAGGCGTATACCGCAGAGCAGATTCGCACGGCTGAAGCTCCCTTGATCGCAGCCGGGGTCCCCTTGATGCAGCGAGCCGCACATGCGCTGGCCGAGGTGATTTCCCGCGAGCTGACTGCCACGGGCGTCCGCGACCGGATCCTCATCCTGGCCGGGCCCGGCAGCAACGGCGGTGACGCCCTGTTCGCCGGTGCGGAACTCGCCGCGCGCGGTCACGGAGTGGACATCCTGCCGGTCTCCTCGCGGATACACGAGCCGGGGTTCCAGGCCGCTCAAGAAGCCGGTGCGCAAGTCCTCGCCGATCTCGGGTCTGCCGCTCTCGACATCGTGGCGGCCGCCACAGCGGCGGCTCCCCGTGCTGCGGTGATCGTGGACGGGATCCTGGGCACGGGGTCGGCCGGACGGGCCGCACTCCGCGGGTCGGCCCGCGAGGTCGTGGCCGCGCTGCGCGACCAGGATTCGGGTGGCTCGCGCCCCGTCGTCGTCGCGGTGGACATCCCCAGCGGCCTGGATGCGGATCGGGGCACCACAGATGGCATCGTCCTGCCTGCGGCGGTCACGGTCACCTGTGGCGCATGCAAGGTGGGGCTGCTTACCGGAGAGGGTCCACAGCTAGCTGGCCGTATCGAGGTGATCGATATCGGGCTCGGACCCGCCCTCGCGAAGCTGGCACCCTCCCTGGAGAGCTGATGGATTGGTGTTCCGCGGCGGGGCAGGGCAAGTATCATAAGCGGTGGTCGGTAGACCGGCGGAATGGAGGACGGTGTGGAGACATCAGGCTTGATCGGAATAGTGCTCGACCACGCGGGTTTCGCCCCGGTGGAGCAGCAGCAGAGTGACTTCGCCGCTGCGGGCATCACCGCGACAGCCACGGTCGCACCCATGACGGCAGAGGACTGGCACTATCGTGTCCTCACCGTCATCGAGGGGGCGGAACACGGTGTCGCCGTCGCCGGTTTGCACGCCTTCGGCCTGACGACACGCGCGATCCTCGACCTGCTGACTGAGGTGCTCGACCGCGGGGTGCGGCTGGTGGTGCTTCAGCCGGATTTGGATACCGCCGAGGATGCCGTAGCTGTTCGAGCGTTGCGTGCGATCATCAGCGCCGTCGACCAGGCCGGGTTGATCCGCACGCGTGCGATCCTCGATTCGCTGAGCACCGGGGAGACGAAGAGCCCGCCGAAGGCGCGGTTCGTCGACCGATCCGACTTTGAACGCGTCACAGGCGCATAGCGCGGCGTGAAAGTAGCGGGGGTAAACCCCCGCGCAGAAAGGGGATGCTCATGGTGACAGAAGCCACCGAGGAGGCCTCACCACAGTCGGAGCCGATCATTCTTCCGATCGCTCGGGGTGTCGGTCTGCACAAGTACTACGGCACGGGGGAGACCCGGGTTGTCGCCCTGGATGGCATCGATGTGGCGTTCGCTCGCGGTCGACTCACGGCGATCATGGGCCCGTCGGGGTCGGGCAAGTCCACGCTGATGCACTGCATGGCGGGGCTGGACCGGCCCGATGAGGGGACGGTGTACATCGAGGACCAGCCGATCAGCACTTTCTCCCAGGCCGCGTTGACGAAGCTGCGACGCACCCAGATTGGTTTCGTCTTCCAGTCGTTCAACCTCATCCCGACCCTCACGGCTGAGGAGAACATCCTGCTGCCGCTGACACTGGCTCGTGCCGACGTCGACCGTGATTGGTTTGACCTGATCGTCGATGTGGTGGGCTTGCGGGATCGTCTCACCCACCGACCTGACGAGCTGTCCGGGGGCAGCAGCAGCGCGTCGCGTGCGCTCGTGCACTGATCACGAAGCCGTCGGTCGTGTTCGCCGATGAGCCAACCGGCAACCTGGACTCCTCCTCGGCGGCCGAGGTGCTAGGTTTCCTGCGCGAGTCGGTGGACGACTTCAAACAGTCGGTCGTGATCGTCACCCACGATCCGGCGACCGCCGTCTATGCGGATCGTGTGCTGTTCCTCGCGGACGGACGCATCGTCGGGGATCTCGATCATCCCTCGGAGGACCAAATCTTGGAGCAGTTGAAGGCGCACACGGCGAAACGCCGCACGCAGCACATCCCTGAAGAGGTGGTCACCCGGGCGATCGAGGTTATCTCTGATCAGCCCGCCGGCGAGTCCAGCCTCGAGAGCTTCGAAGGCGCCGAGGACTAGGCCGCCATGCTGCGCATCTCCTGGCGGGGTGTCCGGGAACACCCCATCCGCTTCCTGCTCTCCGTGGTGGCGGTCGTGCTTGGCGTCGCCTTTGTGACCGGCACGCTCGCTCTGCGCACCTCCCTGGCAGACACCTTTGGCGCGCTGGCCGGGGCGAGCTACACCGCAGATGTGTACGTTCAGCTGGACTCCGATGACGACAGCCTGGCCAGTCAGACGGGCACAGCATCTGGCGGGATCCCCTATTCCCTGGCTGAGGACATTTCGGCGGTATCGGGTGTGGCCTCTGCGGCCCCAGAGTTCCTCGACACCGGGGTGCTGGTCAACAGCGACGGTGCAGCGACGAGTACGAACGGCGCTCCTACGTACTTCACGGTCCTGAACAGCGGGTGGGAGGGAGGTTACTCCCTGGTGGATGGCCAACTGCCCGATGCGGCCGGTGAAGTCGCCCTCGAGCAGGCCGCGGCGGATGCCTCCGGTCTGGGTGTGGGTGATGCGACGGAGATTGTGCTTGGCGACGGGGTGCACGACGTTACCGTGACGGGGGTGTGGGCGTATTCCGAGGCGCTCTTTGGGGCTACCTTCGTCGCCGTGAGCCAGGCGGATGGGGAGCAGCTGCTCGCGCCGGAGGGCACGGTTTCCAGTATCGGCATCCGTTTGGATGACGACGTTGATGCCGATGAGGAGATGCAGGCGATCGCGGCAGCGATGGGGACCGACGTGAGCGCCCGTGACTCAGAGCAGGGAGGGTACACCGTTGAGCTCTCGGATGGGGCACTCGCCTCCGTGCGCACGGGCGAGGATCTTCGTGAACAGGCGCAGCAGACGGTCGACGAGGTCTTCGGATTTGTCGGGATATTCCTCTTCGTCTTCGCCGCGGTGGCGTTGTTCATCGGCGGGTTCCTCATCGCGAACACGTTCACGATGTCGGTGCGTCAGCGGATGCGCGAATTCGCTGTGCTGCGGGCGATCGGCGCATCCCCCCGGCAGGTTTTCGCCTCGGTGCTCTTCCAGGCCGTCATCGTGGGAGTCGTCGGCGGTGTGCTGGGCATCCTGGGCGGCTGGGGGCTGATCGCGCTGGTGCGCGGCCTGTTCTCCACGATGGGGGGAGAACTCACCAGCGACGCCCCGATCACTATCGAAACGATCGTGGTGGCCCTGTCGGTGTCTGTCGGGGTGAGTGTTCTCTCCGCGCTCGTGCCTGCACGCCGGGCTGCCCTGGTCCCGCCGGTCGCGGCCATGCGCGAGATAACTCAGGCAGATGGCTCCCTGCGCGTACGCGGGGTGATCGGTGCTGTCCTGGTCGCAGGCGGTGTCGCGGGCGTGATCGGCGCCGCCATCGGCGGCGACGGCTTCGGTCCCCTCCTGGGAGTGGCTGCCGCCAGTCTGCTGCTGGGTGTGCTGCTGGTGGCCCCCGTGCTCGTGCCCGGCCTTCTGGGTGCGCTGCGCCGTCCCCTGCGGGCGCTCAACGACCCGGTGGGCGCGCTGGCCGTCTCCAATGTTGTGCGCAACCCGCGCCGCACGGCGAACACGGCGACTGCACTGACCATCGGGATGGCGTTGGTGGGGGCCGCGACCGTGCTCGCCTCTTCGGCGCAAGCATCCCTCTCGGATGCGATCACGCAGTCGGCGCGTTCGGACTACGTCCTCTCTGGCCAGCTGGGGTATATCCCCGATGGTGTTGCCTCCGCGGTGCAGGACGTCGCAGGGGTGGCCAGGGTGGATGAGATCCGATATGGCCAGGTGAGTGTTTCGGGTGAAACTGTTACCGCTTTGGGTGCCGCAGATGACGCTGCATGGACAGACTCGGTCACCTCCCCGATGAAAGACGGAGACCTTGCCCAGGCGATTGACAACGGGGAAATCGTCATTTCCGCCTCGCGCGCCGAGGAATGGGATGTTCAGTTCGGAGACACTCTTACGATCGCTGCGGTACAAGGGGATGCGGCAGGGCAGACCCTGCAGGTCGGCGGGATTCTCTCGTCCGAGAGCATTCTTTCCTCGGACGTGGTGCTCCCCGCGGAGGTTTTCGCAGAGGTGGTTCCCTCGGCCGTCGATACCCTGGTGACGGTGTCCGTCACGGAAGGGACCGACCCGGAGAGCATCCGTTCGGAACTCAATGACGCCGTCGCCCCGTTCTACGTGGTCAGTGTGCTCACGGCAGAGGACTGGACCGGGCAGTTGGCCAGCCAGGTCGACCAGATCTTGTACATCCTGTATGCCCTACTGGGCATATCCATTGTCATCGCAATTCTCGGGATCGTGAACACCTTGGCGCTGTCCGTGATCGAGCGTGTGCGTGAGATCGGGCTCTTGCGCGCCGTCGGCATGGGGCAGGCACAGCTGGCCTGGACGATCATCCTGGAGTCTGTGCTCATCGCCGTGTTCGGAGCGGTACTCGGCCTGGTTGTCGGAGTCGGTATCGCCTCGGCTCTTCCGTCCATCTTGGCCAGCTCGGGACTCGGCACCCTGTCGATTCCGTGGGGGGACCTGGTCGGGATGCTCGTGCTGGCCGCCCTGGCGGGCGTGCTGGCTGCACTGTGGCCTGCGGCTCGGGCATCCCGGCTACCGGTTCTGGAGGCGATCAGCAGCGGCGAGTAGTCACGAGGGCAGGAGCCTCTGTCTTCTCGTTTCGCTGTCGCCGTCGGCTCAGGGTCGTATGGCGGTTATCGCGGTCGCGATCCGGGTAATCCCCTCGCGCGCGATCTCGGGCGTGGTTCCCATGCAGAGTCTGATGAACCCGCGCCCCGCATCCCCGCATCGCCGTCCGTCGATGATGGCGACGTGGGCGGTCTCGCGTAGCCAGCGATCCACGGGCGTGGGCAGGTCGTAGGCGCGAACATCCAACCATGCCAGGAAGGTTCCCTCGGGCCGCGTGAACCTGGCCCGGGGGAGGACCTCTGGGATGGTGCTCTCGAGCATGGCCATGTTTTCGTCGAGCAGGGTGACGAGTTCGCCCAGCCACTCGCGGCCATGCTGATACGCGGCGGTATTCGAGAAAACACCGAGAATGCCCGTCGTATCTGACTCCCATGCTCCTGTGGCGTCATAACGGCGCGCATCGTCCGGGTTGCTGAAGATCACCTGCGCACATTTGAGGCCGGGCATATTCCAGGCCTTCGATGCCGAGGTGGCGGTGATGGTGTGACGCGCGGTGGCCTCGCTGACGCTGAAGTACGGAATGTGCCTGTGCCCGGGGTACACCAACGGTGCGTGAATCTCGTCAGCGAACACACGCGCCCCAGCCTGTTCAATAACGTGCGATAGCGCTTCGAGCTCATCACGTCGATATACCCGTCCGGTCGGGTTGTGCGGGTTGCACAAGATGAAGAGGGCACCCGGGGTGAGGGCGTCTCCGATCGCGTCAAGATCTAGCAGCCACCCGTCTTCGAGCAGGGGGACTTGGATGACCGGATGTCCGAGCGCTGCGCTTAGCGGGAGGAACGGCATATATGCCGGTGTCGGTATGACGATGGGGGCGCCCTCAGGGACGAAGTGTGTGACGGCCACGCGCAGCCCGGTGAGAACATCCCCGACGAGTCGGATGGCCCCCGGGTCGACACTCGTGCCGTAGCGGTTCTGGTACCACGATGCGCAGGCGGATGTGCATGCCTGAACATCCGTCGAGGGAATGTAGCCGTAGGCGGTGCGGGCCGTGGCCGCGAGGATGGCCTCCTGGACGCAGTCGGCGACGCCGAAGTCCGTCTCGGCCACCCACATGCCGACACAGTCGGGGAAGGCGCTCCACTTCTTGAGACCGGAGGCGCGCAGAGTGTCTGGGGTGATGTGCGATGTGTCCACGAAGATATTCTGCTCCGAAGGTGTGTCGGAAATATTGCTGATGGGTCAGCTGCGCCTATGCCCCACAGAGTCTCCGCTTAGGGGAAACTCGGTTCAAAAAACGAGGAAGGGGCCGATCCGAATAGGGGAGAACGATCGGCCCCTTGCCTCTTGCACCAAGAGTGTGTCCTGCAATCACATCGCCCCGGTTGCCACAGCTAACAACCTGAGCTAATAACAAGTTATAACGGTTTGATAACAGGCGCAACCGGGAAGTGTGCTTTTTCTGCCCCTCACAGTGAAATGACAGTGAACGGCAAACGACCTCTCGGTTACGCGGCGCGCAGGACATGCACGTCGGCGTGGTGATCGTAGCGGTAGCCAATGCCGCGCACGGTGCGAATGATCCCCTCAAAAGCTCCGAGCTTCGAGCGCAGTCTGCGGATATGCACGTCGATGGTGCGCTCGTTTGGCACATCCTGGTCGTCGTTGCTCCACAAGTTCGCGATGAGTTCGGCCCGCTCCACGGTACGTCCCTCGTTCACGATGAGGTGCTGCAACAGGCGAAGCTCCTTGTAGGTCAGGGCGATCACGGCGCCGTCAATGCTGACCGTATTGCGGCTAAGGTCAACGACAACACCTCGATCCAGCTGTTCCTCGCGGGCGCGCTGTGCGGCAAACGCAGGGTCCTTGAGCGCCTGTCGTACGATCTCGACGTCACGTCCGCCAGCACCGCGGGGTGCCAGGGCAACCGTGGCATAGCTCTCCGCATGCGGGGCGAGATGTGCGAGGGTGGCGCGAAGCGCCTCGACGATGCTGGGCAGTGAGACGCCGTTGGCGGCGGCGGTGAACTCATCCAACCCCACGTAGAGGGCGAATCCGCGGGCCTCGGTGGAGGTGGGAACGACGCTGAGGTGGGCTGGGGAGCTGGGTTGTTGTGCAGCAGAGTGCTCCGGCGAGTTCTCGGGGCGACGAGCGGAGCGGGTGGACGTACGGGCAGAGTCAATGGCGGTGATAGTCATGAGTGACGAACTTTCTGTGCTGACCTGAGGAGAGACCTCAGAGGGATGTCGAATGTGTGGTGTGGCTCCGCAAAAAGGAGCGAGAGTGCACTGGTCGCCCAGAACGGGCAGAGGAGTTTTGCCTTAGCGGCACATTCGACAGCACATCGCAGCGTTATCGGCCATCATCATGGCCACAGATCCGTTCACCTCTTTGGTGGACACGGGGATCAAAGCTGCTGTTGTCATGGGTATAAGTATCCGCCACCATCGTCACGAGTGTCAACTCCAATCAGGCGCTGACCGCTGGTGCTGCACACATGTGACGAAATATGACATCGGTGACGTGGGGAACGGGCCAGGTGACCGGGGCTCACGTTCGATCCGGGGTGGACCCGGAGGAGACCGTGGATCAGACGGTGCCGTACAGGCGGTCGCCAGCATCCCCGAGCCCGGGCACGATGTAGCCGTGCTCGTTGAGGTGGTCGTCGAGCGCGCCCAGCACGATCTTCAGGTCGATTCCCGACGTGCCCTCCTCGACGGCCGCCAAACCCTCTGGGGCGCCAATAAGGCAGATCGCGGTCACATCGCTAGCACCCCGGTCGATGAGGTAGTGGCAGGCGGAAATCAAGGTTCCGCCGGTGGCGAGCATGGGATCAATAATGAAGCACTGCCGACCGGAGACATCGGCGGGCAGGCGCTCCGCGTAGGTGATGATCTCGAGGGTTTCCTCGTTGCGCATCATGCCCAAGAAGCCCACCTCCGCCGAGGGCAGCAGCCGGGTGATGCCCTCAAGCATCCCGAGGCCGGCACGCATGATGGGCACCACGAGCGGACGTGGTTTGGCGATCTTCAGCCCAGTCGTCGGAGCGACAGGGGTGGTGATCGGAACCTCTTCGACGCGCACCTCTCGGGTGGCCTCGTAGGCGAGCAGGGTGACGAGTTCCTCGACCAACTGCCGGAAGACCGGAGACGGGGTGTCCTTGTCACGCAAAACACTGATTTTGTGGGAAACAAGGGGATGATCGGCAATGTGAACTCGCATAGGCTCAGACTATTAGATCCGAATGTCAGCGAGGTAACGTGACGCTCCTGAACGAGAAGTTCGTCAACGAGGCGATGGCTGAGGCGCTCGACCTCGCCCGGGAAGCCGCAGCCGCAGGGGAGACCCCTGTCGGTGCAGTCATCGTCGACGGCGACGGGCGTGTCCTCGGTAGAGGACGCAACCGCCGGGAAGAACTCAGCGACCCCAGCGCCCACGCGGAGATCCTCGCACTGCGTGAGGCGTGCCGGGCCCGCGGGACATGGCGTCTGCCCGACGCGACGGTGATCGTCACCCTGGAGCCATGTGTGATGTGTGCCGGTGCCCTTGCGGACGCCCGCGTCGCCGGGGTGGTTTTCGGTGCATGGGATGCGCGCTGGGGGGCCGCTGGCTCCGTGCACGACATCCTGCGCGATCGTGTGCTCGGCACGAGCGTGCCAGTACGTGGCGGCGTGCGCGAGCACGAGAGCGCCGCACTCCTGCGGGAGTTTTTCGAGGCGCGTCGGCCGGGCGCGCAGGACGACTAGTCCGTGGCCTGAGGCTGCAGGATATCCGGCTCCAGGTAGATGACGCGCGCAATCGGAACAGCAGCACGAATCGCGGCCTCGGCGTCATTGATCGCGTCTGCCACGTCGGCGGCGGTAGTGCTCCCGGGCACGGCAATTTTTGCGGCCACCATCAGCTCGTCAGGGCCCAGGTACAGGGTCTTCATGTGGATCACCTGCGTGACACGGGGAGTGGCGGCGAGAGCATCCGCAATCGACGTGGCGATCTCGGGGGATGCGCCCTCACCAATGAGCAGGCTCTTCGTCTCCACCCCCAGAATCACGGCCACCGCGACAAGCAGAATCCCGATGAGCAGCGTGCCGACCCCATCCCAGATGCCGTTGCCGGTGAGGATCGTCAAGCCGACCCCGCCGAGGGCCAGCACAAGCCCGACGAGAGCGGCTGTGTCCTCGAGGAGGACAACGGGTAACTCGGGTGCCTTCGCGCGCCGCACGAACCCGAGCAGGGTGGTGTTCTGTCGGTGCGGGCGGGACTCGCGCAGGGCGGTGCGTAGCGAATAGCTCTCCAGGAGGATGGATACCACGAGGACGGCGACGGCGAGCCACCACGAGTCCAGCGGGTGTGGTTCGCGAATCTTCTCGACGCCCTCATAGATGGCGAACATGCCTCCGACGCTGAACAGGATGATCGCAACGAGGAAGGCGTAGAGGTAGCGGACGCGACCGAAGCCAAAGGGATGCTCGGGGTCGCTGCGCGCCGGGAGCGACGCCCTCCGACTAGCAGCAGTACCTGGTTGCCGGAGTCGGCGAAGGAGTGAACCGCCTCGGCGAGCATGGATGATGCCCCGGAGACGAGAAAGGCGATGAACTTCGTGACGGCGATGCCGACATTTGCAAGGAGAGCGGCGAGAATGGCGCCGGTTCCACTGGACTCTGTGCTCATGCAGTCATGCTAGTCCCCGCGGGGGTCACGGACGGATCCTGACCCGGCGACGTAAACTGTGACGTTATGAGCACACGCACAACGCCTTTTCCTCGGACAGCCGTTCTCGGTGCGGGGTCCATGGGGTTCGCCATCATCCAGGGGCTACTCGCCGCCGGGGCTGCCGAGGTGTCTGCCACATGCGCCTCCAGCCAGAGGGCCGAGCTGCTGCGCTCGCGTGCGGACAATGGGCTGAACGTTGTGCCTGTGGAGGAGCATCCCGATGCCAACCGCCGGGTCGTCGCCGATGCGGAGCTGGTCGTCGTCGCGGTCAAGCCGAAGTACGTTCCCGCCGTCTTGGCGGATATCGCGGATGTGCTGCCCGCAGGTGCGACGGTGATATCTGTGGCTGCTGGGATCACGGTCAGCCAGTTGCATGAGGCCGTCCCCGGGCACGGGGTCATCCGGGCGATGCCCAACACCCCCGCCCTGGTGGGTCGGGGAGTCACCGGGGTGGTGCTACCCGATGACCTGGACGAGGCGACGAAGCGTCTGGCCCGTGAGGTCGTCGCCACGCTGGGCGCCGTCGTGGAGATCCGCGAAGAGCAGATTGATGCCCTCTCGGCGGTCTCCGGATCGGGGCCCGCTTACTTCTACCTGTTCGTCGAGCAGCTGACAGAGGCCGCCCGCCGTCTGGGCTTTGACGAGCCGACCGCGCGCCGCCTGGTGGAGGACACCTTTATCGGCTCGGCAGTCCTCTTGGAGAAGGGGGAAGCCAGCCCGCAGGAGCTACGTCGCCAGGTGACTTCCCCCGGGGGAACCACGATGGAAGCGGTCGCCGTCTTCGAGACGGGGGCGTGGGCGGATCTGGCCGAGCGCGCGTACCAGGCGGCGATTGAGAAGGCGCGCCGACTGGTGTAGGGAGCGACCCCGCCCACGGAACCGGGCGCGGACGCATCAGGGCGTCGTTCAGTGCCTGTCGAGGTTGGCGAACTTCTCGATGTCGTTGGTTCTGCCCGCGACAATGATGATGTCGCCGGGAGTGACCACGGTCTCGGGGGTGGCGTAGGTAAAGTCCTGCCCCGGCGCGCGGATTCCGACCACGCTGAGGTGGTATTTCGTGCGTACCAGCGACTCGGAGAGGGGTTTGCCTTGAATCTCGCGCGGCGGGCTCATCTTGGCCAGGGCGAAGTTCTCCGCGAACTCGATGTAGTCGAGCAGGCGCCCGGCGACCAGGTGGGCGACACGACGCCCGGCCTCCGCTTCGGGGTAGATCACGTGGTGTGCGCCGATCCTGCTCAGGATCTTGCCATGGGACTGGCTGACCGCCTTCGCCCAGATCTGCGGGATCTTCAGGTCGACGAGGTTTGCGGTGATCAGCACGCTCGATTCAAGATCCGAGCCCACCGCGACCACCACAATGGGGAAGTCCTGTACCCCGATTTGGACGAGTGTTTCCAGGCTGCGCGCATCCGCCTGAACAGTGTGCGTGAGACGCTCCGACCACTTCTGGACCAGCGTCATATCGGTGTCCACGCCGAGGACCTCGCGGTCCTGCCGTTGCAGCTGGCCCGCGGTGGCGGCACCGAAACGGCCCAGGCCGATCACCATGACGGGGGCATCTGCGGGAATCTTCTCAACCAACGATCGGCCTTTCCTCGGGGCGATGGAACATTTGGCGGTGGCGGGTCGCGGCCAGAGCCGCGGCCAGGGTCACCGTGCCGACACGTCCTGCCCACATTGTGACAGACAGGATAATAATCGCCGGATCGGCAAGTGTCTCGGTCAGGCCGGTGGTCAGACCGCTGGTGGCGAACGCGGAGATCACATCAAACAGGACGAAATCCAGTGGCGCGTCCGTGAAGAGCAACACAGCGAGTGTGGAGGCCGCGACGGTGAGGCTCCCCCACAGCAGCACGCTGACGGACAGGCGGAGCACGTCAGTGGGGATGCGGCGTTCGAAGACCTCCATCTCATCCACCCCGCGGGCCTCGGCCCGTGCGGCCAGGAAAAGCACCGCCAGCGTCGTCACCTTGATGCCCCCCGCGGTGGATGCAGAGCCGCCGCCGATGAACATGAGCATGTCGCCCAGGAAGAGGGAGGCCTGGCTCATCTCGCCGACGTCGATGGGGGAGAATCCGCCGGAGCGGGTCATCATGGACAGGAAGGTGCCCCACATGACGCGCGTTCCGGCAGGCTGATCGCCGAAGGTAGCAGAATTCGTCCACTCCAGTGCCGTGAAGGCGATAGCCCCGGCCGCGAGCAGGATGAGCGTGGTGAACAGAGTCAACTTGACGTGCACGCTCCAGTGGTGGGGGTTCCGCCACTGCGCCCACAGTGCGAAGATCACGGGGAAGCCGATAGACCCCAGGAATACCCCGACAAAGAGCACAGTGAGGAACCAGTAATTCGAACTGAACTCGCTCATGCCGCTTTCCAGGGGCAGAAAACCGGTGTTCGTGAAAGCGCTGGCCCCGATATAGAAAGCCTGCCAGGTGGCGTCCCAGAGGTTCTTGCCGGACAGGAGCAACGTGGGAAAGATCGCGATCGCGAGGAGGAGCTCGATCGCGAGACTGGCGATGGCAACCGTCCACAGCATGGTCGTGACGTCGCCGAGGCGGACTGCCTGACCCTCACTGACCGGGCCAGGGTGCACCCTGGCCGCATTTGACTCGCTGGCTGCCATGAGCTTCTGGCGCAGGCCGATCCGGCGCGCAACGACAAGGCCGAGGACGGACGCCAAGGTGAGCACCCCAATGCCGCCGAGCTGGA
>DGEZ01000110.1:0-3043 GCA_002391425.1 Micrococcales bacterium UBA3913 | reverse complement strand
CGCTGATCGCGCTGGTAGCGGTGAACAGGGCTTGCGGGATTGGGGTGAACTCCCCGGTGGAGCTGGAAATGGGGAGGCTGAGCAGAATCGTGAACAGCAGGATGAGTGCGGAGAAGACGAGGATCGCGAACTGCGCGGGGGAAAGCTGTAGGGAGGACTGACGGGTGTTGTCTGTCCCGGGTGTCCCGGCACGCTGGGATCTGCGCCACATCATGGATCCGTCCCCTGTCGTCTCCTCTGCCCCGGCGCCTGTCTGCCGCCAGTTTCCCCATCCTATTCCCGCCGCTGGGCATTCGGACTACCCTGGGGACATGCCTAGTACAGTTTTCGACCTGCTTGCCGATGAGACGAGGCGCGAGATTCTCACCTTCCTGCGCGATGCACCAGGCGGTGTCAGCGTGGGGGATATCGTGGACAAACTGGGCGTAAGTCAACCCACGGTGTCCAAGCATCTTCGCGTGTTGCGCGAGGGCGGTCTGGTTTCGGTGCGTGAGGAGGGGCAACGGCGCTTCTATTCGCTGGAGCGCGCCCCGTTCGAGCCTGTCGAGCAGTGGATCACGACGTTCGCGGAGGCGAGTCCCGCGCAGCAGCCCGGGCCCGCGTCCGCCGATGAGGTGCGCGTGGCATTGCCGGCGTCCGTGGTGACCTTCGCGCAGAGCGCGGGGCGGGTGAGCGCCAACGCCGCAGCAGCAGTGCGCGGAGTGGTCAACCGGGTGCGCGCTACCGTATCCGCCACGATCGAGCGGGTGAAGCGATAAGGACGGACTGTCCTCTTCGGTCTTCAGTCACATGCGTATCCGTAGTACACTTCAAGCACTTTGGTGTGCTCTAATGCGAGGTTGGGGGCTGTATGACACAGGATGTTCGCGAGGTGAAATTTCTCACCGTTGCAGAGGTCGCGGATATGTTGCGCGTGTCGCGGATGACCGTGTACCGCATGGTTCATGCCGGCGAACTCCCTGCCATTCGCTTCGGGCGGTCGTTTCGAGTGCCGGAGTCCGCGCTGGCGCAGGTCATTGAAAGCTCGGAGCAGAGGCTCGCGTAAAGCCCTGGGCATCAGCCCATTCGCGGGAAAGGCCGTCAGTAGGCTAAACTGTCCCGAGGTTTCTGCGCAGTGCGCATCCAATCGACTTTGACAATGTGAGGTTTTCGTGGGTTCTGTTATCAAGAAGCGTCGCAAGCGGATGGCGAAGAAGAAGCATCGCAAGCTGCTTCGGAAGACCCGCCATCAGCGCCGCAACAAGAAGTAACCGGTCACTCGGTCAATAGGCGAGGGCGACGATTCGATCGGCGCCCTCGTTTTTCGTGTTTAACTGTTCTCAGCGCCGACGGCGTTTGCCTTTTCGGTGCAGGAAGATCACCGGCCAGCTACGTTGGCGGGCGATTGCGCGAAGTTTCGCATCCGGGTTCGTCGCAAATGGGTGACCGACCAGTGCCAGAAGTGTCACGTCATTGGCGGAGTCTGAATACGCGCTGGAGTCTGGCAACGAGTATCCGCGCTCGTGAGCAAGCCGTGTGGCCACCTGCGTCTTGACCTCCGCATGTACGACGGGCCCGACCAGCTCCCCCGTGAAGACCCCATCGTCTTCTGCTGGCACCGTGGCAAGGGCGCCCGTTGCTCCCACTCGTCGCGCGATTTCCTCGGCGATCTGAATGGGGGTTGCGGTAATCAGCCAGACATCCCGGCCATTCGCCTTCTCCCTCTCGATCAACTCCAGCGCTTCGGGCCAGATCTTCGGGATGACGTAGGTGTCGCAGACGCGCTCCAGTGACTCCTCCAGCTCGGCAACACTGCGACCCGCGATCAGCCGGAGGGCTTGTTCCTGGAAAGACTTCATGTGGGAGAGGTTTTCCCCCACGCGTTTGAAGCGAAATTGCTTGTACGCGAACTGGAGGAGCTCCCTCAGCGTGATGATGCGTTCGCGCACCGCTCCGCGGCCGAACAGAAAAAGGCTGGATCCGTGCAACAGGGTGTTGTCGACGTCAAAGAACGCCGCTGCGGGAACAGCGGCCGCTGGCGATTGGGTGGACAGCACCGCTTCCTGATCAGGCATCGTGCACATTCTACAGACCCCGGGTGCCGCAGAGGGAAACGTGACTGCTGGTTAAACAATGAAGCCGTCAGGAACATCTTCATTGTGAAAACGACACTCCCGGAGATGATGTAGGTGCCGAAATAGCGTCTCGTTCTATGACAGTGGTAGTGGTTTTCAATCGGGTAGTGCGCCAGGGGCTATGAGACGACGTAGAGCTTGCTTTGTCTGTGGTGAGGAAACCTGTGGCCGTAGACAAGCGTGTTTTCCGTAACTTTGGATAACTTTCTTGTCAGTGGGGTTGTGTCTTCTAGCATGGTGCCCAAACGGGGATGCTGATGAGGAGCGTCTCTACTGAAGAGTAAGGACAGACGATGACGAATGTCTCTTTGCCGCTTGTGAAAACCATCATCGCGCCCAGTCGGTATGTTCAGGGCAAGGGGGCGATTCATCAGCTTGGTACATATATTGAGAAGATCGGGAAGAACCCGCTCGTCGTTGCGGATGACTTGGTCTGGGGCCTCCTCGAAACGGATATCGCGGCCAGTTTTAGCGAGGTCGGTTTACCAGTGAAACGAGTCGGGTTCGGTCGTTTTGCTACGGCTCAAGCGGTCAATGACCTGGTGACTGCGATCACCGACAATGAGATTGATGTAATCCTGGGTGTTGGGGGTGGTAGCGCTATTGACGCGGTCAAGGCCGCCGGATATCTCGCCGATATCCGTTGGGCGAGCATCCCCACCGCAGCGTCAACCGATGCACCGGCTTCCGCACTGTCGGTGATCTACACAGAGACTGGCGAATTCGTAGAGTATCGTTTCTTTCCCCGCAACCCGGACCTCGTGCTG
The DNA here is from genome assembly GCA_002391425.1 of Micrococcales bacterium UBA3913. Taxonomy (GTDB): domain Bacteria; phylum Actinomycetota; class Actinomycetes; order Actinomycetales; family Microbacteriaceae; genus UBA3913. Next base: position 162 of record DGEZ01000110.1, on the reverse strand, counting down.
ATCGATACTCAAGTAGTGGCCAATGCTCCGGTCGAGTTTTTGATCGCTGGTGTGGGAGACGCGCTCGCGACCTGGCTAGAGGCCAGGGCGACGGGGGGATCGGTCTCTGCGACAATGGCTGGGCGGGCACAACCACATAAGGCCGCGGCGGTTGCACGGCGC
>DGEZ01000074.1 GCA_002391425.1 Micrococcales bacterium UBA3913 | reverse complement strand
TCGACATGATCGTGCAGAACGTCTCCGCTGCGCAAACCGGTCTCACGGACATTTCCTTCACGCTGCCCAAGGCCGCGGGAGCATCCGTCCTGCACGCTTTGAAGGCTCACAAGGACACGCTGGGATTCACCTCCCTGTTGTATGACGACCAGATTGCCAAGCTGGCTCTGGTGGGCGCCGGTATGCGTACCCATCCGGGGGTATCGGCGCGCTTCTTCCAGACTCTGGCGGAGATTGGCGTCAATATTGAGATGATTACCACCTCGGAGATTCGGATATCGGTGGTGACGCGGGCAGACACCCTGGATGAGGCGGTGCGTGCTGTGCACACGGCCTTCGGACTGGATTCTGACGGCGAGGCAGTCGTGTATGGAGGCACGGGACGATGAGTGGTTTGAGTGTTGCGGTAGTCGGTGCCACCGGTCAGGTCGGTGGAGTGATGCGGCGTCTGCTGGACGAGCGCGATTTCCCGGTCGCAGCGATGCGGTACTTCGCCTCGGCGCGCTCGGCGGGCAAGGTCCTGCCGTGGCGCGGTGAGCAGATTGTCGTCGAGGATGTCGCGACTGCTGATCTGTCTGGAATTGACGTCGCGATTTTCTCCGCAGGGGGCGGGACATCCCGCGAGTATGCGCCGAAGTTCGCCGCCGCCGGGGCGGTCGTGGTGGATAACTCGTCCGCGTGGCGGATGGACCCCGATGTGCCTCTGATCGTCAGCGAAGTGAACCCCGATGCGCTGGCGCAGATGCGCAAGGGCATCATCGCGAATCCGAACTGCACCACGATGGCTGCGATGCCCGTGCTCAAGCCCCTGTCCGACGCGTACGGCCTGCGGCGGCTCATCGTCACCACGTTCCAGGCGGTATCGGGAAGTGGACTTGCCGGGGTCGAGGAGCTGTACTCGCAGGTCGTGGCGGCGCTTCCGCAGGATCCGCGGCGCCTCACCCACGACGGTGAAGCGGTGACGTTCCCCGAGCCCGTGAAATACGTGCGCCCGATCGCGTTCGACGTTGTCCCCATCGCTGGAAGCATCGTGGACGATGGCCTGGGGGAGACGGACGAGGAGAAGAAGCTGCGTAACGAGAGCCGCAAGATCTTGAGCCTGCCGGATCTGCTCGTCTCGGGCACGTGCGTGCGTGTTCCGGTATTCACGGGGCACTCTCTGTCCATCAACGCCGAGTTCGAGAACCCCATCACGCCCCAGGCCGCGGTGGACCTGCTTCGGGATGCTCCCGGGGTCAGCCTGAGCGACGTTCCGACGCCTTTGCAGGCTGCGGGTAAAGACCCGAGCTTCGTCGGTCGGATCAGGCAGGATCCGGGCGCTCCCGAGGGTCGCGGCCTGGCGCTGTTCCTCACCAACGACAACCTGCGCAAGGGAGCGGCGCTCAACGCCATTCAGATCGCAGAGCTCGTCGCAGCCACGCTCTGAGGCGTGTGGTGGCGGCACGTCCTCGAACTCGGACCACGAGCGCGTCATACATCGCCCTCATCCTCGCTAATGTCTTCTGGGCGGGGAACTACGTCTTCGCCCCTGTGGTGTTAGCGGAGATCTCGCCGGTTCAATTAGTGACGCTGCGCTGGGCGGGAGCCGTCCCTCTTCTGCTTGTCATCGCTCAGGTAATGGAGAGGCCGCAGTGGCGTGACGCTGTGCGAGAATGGCCGCGGCATGTGGCGCAGTCGCTGATCGGGATCATCGGGTACCCGATTCTGCTGTACGCGGGCTTGCTGACGGTGCGTCCCCTCGATGCGTCCGTGATGGGCGCGACAAATCCTGCCCTGATCCTCATCGCCGCCGCGATTATCGCCCGGGAACGTCCCGGGCGACGTGTGGTCCTCGGAGCGGCTCTGTCCATTGTTGGTGCGCTGATCATCATCTCTCGTGGCGATCCGGGGGAGATCCTTCGGGGCCAGTTCGTTATCGGCGATGTCTGGATACTCATTTCGGTGCTCATGTGGACGCTGTATTCGGTCAACGGTCGCGGCGGACGCACCCCTCCCGTGACGGCCACCGCATTGCAGGCGGTGTTCGCCACTGTCGTGATGGTCCCGATCATGCAGTGGATGCAGCCGGTCGACTGGGGGAGTCTGGATGCGCCCGGGTGGGGGGCATTGGTCTTCATCACCATCTTCCCGACCGCCCTCGGGTTCCTGTGCTGGAATATGGGTGTCGTCGGGGTGGGGGCGTCCCGGTCGGGTGTTTTCATCAACACGATCATGGTGTTCACCGCAGTTATCGGGTTGTTCCTGGGTGAAACGGTGAGCCTCGTTCAGATCCTCGGTGGTCTCGTCGTGTTTTCGGGGGTGTATGTCTCCACCCGACCACGTGGTGTTCCGTTGCTGCCTCATAGAATGGGGACGTCAGAGAGGGAGAGCTGAATGGCAAAGCTCTATTTCCGCTACGGGGCGATGAACTCGGGCAAGAGCACGGCGCTGCTCCAGGCCGCCTATAACTACGAGGAGCGCGGGCAGCGGGTATTGCTGGCAAAGCCGTGGATTGACACGAAAGGCGGGGATGAGATCGTCAGCCGGTTGGGTGTCACGCGCCGGGTTGACTTCCTGGTGTCGGAGTCCGACTCCCTGCGCGGGGTCTTCGACTCGTATCGTAGGAGCATCCAGGAGAAAAACGGTCGTGACGTGTCCTGCCTACTCATTGATGAGGCTCAGTTCCTCACGCCAGCCCAGGTCGCCGAAGCCCTCGTGATCGCCGTGTCCGACAACGTCCCCGTGCTCGCCTACGGCATCCGCACCGATTTTCAGACCCGCGCGTTTCCGGGTGCCGCGCGACTGCTCGAACTGGCCCACTCGCTGGAGGAACTCAAGACGATCTGCCGGTGCGGACGCAAGGCCATCTTCAACGGGAGGAAGGTCGACGGCAGGTTTATCGCCAGCGGGGAGCAGATCGCTATCGATGGACAGGAAGTGACCTATGAGTCATTGTGCGGGGAGTGCTACCTGCGTGAAGTGGGGCCGATTACAGCATGACTGAGACAGACACAGCCCGATACGATCTGGTGCTCGTCGGTGCGGGGATCATGAGCGCCACGCTGGCCGCCCTGGTCACCGAGCTGGACCCTCGTCTGCGGGTACGGGTGGTGGAGCGCCTGCCCGCCGTGGCTCAGGAGAGTTCCAACCCGTGGAACAACGCCGGCACCGGCCACTCGGCGCTGTGCGAACTGAACTACACCCCGCGACAGGCCGATGGGGGAATCAGTACCGTGAAGGCTCTCGCCATCAGCGAGCAGTTTCAACGGTCACGAGAGTTCTGGTCTAGCCTAATTCAGCGGCATCGACCTGGGATGGACCCGTCGGGGTTCATTCACTCCGTCCCGCACATGAGCTTCGTCCTCGACGATGACGGGTTCCTTGCCCGCCGTCACCAGGCCCTCAGCCAGCATCCCCTGTTTTCTCCGATGCAGTACAGCCAGGATCATGCGCGGATCGCAGAATGGGCGCCGCTGCTCATGGATGGCCGCGACCCGCACGCGCGCGTTGCGGCGACCTTCGCGCACATGGGAACAGACGTCGACTTTGGCGCATTGACACGGCAGCTTTTCGGCGTCGCCCAGGCTCGTGGCGTGGAGGTGTCGCTCGGCATGACGGTGACCGGGCTGCGCCGCCAGCACGACCACTGGGAGGTAGAGTTCGGCTCCACCGGAGGTGGCCGTGCGCAGGCCGTGCTCGCTGATCGCGTCTTCGTCGGCGCCGGCGGTGGCGCATTGAGGCTGCTACAGAAGTCCGGGATCCCCGAGGCACGCGACTATGGGGGGTTTCCGATCAGCGGGCACTTCCTGCGCGCAGACGCCCCCGCGATCACCTCCCGGCATGGGGTGAAGGTGTACGGGCAGGCGGCCATTGGTGCCCCGCCCATGTCGGTACCCCACCTGGATGCGCGGGTCATCGACGGGACACGCCACCTCATGTTCGGGCCTTACGCCGGGTTCAGCCCCAAGTTCCTCAAAACCGGGTCGTGGCTGGATCTGCCCTCCTCGGTGAAGCCCTACAACGTCCTGCCCATGCTGGGCGTGGCAAAGGACAATGTGCCGCTGGAGAAGTACCTTGTCTCGGAGCTGTTCCGCAGTTCCGCATCCCAGTTCGAGGCCTTGCAGAGGTTCTATCCGAGTGCGGACCCGACGCAGTGGACGAAGATCGTGGCCGGTCAAAGAGTCCAAGTGATCAAGCGCCGTGGACGCACAGGAGTGCTTCAATTCGGGACTGAGGTGGTTTCGAGCGCTGACGGACGTATCGCGGGGTTGCTCGGGGCGAGTCCGGGCGCATCCACCGCTGTGGCGATCATGCTGAAGGTGATTCGGCTCTGCTTCGCGGATCGGCTCGACGCGTGGCAGACGGAACTCGCCCGTTTGATTCCCAGTAGTCAGGCGTCACTGGCGGACGACCCGGATGCGGCTCGTCGCAGTCTGGAGTGGACCACAGGAGTTCTGGGGTTGTCGCGGTAACGGTTAACGCCCGCGGCGTTCCCTCCGCCGTTTGGTAACACCCGAAACTACGTTTC
>DGEZ01000032.1:481-5487 GCA_002391425.1 Micrococcales bacterium UBA3913 | reverse complement strand
ATAAGAGACAGGGCCCGAACAGCCCGCCCGCCTCACGGCCGTGCGGTGGATGCTCGAAGAGTTCCGGGTCAGCGTTTTCGCACAGAAGTTGAGAACGGATGGGCCCGTCTCGCTGACCCGGATCGACAAGGCGCTCGCGGCAAGTGGCGACTGACCGGGCAACGCGGAGATACTGGAAGCTGTGACGGATGCGAGTGGAACCCTGGTGCTGCTGCGGCACGGGGAGAGCACGGCCAACGCAGATGGGCTGTTCACGGGGCTCCTCGACGTACCCCTGTCTGGCGGCGGGCGTGCGGAGGCGCATCGTGCGGCCCAGCTCCTGCGTGATCTGAGGTGTGGTTTCTCCGCGGTGTTCTGCTCGGAGCAGCGTCGCACGATCGAGACGGCACGCATCCTGGCCGATGAGGGAGTTTTCGACCCCCGTGTGTTGGCACGTGACTGGCGGCTGGATGAGCGCAATTACGGGGCGCTGACGGGCAGGCGCAAGACGGATGTCGCCGAAGAATTCGGCTACGAGCAGTTTCTTGAGTGGCGCAGATCCGTGGATGTTCCGCCGCCACCTATGTCGAGCGAACAGCTGGAGCGGTTTCGTGCCGAACCGCCGTATAACGCGCTTCCGTCCGGGGCGGTTACCGCCACCGAGTCGCTCAGGGATGTCGAGCGCAGGGTGCGGGCGTTCCACGAGGAACGTGTGGTTCCGGCACTCGGGTCGGTGGGGGCTGTCCTCGTTATCGCGCACGGCAACTCCCTGCGCGGGTACTGTGCGGTGCTGGATGGCCTGGACGACCACGAGATTCGCCACTTGAACATCCCCACCGGGCATCCGCTCGTCTATCGGCTTCGTAGTGGGGTGCCCGTCGTGCGCGGGGGAGAGTATGCCGATCAGGAGGGCGCGCTACGCGCCGCAGAGGAACTGAGGCGGGTCGGCGGAACGTGAGCTGCAATCGGCAGCGAATCAACTGGCGGAGGTAGGGAGATTCGAACTCCCGAGGGCGTTAACCCAACACGCTTTCCAAGCGTGCGCCATAGGCCACTAGGCGATACCTCCAGGCAACCCGATAATCCTACACGACTACGCGCGTCGGCGAGGTGCGACTGTGCAGGTTTCCCCGTCGCACACAGCTGGTGCGCCTCGCCCGGTCCCGAAACGGACGGATCTGCTGCACGATACGAGTCGCGCGGGACGGCTGAGAGGGGAAGCGGATGCGCATCTTGGACGAGAACCACGTAGACTAGGGGAGCCTCCCGCGCGGCGGCATCCTGGCCAACTCCCCCAGGGCGGAGACGCAGCAAGGGTAACTGGGCTCTGTCGGGTGCGCGGGGGGTCTTCTTCTCGGTGTGGGGTAATTCGGCGGGCGGCGTCCCGCAGGCTGTGCACACCGTGCATGCGCTCATCGGGAATGTCTGACGCGGCAGGTAGGCTCATAATCGTGGTTTCAGCACTTTATCGTCGATACCGGCCAGACACCTTTGCAGAGGTGATCGGTCAGGAGCACGTGACGCGTCCGCTGATGAATGCGCTGCGCGCCAATCGGGTGAACCACGCCTATCTGTTCTCCGGACCGCGGGGCTGCGGAAAGACGACCTCTGCCCGCATCCTGGCGCGCTGTTTGAACTGCGCCGAGGGGCCGACGGATACCCCGTGCGGGGTGTGCCCCAGCTGCGTGGAGTTGTCCACCGGTGGCAGTGGCTCCCTGGATGTCGTTGAGATTGACGCGGCCAGCCATGGTGGTGTCGACGATGCTCGTGACCTGCGCGAGCGTGCGGTCTTCGCTCCTGCTCGGGATCGCTACAAGGTGTTCATCATCGATGAGGCGCATATGGTCACAGCTGGCGGCTTCAATGCGCTGTTGAAGATCGTGGAGGAACCGCCCGAGCACGTCAAATTCGTCTTTGCGACGACGGAGCCCGACAAAGTCATCGGCACGATCCGCTCTCGCACGCACCACTACCCGTTCCGGCTGGTTCCCCCCTCGACGATGACGGCATATCTGGAGAAGATCCTCGCCGCCGAGAAGATCACGGCTGAGCCGGGGGTGCTGCCGCTGATCGTGCGGGCAGGTGGGGGATCGGTGCGAGACACCCTCTCTGTTGCCGACCAGCTGATCGCCGGTTCTGACGGGTCGACCATCGCCTATGCGTACACCGTCACCCTCCTGGGGTACACCCCCAGCGAACTGCTCACCCAGGTGATAGATGCCTTGGCGGCACGCGACTCCGCGGCGGTCTTCGCCTCTGTCGAGAGAGTCATCGAGTCGGGACAAGACCCACGCCGATTCGTGGAAGACCTGCTGGAGCGTCTGCGCGACCTCATCCTGGTCAGCAACGCGGGTCCCGCCGCCGATGCCGTGCTGGCCTCGGTCGCTCCGGGCGAGGCCGACGTGCTCGTCCGTCAGGCTGCGGCCTTCGGTGCCGCGCAGCTGGTGCGTGCCGCCACGCTCACGAATGCGGCCTTGACGGCGATGGTGGGGGCGACCAGCCCGCGCATCCACCTGGAGGTGTTGGCTGCGCGGCTGCTCCTTCCGGAAAGCGACGACACCGCCTTGGGCACCCTGTCGCGGTTGGACCGCGTCGAGTTACGTCTTGGTGTCGACTCCTCCGGGGCTGCGCCACAGCGGCCGGTTGAGCGCACGGCAGCTGCTGCACCGCAGGCTGAACGTGATGTTCCCGCTGCACCGCTGCCGGTACAGCCTGATGACTCCACGCCGACGCAACGGCCGAGTTCTTCCCCGTCGGTTCCCCAGCCTGGTGCCACGTCTGATGAGCCCCCGGCCTGGGAGCCCCCCGTGTGGGTGACAGATTCTTCTCCGGCCGAGACGCCTTCGGATGGCCCTGTGCGTCAACCGGAATCGCACAGTGAAGGTTCTGAGCAAGGCGAGGCTTCTGTGCAGCAGGATTCGTCCGCTCCGGTGGCGCCGCCTGCGAGCCGTCCGACGGGGGAGGCCATGCAGGCGGCACCCCTGTCTGCCGCGCAGATGCGGGATGCCTGGATGAAGGTGCTGGAGATCCTGGAGCAGCGCAGCCGACTGTCCTGGAACATCCTGGTCACCGCGACCGTCGTCGGCTTCACCGACGACGTGCTGTCCCTCGGTTTCCCCAATCACGGCTATGTCGAGAAATTCCGTTCCGGTGGTGAGATTGTGGATACCGTGCGCGGTGTCATCCTTGAGGTCACCGGGGTGCGGGTGCGGTTCACCGCTAAAGTGCTCACAGAGCAGCCCGACAGCGCCAAGAAGGCAGCTCCAGAGAATTCCGAGCACGCCCCCAAATATGGGGAAGCGGTCATCCGTGAAATGCTCAAGGCGGTTCCCGTCGACGAAGAGAACAAGAACTAATCGTGTTTGAGGGCATTCTTCAAGACCTCATCGATGAGCTCGGGCGATTCCCAGGGATCGGGCCCAAGTCGGCTCAACGCATCGCATTTTTCGTGATCCAGGACCCCAGGTACGACCCTGCAGCACTATCCGAATTGCTCGCCACCGTGCGGGAACGGATACACCCGTGCGAGGTGTGCGGAAACCTCACCGAGAGCGTCCGGTGCAGCATCTGCAGTGACGAACGCCGAGACCACAGTGTCATATGCGTCGTCGAGGAGTCGAAGGACGTCGCAGCCATTGAGCGGGCGCGGGAGTACGACGGCGTGTACCACGTTCTCGGTGGCGTCATCGACCCAATGAACGGTGTCGGGCCGGACCAGTTGAACGTGCGCTCCCTGGTGCAGCGTCTGGCCGATGACAGCGTGACCGAGGTCATCCTCGCGACGAACTCCACGGTCGAAGGGGAGGCGACCAGCAGTTATCTGACGAGGTTGCTGCAGCCGATCGGGGTTCGGATTACCCGCATCGCGTCCGGTCTTCCGGTGGGGGCGGACCTGGAGTTCGCGGACGAGATCACGCTGGGGCGCGCCTTCGCCGGACGTCGCAGCGTCGAATAACCCACGGCAGAAAGTCCATGCACAGGAAATGCCAAGCCCGTGCGCGCCGGGCGGTCGACGGGGAACGCGTAGGGTAGGTGTTAGCCATCTCGGCCATTCGCACGTTCGCAAAGAAAGAGAAGCATGTCCAAGCCTCGCTCCACAGCACAATTACCCAGTCTGTTTCTGCTCATCCTGATCTACCTCATCGGCGTGGGCACGCTGGCTGCAGGCATCATTTTCATCTTCCAGGGCAATGGCACGATCGCACAGATCAACGTTGACCAGAGCAGCTACACGGACAGCTCGGCCCTTTATGGCGCATACTATGGCGCTCAGGGCGTGATTACCCTCGGTGGGGCGCTGGCAACCGCCGGTGTCGTCGTCGTCGCGATCGCGATCGCTGTGAATATTCTTCGTCTGTTCGCGGTGTCGACGGCAGTCGATAACTCGGATGTGTTTGACGCCGACCTGGAGATCAGCGACGTGTACCGTGAGCCGGTGGCTGACCAGACCGAGATCGAGAACGATCCGGCGGCAGGAGAGGCCATCCCGGAGGAGCAGCCCGCGGCTGTCGACGAGGCGGCAGTGCCCGCCGACCAGATCCCAGCTGAAGATGCTGCTGCCGAGCAGATCCCGGCGGCAGGAGATCCTTCCTCTTCCGACAAGGCATGAGATAACGATGCGCCCCGGTCTCCGCTAAGGACCCCGGGGCGCATCGCAGCAGGGCTGACAGCACACTAGAATGGGGCGAGTGCGCCCATAGTGGCATGGGCGGAACCACCCGCAGAAACGGCCAAGTCAGTGAGTTTGATAGTTCAGAAGTTCGGCGGATCCTCTGTTGCGGATGCTGAAAGCATCAAGAGGGTCGCCAAGCGCATCGTTGACACGAAGCGGGCCGGCCACGACGTCGTGGTCGTTGTTTCGGCAATGGGGGACACGACCGACGACCTGCTCGACCTCGCCCACGAGGTGTCCCCGCTCCCACCAGCACGTGAGCTGGACATGCTGTTGACCGCCGGGGAGCGCATCTCGATGGCTTTGCTCGCCATGGCAATCGCCTCGTACGGCTTCGAGGCCCTGTCTCTTATAC
>DGEZ01000032.1:0-279 GCA_002391425.1 Micrococcales bacterium UBA3913 | reverse complement strand
CGCCTCGTACGGCTTCGAGGCCCGCTCCTTCACGGGATCCCAGGCGGGGATGATCACCGACGATCACCACGGCGATGCTCGCATCGTCGATGTCACCCCCGGGCGGGTGGAGGCAGCACTCGCCGACGGTGCGATCGCCATCGTGGCAGGCTTCCAGGGTTTTAACCGTCAAACCGGGGACATCACGACCCTCGGACGCGGCGGCTCAGACACGACCGCGGTGGCTCTCGCCGCCGCGATGCACGCCGATATGTGTGAGATTTACACCGACGTCGACGG
>DGEZ01000145.1:4118-8406 GCA_002391425.1 Micrococcales bacterium UBA3913 | reverse complement strand
GAGGAGTCACATGCCATCCATCAGCATTGTTCGCGCCCTGGCTAGAAAACCTCACACCCCTGCCGCAGATGCGGCGGACCCAGACCTGTTGAACAGACCCGACAGCGATGTGGTCACCCAGGTGATCGACCTGATCGGCCGGGATAAGGTGCTGGACAACCCCCTCGATATCGTCAGACTGGCCACCGATGCGAGCCCCTACCGGCTCATCCCGAAGGTGGTGGTGCTTCCCCACGACACCGCGGACATGGTGCGGCTCTTTGAGTGGGCGCGTCGCACCGGGCACGGCCTAACCTTCCGGGCATCCGGGACCAGCCTGAACGGACAGGCCCAGGCCGAGGACGTCCTCGTGGATGTCCGTGAATTCTGGCGCGGCTGCGAGGTGCTCGATGACGGGCAACGCCTGCGCTGCCGCCCCGGCGAGATCATGGCACGCGTCAACGCACGACTGGCCCGCTTCGGGCGCCGACTCGGCCCGGACCCGGCATCCTCGGCGGCCGCCTCGATAAGGGGCGTGCTGGCGAACAACGCCAGTGGGATGACCTGCGGGGTGGCGCTCAACTCGTACCACACGATCGAGAGCATGACGATCGTGCTGGCCAGCGGTACCGTCATCGACACCGCCGCCCCGGACGCTGACGAGGTTCTCGCGCAGAAGGAGCCGGAGCTGTTTCATGAGCTCAGCGCCATCCGCGACGAGATCCGTGCCGACACCACCCTCTCCGCGCGTCTGCGGCACAAGTTCTCGATCAAGAACACCTCGGGGTACCACCTGGACGCGTTCCTCGATGCCGATACCCCCGCACAGATTCTGAAACTCCTCATGGTGGGATCGGAAGGCACTCTCGGTTTTGTGGCGGAGACCGTATGGCGCACAGTGCCCTTCGGCCGGCAGCACACCACCGCATTCTTCCGCTTCCCCGATCTGCACAGCGCCGCTGCGGCAGTTCCCCACTTGAATGATGCCGGCGCGCAGGCGGTCGAGCTGCTGGATGCGGCGTCGATCCGGTCTGCATGCGAGGTGGATGGCGCACCCGAATGGATGCGCGAGCTCGACGACACCGCGCAAGACGCCGCCGTGCTGACCGAACTGCGCTCCGACGACCCCCGTGAGCTGGAAGATTTCGAACACCGCGTCATGGGCGTCGTCGGTTCGGCGATCCGGGAGGGGGAGTTCACGCGCCAGGCGCGGCTGAGCAACGGCTACTGGCGGGTGCGCTCCGGCCTGCTCGCGATGGTCGGCGCGGCGCGGCCGCACGGGACCACCCTGATCACCGAAGACGTCTGCGTGCATCCCGAAGACCTCGCCGCCGCCTGCGCGGATCTGGAGGAGCTGTTGGTGAAGCACGGATTCACCGGCGCCGTCAATGGTCATGCCTCAGCGGGGAATATGCACTTCTACCTGTATCTGGACGCGTCGCGCCCCGAGCAGGTGGACACCTATCGTGCGTTCATGGAGGACCTGGTCAGCCTGATCATCGACCGATATGACGGGTCCCTCAAGGGCGAGCACGGCACCGGGCGCAACATTGCCCCCTATGTGGAGCGGGAGTGGGGAAAGAAAGCCACCGCGCTCATGTGGCGAGTCAAGAAGGCCCTCGACCCGAACGGCATCCTCGGCCCGGGGGTGTTCTTGAACACCGATCCGAACGTCACATTCACGCACCTGAAGACGATGCCCCTGGTCGCCGACGACCTAGACCCCTGCATCGAGTGCGGGTTCTGCGAACCTGTATGCCCCTCACGGCATGTCACGACGACCCCGCGCCAGCGCATCACCCTGCAACGCGAGATGGCGCGTCAGGGCTGGGAGGGGCCGCTGGAGCGGGAGCTCGTCGACGCCTACGAGTACGCGGCCGTGCAGATGTGCGCCGGAGACTCCTCGTGTGCGATCGCCTGCCCGGTCGGCATTGACACCGGGCACGCGATGAAACGTATCCGCCGCGATTCCTATTCGGACGGCGCCCAGAAGGTCGGGGACGCGGTCGCCAAGCACTGGGGACCGATCTCGAAAGGTGCCCGTGCCCTGATCGGGACCGCCGGGGTCGCCCGGCGCGTTGTTGGGGATGCGGGTATGACCGGCATCACGAACATTCTGCGGTCCGTGGTCAGCACGGACGTCATGCCCGGGTGGCTGCCCGAGATGCCGAAGGCGGCAGCATCCCTGCCGAAGACGACCCGCGAGAGTGCGGAAGCGGTGTTCTTCGCCACCTGCATCAACAGGATCTTCGGCCCGTCCCGGAACGCACCAGATCAGACGAATGCCACGCATGCCCTCGTCGCCCTCGCCGAGCGCACCGGGCACCGACTCTGGATCCCGGACGACATCTCGGGAGACTGCTGCGGCACCATCTGGCAGTCCAAGGGTCTTGATGCGGGCAACCGCCGCATGGCCGAGAAAGTGACCGAGGATATGTACCGATGGTCGGACGGCGGGCGGCTCCCGATCATCGCCGACGCGTCATCATGCACCCTCGGGCTTGTTCACGAGATCGTCGACCACCTCGATGACGAGCACAAGGCCATGCACGCACGCCTGACCATCACAGACGCGATGACCTGGCTGCTGGAGACCGTCGTGCCCGATCTCCCCGCACACGCCAAGGAGAAGGTCGCCGTCATCCACCCCACCTGCTCGATGAATACCCTGGGCATCGCCGGAGACTTGGAGCGGCTCTCCCGCGAGGTGGCCGAGACCGTGATCGTGCCGGTGACTGCCACCTGCTGCGCGACGGCAGGCGACCGCGGCTTCCTGCACCCGGAGCTCACCGAGCACGCCACCCTGGAGGAGATGGAGGAAGTCCACGCCGCCGGTGCGGACCTGTTCCTCTCCGGGAACCGCACCTGCGAGCTCGGACTTGAGCACGACTCCGGCGAACCCTACGAATCGGTCGTCATCGCCCTGGAGAGGCTGACGCGTCCCAGCCAGCCAGCTGCCGGGAAACGACCGCGCTGACGGCGGTCACCCACGAGTCGGCGCCATTGGCCCAGGGCAGGTAGTGGAACTCGCTGCCGCCGGCCTCGGTGAATGCCTCACGGTTCAGCTGGTCGATCTCCTCGAGCGTTTCCAGGCAGTCGGCTGCGAACCCGGGGCACACCACGTCTACCCGTCGCGCACCCGTGCGGCCCAGCTCGGCGACGGTGTCAATCGTTGCCGGCTTCAGCCACTCCGCGGGGCCGAAAACAGACTGAAAGGTCATCACGGCCTGATCCGGGCCCAAGCCCAGCCGCTGACGTATCCCGGCAGCCGTCGCCTCGCACTCGGCACGGTAGGGATCGCCGGCCTCGTGCATCGCCCGCGGAATCCCGTGGAAGCTCATCAGGAGCCGATCCCCCGAGGCGAAGTCCGGTCTGCCGTACTCGGCCCACCCTGCCTGAATGCCCGCCACGACCGCATCCAGGTATCCGGCGTCCCCGGGGAAGGAGCGCACGGTGCGCAGCTCCAGCTGGTCGCGTCGCGTGAGCATCCAGCGCGCCACTGCATCGAAAACCGTGCCTGCAGAGGAGGCCGCGAATTGGGGATACAACGGGACGACCAGGACACGCCGATGGCCCCGACTGTAGAGCCCATCCAGGACATCCGCAACAGACGGAGAACCGTAGCGCATCCCCACGGTCACCACCGCGGCATCACCGATGTGGCGCGAGACTCCATCGGCCAGTGCACGGGTGTTGACCAGCAGCGGCGACCCCTGCTCACCCCACACGGAGGCATACTTCTGGGCGGATGCGCGCGGACGCACCCGCAGAATGATACCCTCGAGAATGGGCTTCCAGAGCAGACGGGACATCTCGATCACCCGGGTATCGCTGAGGAACTCGCGCAGGTACGGCCGCACATGCCGCGCGGTCGGAGTCTCTGGGGTGCCCAGGTTGACCAGGACAACCGCGGGCCGGTCATGCGCCTCCGAAATGGTTTCGGGGGCGAGATACCGTCGTGTCACGTTCGTTCTCCTCTTCCCATGATGTCGATACCCCCCTGAACCTCGAGCAGGCGACGGTAGGGACCGTCCTGTGCCGCCAACGCAGCGGGGGCTCCAGATTGAACAATGTGCCCGCGATCGAGCACGATGAGGCGGTTCACCCAGCCCACGGTGGACAACCGGTGCGCGATCACGAGAGTCGTACGACCCCGGGCGACATCTCGAATCGTCTCCATCAGCTCCCGCTCTGTGGACTCATCGAGTTGACTGGTGATCTCATCGAAGACGAGCACCGGCGTGCCGCGCAGCAGCACCTGGGCGATGGCGAGCCGCTGACGCTGGCCGCCGGAAAGACGGTCGCCGCG
>DGEZ01000145.1:2209-3862 GCA_002391425.1 Micrococcales bacterium UBA3913 | reverse complement strand
CAGACGGCCACCAGATCCGCGTCACTCGTATTCGGCGAGGCCAGACGCAGGTTGTCGGCTATCGTCCCCGAGAAGATCCAGGGCTGTTGCGGAACGACCCCGATCAGGCGACGCAGATCACGGTCGGAGATATCGCGCAGGTCTACCCCGCCGACGCTCACGCGTCCCCGGTCGGGATCGACCACACGGGCGAGCAACGCGGCCAGGGTGGACTTCCCTGCACCCGAGGCACCGACGAGCCCCACACAGCCGCCGGCGGGAATCTCGATGTCCACTCCATCAACGACCGGGGTGACGTCTCCGGTGCCGGCGCTACGGGACGGATAGGCGAACGCCACCTGTTCGAGGTGCACCGCTACCGGTGCTGCTGGCGCGGGTACGGGCTTATCTGGCTCCGGGGTCGCGGGCGCATCCTCGATCACCTCACGGACGCGTCCCGCCGCGGCGAATGCTTCATCCAGCACCCCACCGAGCTCCTCCGCAGCGAGCGCCGCGGGTGTGACGCCGAGGGTGACGCCCAGCGCCATGCACAGCTGGGGAATGTCGATGCCCCCGTGGATCGCGAGAGCGGCCCCGGTGAGGATGGTGGCCACGGGAAGAGCAAGCTGTACGCCGACGTACGCCCCGTGCCGCACGGCCGCGACCCGGCTCATGGAGCGCAGCTCGCGGGCAATGTTCTCGTCGACATGCGCGACCGCATCCCGGCGCCACTGCTGGGCGTCGAAGGCGAGCACCTCGCGGATGCCCTGCACCGTGTCGGTGAGCTCCTGGGCGAGATCCCCGCGCCAGACCCGCACCCGCTGCGCCGACGCTCGCACGGACCGGGCGCCCAGCCACGGGATGCCAGCCACCAACAGCGCCCACCCGGTGAGGTTCACGACGGCGACAACCGGATGCACGGCGTAGGCGAGCCAGCAGGCCGCCGCAACCGGGAGGAGAACCGCCGTCGCCAGGGGAACGAGGGTGTGCGCGAAGAACACTTCGATGCGGTCGATGTCCTTGGTCACCCGGGACAACAGGTCGCCCGTGCGCCGCCGGAGGAACACGGCGGGGGCTTGGGGCGCGAGGTGGTGGAAGAACTGCGTGCGCAACCCCGCGAGGGCGGTGAAGGCTACGACGTGGCCACAGTACTGTTCCAGATACCGGGCCGTGCCTTTGATGACGATGATCGCGACCGCGACCCACAGCAGAGCGGCCAGGTCGATGGAGCCGCCCGAGGCCACTGTGCCAATCGCCCAACCGGCCAGCCCGAACAGCGCCGCCTGCGCGACGTACCCGAGCACCCGCATTGCCGCGGACAGGGTCAGCGGAGTGAGGGTCGGGCGCGCCTGCTGGATGAGCCAGGCGGATAGCTGCCTGCGGGTGGGTGCCGAGGTCGTTCCGCTCATCGCGCCACCTCCGTGAAGGTACCATCCGTCAGGGCCACCACACGGTCCGCGTCCTCGAGCGCCGCCGCACGGTGCGTCACCGTGATGACCGTGCGATCGCGCGTGAGGCGATGCAACGCTTCCAGCACGGCGTGCTCGCTAGCAAGGTCTATCTGGGAGGTGGGCTCGTCCAGGAGCATGATGGGCGCATCCCGCAGGAAGGCTCGCGCAATCGCGATGCGCTGCGCCTGCCCACCGGAGACCGAGGTTCCCCTCTCCCCCACCC
>DGEZ01000145.1:1780-1981 GCA_002391425.1 Micrococcales bacterium UBA3913 | reverse complement strand
CTGGCGCGCTGCGGCACGACGGTCGCCTGGGTGTGGGCCCAGGTGCCGGCCTGCGCGGCAAGGTCTCGGCCAGATACGAAGATCCTGCCCGATTGCGGGCTCAGGATGCCCTGGATGAGGTCGAGCACCGTGGACTTGCCTGCACCGGAGCGTCCCACCACTCCGAGGTGCTCGCCGACGCCGACCTGGAGTTTCGCCTGG
>DGEZ01000145.1:0-1563 GCA_002391425.1 Micrococcales bacterium UBA3913 | reverse complement strand
GCTTCGCGGGCGCGGACCTGCCCGGCTGCTCGGGTTCCGCGCCGACGGCGCAGAATGCCCGCAGCTCTCGTTGTGCGGCGATGCCGCCCATCCCCACGTAAAAGAATGCGCCGATGCGTTCCAGCGGGTCGAGCAGTAGCAGCGACAGGAGGAACAGGGCCAGACCCTGGCCTCCCGTGATCGCGCCGTCGGATACCCGGGTGACGGCGAGGGTGAGAGCCACCAGGGTGAATCCGAGGGAGAACACGGCGTCCCCGACCAGGATGACGATCTGGTTCCCGGCAAGCAGGGCCATGACGCGGCGGCGCACCGCTTCCGCGGCTTCGGCCAGGCGCCGCTCCGCAGACTGGCTCGCGCCGAGCAGGCGCAGCGTTCCCAGCCCCTGAATTGATTCGAGGAATTGCCCGGCCAGGCGCCGCGATGCCTCCCGATACCGCTTGGACACGGATCGGAAGGCGGACTGGAATCCGCCGATGATCACCGGCGCCAGGGGCACGGGGATGCACAGCAGAGCCGCTGAGAGGGGATCCACCCCGACCGCGATGACAACGAGCACGAGCACTGGGGCGGTCAGTGCCGCGATCATCCCACCGAGGAATGTCGCTCGATAGTTCGCGGCACGCTCAGCCGCATCGGTGGCTGTGGAGACGACCCGCCCGGTCAGCCACTGCGCCTGGCCTGCCGTGCCCAAACGGAAGAGGGTGTCGAGCACTCGCCGATGCCAGGATTGCTCCTCGCGCGCTCGGGATTTGCCCTGGCCTGCTGTGCTGATGGCTGCCGCCAGCGCAGATAACAGGACGAGGACACACAACGACACCCACACCGCCGCAGCGGGCATGCGCCCATCCAGCAGTGCGTCGAGGCAGACCCCGAGGAGCACGAAGAGTGCGGCACGCACCACCGTCTCCGCCCAGGTGAGCAGGAGCGGACGAACGATGGCCATGCGTGCCAGTCTAGCCAGGCAGGTCACCACTTCGCCCGGGATATCCCAACCACGATGAACGGCGGGGATGCCACAAGCAGGGACAAAAACCAACAGCCTCTGAACCGATAATCTCAGTTCAGAGGCTGTTTTCCGTTGCGGGGGATGGATTTGAACCACCGACCTCCGGGTTATGAGCCCGGCGAGCTACCGAACTGCTCCACCCCGCGGCACAAGTGTCGAGTCTAGCATGACCTCGCCGCTGCCACCAGCCAGCGACGTGACTCGGCTAAAAGGTTCGGGCGCGGTGATGCGTGCCTCACATAGGGATGTCCGCGTAGTTCCGTGATGGTATGGGCGCGGAGTTTTCGATGACTGCTCGTCGTGAGATCACGAAAAAGGACGCCCGCGAGTGCGCGAGAGCGGGCAAGGCGGAGACGGGTCGGCTACTGTGCGAGCTGGTGCACGCGACGGGCTGGACACGTGATCACGCCCGGGCAGTCATCGGGGAAATACCGTGATCATGGGCGACACCCGTGAACGCCTGGTCCAGTTCCGGGAACTCGGAAAGGTCCAGCCGCGGGTCACCGAGCCTCCCACCAAAGTGACGGAACCGGAGACACCCATCCCCACATAGCCGA
>DGEZ01000073.1:11829-12944 GCA_002391425.1 Micrococcales bacterium UBA3913 | reverse complement strand
ATAAGAGACAGCCTCTACACTGGGTCGAGTGCGCATCGTAGTTGCTGACTGTTCCGTCGACTATGCCGGAAGGCTCACGTCCCACCTGCCGCGCGGCCGTCGCGTGCTCATGCTCAAGAGTGACGGAAGCGTGCTCATCCACGCCGACGGCGGTTCCTTCAAACCCTTGAACTGGATGTCGCCACCTGCCACCGTATCGCATGTCGATGTCGACGATGAGTTGACCCAACAGGGAGTGCGCGAAGTATGGCGCGTTCAGCATACAAAGAGCTCAGACCTGCTCATCATCTCGATCTTCGAGGTCGTCAGCGACGAGACCTTCGAGCTCGGGAGTGACCCGGGTCTGAGCAAGGATGGGGTGGAAGCGCACCTGCAGGAGCTGCTTGCCGACCAGGTCGAGACCCTGGGGGAGGGCTTCACTCTGGTGCGGCGGGAATACCCCACGGCAATCGGCCCGGTGGACTTGCTCGTGCGGGACGGCGCCGGACGGGCGGTTGCCGTGGAGGTGAAGCGCCGAGGGGATATCGACGGCGTGGAACAGCTCACCCGATACCTGGACCTGCTCGACCGGGATCCGCACCTGAGCCCGATCACCGGCATCTTCGCTGCCCAGGAGATAAGACCTCAGGCGCGCACCCTTGCCGAGGATCGCGGCATTCGCTGTGTTGTCCTCGACTATGACGAGTTGCGCGGCACCGCGAACATGGATGACCGCCTGTTCTGAGAGACCCGAGCATGCATCCGGCTTCCCTCCGTCGCCGAGCCTTGGTACCCTGGCGCTCATGCCCCTGTTCTCCGACGACGTCATTGCGGCTGTGCTGCACCACATGAACACCGACCACGCTGAGGACAACCTTGTTATCGTGCGGGCCCATTCCGAGCACGGCCGGGCGGCCGACACGGCGGTGATGACCGGACTGGACGAGCACGGCGGCACCTGGCACATCCACACCGACACCGGAGACGAGCAGGTGACGATACCCTGGCCCGGCGGGCCGATTGCTGATCGGGCGAGCATTCGGCGCAAGGTCGTTGAGCTGTACCGCTCCGGGTGCGAGAGCCTGGGCATTCCACCGCGCACGCACTGACTCGTCGTGACACCGCAGACCTGACTG
>DGEZ01000073.1:0-11571 GCA_002391425.1 Micrococcales bacterium UBA3913 | reverse complement strand
GACCTGACTGGCTCGTGGGAAACCACGGACCTGACCGGTCCTCGCCCGGGAAAACCACCGTGTTCGCTGAATCCTCACTGTGGAGGAGAACAAAATCCCTCCTCCGCACTGGTGCAGGAACTAAGGCCTGCCTAACATAAGAGGGTCCGCGTGAGAGTTACCCATCTGGAGAGAGCCACAGAAGCATGAGCACAGTCATTCCGTTCAGCCAAGCCCTGCGTGAACGCACGTGGACGGGACACTCCGACTCCGAACACGCCACCTTCATGGAAGACCTCATCAAAGGTCGGGCCACGAAGGAGGACTACACGGCGCTCGTGGCTCAGCACTACTTCATCTACCAGGCGCTCGAAGCCGCGGCAGAGGCCATGGCGAGCGACCCGGTCGCCCAAGCGTTCATCTACCCGCAGTTGACTCGCCTTCCCGCCCTGGAAGCCGACCTCGAGTTCCTCGTCGGTCCCACGTGGCGGGAACAGGTCGAGCCCCTTCCTGCGACCCAGCGGTACGTGGACCGGCTCAACACGGTGGCTGCGCGCTGGCCTGGCGGGTTCATCGCACACCACTACACGCGCTACCTGGGCGATCTCTCCGGCGGACAGTACATCAGCCGTCTCATGCAGCGCCAGTTCGGCTTCGAGACGAACGGGGTGCTGTTCTACCTCTTCGACCAGATCGCCAGTCCCCGAGACTTTAAGGAGACCTACAAGACGCAGCTGGATGCAGTGGGCTGGGATGCCCAGGAGCAGCAACGCGTCATCGACGAAGTGGTCCTCGCCTACCAGTTGAATACCGACGTGTTTCTCGACCTGCAGGCCGAGAAAGAGCGCACCGCCGCCTGAGATACACCCACCCGGCCGGGGCCTCCGCCCCGAAGGGGCTGCTTGGGGGTTCGGCTGAGCCGTACCCCGCTCGCTGGGGTGACCCCGACCGGTTACAGGAGCGTGCGCGAGCGGGCATCATCCATAAACGACTTCACCCGGTCATCCACGATGATGTCGCTAGGCCGAATCTCGCGAGTCAGGTAGAGACCGTCCAGAGTGGTCAGTCGGCTGAGCGCGACGTACACCTGCCCGGCACTGAATGCGCGACGCCCCAGGTCGATCACGGCACGGTCATAGGTCTGCCCCTGAGACTTGTGAATCGTCACGGCCCAGGCCGGGCGTAGCGGAATCTGCACGAACTCGCCGACCTGCTCGGCCTCCACCGACCCGCTCGAGTCATCGAAGGTGTACACGTAGCGCTCCCACGCCACCGCCTCGACGGTGACCTCGTCTCCGTCAACGAGCACCGACACCGCATCGCGAGAGAGCTCAGACACGGTGCCGATCGTGCCATTGACCCACCGGCCGTCCGGATCGTTGCGCAGGAACATGACCTGAGCGCCAACCTTGAGCTGCAGACTCTGCTCCACCGGGAACATGCTGGGGGAGAAGTCGCCCTCGACAATCGCCGGATAGGTGTGCGGTCGCCCCGGCAACGCGGCCATCTTCTTCTCGTTCGTCGCATCGACCGCACGATTCGTTGCCGCAAGGGTGATGATGGGCTCGTCGGTGTCGGCGGGCCGACGCACGAAACGCTGGTTCAAACTCACCATCCAGTGCGGGGGGACCGTCCCGTCCCGGATTCCGTTGAGCAGCTGCTTGAATCCGTCGTCATGCTGACGATGGATCTGACTGAGCTCCACCACGGACAGGTCGTACATATCCCACACACGCGCGTCGAAGAACCACAAGCTCGGATATCGGTCCGCATAGTAGGCACGTTCCTGCGCGGTACGTGGCTCCACCGGTGCCAGCTGGTACGGATCGCCGAACATGACCACCTGAGCGCCACCGAACGGGGTGCGGGAGCGCCCCTTCGCGATGCGCATGCAGCGATCAACCGCATCCATCAGCTCGGCTGTGACCATACTCACCTCGTCGATGATGAGCGTGTCGATGCCGCGCAGCGTCTGCCGTGTCTCGCCGCTGAGGTACCGTCCGAGTTTGCTGAAGTCCTGGATGCCCGGGCGCAGCCGAAACAGCGAGTGGATCGTCTGCCCTCCGACGTTCAACGCCGCCACTCCCGTCGGTGCGCACACGGCAGTGCTGCCAGGCAGGATGCTCACCAAGTGGTTCAGCAGCGTCGACTTCCCTGTTCCTGCGCGGCCGGTGACGAAGAGGGACCGACCCTGTTCGACCACCGCCGTGACCACGTCGGCCTGCTCCTGGGTGAGGGCGAGTCCGTCACTGATCATCGCGCTCTCCCATCCGGGCAAGCATCGCGTTGTATGCCTCCAGCTCGGCCTCGTGAGTGCGATCCGCATTCCGGTCGAGTCGTTTCGCTTCCTTCTGATCTGATCGCGCCCACGCAATCGCCACGATGAGGGCGAGGATCACCGTCGGGATCTCCCCGATGCTCCACGCTATCCCTCCACCTATCTGCTGGTCCTCCAGGGGGGTGGGCCCCCAGGTGCGCCCCATGGCGCCGTACCACGCCGCATCGATCAGACCCGTCGACCCCATGATCGCTACGCCGAAGAACGCGTGGAAAGCCATCGTGGCCAGCAACAGCAGCAGTCGCACCGGATACGCCGTACGATGCGGGCCCGGATCGATACCGATGAGCGCCTGCACGAACAGGTACCCCGAGATGAGGAAGTGGATGGTCATCCACTCATGACCGAGGTGCTCCCGCACCGCCCACTCAATAATCGGAGTGAAGTAGAACACCCACAGCGATGCGGCGAAGATAACCGCAGCCACCACGGGATGGGAGATGAACCTCGCATACGGCGTGTGCACAGCCCAGAGAACCCATTCGCGCATCCCCCAGGACCCGTCGTGGCGTTTCGCCACGGCCCGAGCGATGAGGGTGACCGGTGCTCCGAGCACGAGGAGAATCGGGATGACCATGGTGAGCATCATGTGCGCGGTCATGTGCACGCTGAACATGTACTCCTGGTAGCGGTTCAGCCCGCCGTTGGTCACCAGGAAGAGCACCGCGCACCCGCTCACCCAGGACACGGTACGTCCCACCGGCCAGCGGTCGCCGCGCTTGTGCAGCCGCCACGCCCCCACGAGGTATGCCCATGCAGCCCCGATCGTGAGGACGAACCAGATCGGGTCAAGGCTCCACTGTGTCAGGATCGTGCCGAAGGTGATCTCGGGCGGAAGCGGCTCCCCCGTCAGGATCTCGGCCGCGGTCGTCCCGATCACGTCCTGGTCCGTGGGGGGAGCGGACTGTGCCAACGCCACCGCCAGGCCACTGGTCGCGCCCATCACACCCAGCTCGCAGGCGATAACCTTCCCTCGGACCCCGCGCGCCTGCGGCCACACCCGGATCAGCCGGGTCCGGTACCACACACCGAACAGGCCGAGCACGACGAGCATCAGGGCCTTCGCCAGCAGGAGGGCGCCATACCCGGTGACCAGCTGATCAATGCTCGAGACGCGGATCACCGCACTGAACACGCCGGACACGGCAACGACGAGAAAGGACACGAGGGCGATACTCGAGTACCGAGTCAGAACTTGCTGACCCGTTGCGCGAAGCCGGGGCTCGACGAGGGCATACGCGACGAGGCCGCCGATCCAGATCGACGCGAAGCTGATGTGCAACAGGCTGGCGCCCACGGCGAGGTTGTGGTTGGCGGTTCCAGCCGCGTGCCCGCTCTGAGCGATGGGGATGAGCGCGCACAGCGCTGCGACGGTGGCCACAGCAACCCCCAGGTGTCCCCGGAACGCCGCAATGAGTACCGTGGCGACAGAGGCGAACAGCGACGACATGGCCAGATTCTGACCAACCGACACCTCCGTCACGAACAACCACAGCTTGCTTCCCGCTGTCGCCATGTTCTGAAACGCAGCAGTATCGATCGAGGCGTAGGTCAGCCCGATGACGGCGACAGAGGCCACAGTCCAGACAATCGCCGAGGCGAGGGCGAGAGTCAGAGCCGCATCGAATGCCGTGGCTGTGCGCCCTGCTTTCGCCGTGGTGAAGGGCAGGCTGAAGCACGCGAACACCAGAGTTCCGACCGTGACCGCCGTGGCGGCGTTCGTGAGCAGCTTCGCCGCAGGAAGCCCCCACCGCACGAGATTCCCCACGTCGGCGATGACGCTCGGCGTCGCCGCACCTCCAACGACCATGCCCCCGACCAGGGCCACAACGCTGGCGCACAGGATGGCCACGACAGTGATCGTGCGGCGAATATTCACAGCTCCAGCCTACGTGCGAAACTCACGGGAAACGCAAGAGAGCCCGGCCATAGCCGGGCTCTCCACACGCTGTCCAGGGACTACTTGACGGCAGCCTTGAGCTTGCTGCCTGCCGAGACCTTCACGCTCTTGCTCGCGGGGATCTCGATGGTCGCGCCCGTCTGCGGGTTGCGCCCGGTCCGAGCCGCACGTGCGGTCTGCTCGAAGGACACCCATCCGGGGATCGTGACCTTCACGCCAGCGGCAACAGACTCGGAAACAACGGCGAAGAATGCGTCGACAACAGCCGCGACTGCGGTCTGGCTCGCGCCCGTCTTCTTTGCAACCTCGGCAACGAGCTCGCTCTTGTTGAGTGACTTATCAGCCATGTGTCTTGTCCTCCTCAGGAC
Organism: Micrococcales bacterium UBA3913; assembly: GCA_002391425.1. Classification (GTDB taxonomy): domain Bacteria; phylum Actinomycetota; class Actinomycetes; order Actinomycetales; family Microbacteriaceae; genus UBA3913. Next base: position 6,986 of record DGEZ01000073.1, on the reverse strand, counting down.
TGTCTATGTACTTAAGCTCGCCGGCTTCCGGCGTCGCAGCTATCCCGACTCTAGCGGGTCGGAGCAAAACTACCAGCTTGACTTCGTAATGCCCGGCAACTCGCCACGATGGGCCATTTCACGGAACCGGACGCGGGAGATGCCGAACTTGGTCAGCACGCCACGCGGACGGCCGTCGATCTGGTCACGGGAACGCAGCCGGGTGGGGGATGCGTTGCGGGGCAGCTTCTGCAGACCGAGACGGGCGGCCTCGCGCTGCTCATCCGTGGAGTTCGGATCGATCAGCTGCTTCTTGAGCTCGAGACGCTGTGCCGCGTACCGAGCAACGACTTCTTCGCGCTGGCGATTGCGCGCGATCTTGCTCTTCTTCGCCATGACTAACGCTCCTCGCGGAATTCGACGTGCTTACGGACAATGGGGTCGTACTTCTTGAGGACCAGACGATCCGGGTCATTGCGGCGATTCTTGCGGGTCACGTAGGTGTAACCGGTTCCTGCAGTCGAGCGCAACTTGATGATGGGACGTACGTCCTGACTCTTCTTCGCCATGGTCAGATCTTCTCCCCACGCGCGAGGATCTCGGCCACGACCGCGTCAATACCGCGAGCATCGATGATCTTGATCCCCTTGGCCGACACATTGAGGGTCACCGACCGCTTCAATGAGGGCACGTAATAGGTCTTCTTCTGGACATTCGGATCGAACCGTCGCTTATTGCGGCGGTGCGAGTGCGAAATGCTGTGCCCAAACGACGGTCCCGTCTGGGTCACCTGGCAGTATGCTGCCATATTCTCTTCCTCTCACTACCGTGTGGCGCATGCGCCACACCCAAGATCTCTTGTCGGCAGCCATCGACGTCTTTCGCAGATATATATCTGAGCGGGATGCCGAACGGCCACGATATACGCGAGGGGGACTCGCGCAACCAAAGGTTCAGCCTACGGGACAGACTCACCTCAGTGCAAGTGATTTCCCACAATCTACGCCTGTCACGGGCGAGCCGGTCTGTGTTTTTCCGCGGTTTTTCGTCCAGAACCTGGCCGAGATTTCCCGTTGTGGCCATTTCGTTATAAACTGACCACACCTTCAGCCGAGTTCGTTGTCGAGATGGACTCGGTTGATTGCGTGAGTCAGCACCCCAGTTGGCTGTACGCGTCACACGAGACGCCTGGTATCACCTCACTCGTGTGGCAGACATCGATTCGTTTTCGAGGAGATGCCGCAACGCGGTACGGGCGTGGAGGAAGACATTGGCACAACGAGGCGGAAGACACGGAGCCACCGGCCCACAGGCTGGAGCGTCGTCACACCATTCACGCGCGTTCATTCGTGCAGAGGAAAATCACTCACACGCTCAACCCCAGACCCGTCGTGAGGCGCGCGCCGCAGAGAGCCGCTCACACTCGCGCATCAGCGGGGCGACCGCTCTGGGCATCGCAGGACTTCTCGGATTCACCACCGTCATGCCGGCCTATGCCGACACTCCCGAAGAGCTCTCTGGGGCAACAATCAATTTGAGCACCGGGGCCGTTCAGCAGGTCTCCCTGGAAACGACAGACGCATCGGTCAGCCTGGAGCGCACCTCCGCAGCCACTTCCAAGCAGGAAGTGGTTGAAGAGGAGACCACCACAGAGACCGAGACCACTACAGAGACCGAGACCACCGAGAGCGATACCGCCTCGCAGAGCGAGGAGTCCTCCAGCAGCATCGACGTTTCGGCCATCCAGGCCAGCAGCGGCACGATCGCCGCGTTCATCTCGGCAGCTCTTGCCCAGCAGGGCCAGTACCAGGACTGCACCGCAATGGTTGAGCGCGCGCTTCGCGCTGTCGGCTACTCCGTCGGCGATATCGGCCCGTGGGGCTTCACCGCATACGGTGTGGAGGTCGACCCTAGCCAGGCGCAAGCCGGGGACATCCTGATCCGCAGCGGTCACGTCGAGATCTACCTCGGCAACGGCACCGCGGTCACAGGTGGGTACGCGGGATACCAGACCGTGGTGTACTCGGATAGCCCCTCCGCATACAGCGCTGTCATCCGTTTGACGAAGTAGCGGGTCGGGATTTCGCGCCGTTCAGGCGTCCTGCGTCGGAACGGCGCGACATCATTCCACCAGTAGTGCGGGCTCCTCGAGAATCGTCGCAATGTCGGCGACGAAGCGACTGGCGACATCCCCATCGACCGCTCGATGGTCGAGCGTCGCGGCGACCGTTGTCACGTGCCGAGGCTGGACCCGGCCATCCACCACCCAGGGCTTCATCCGAATCGACCCCAGGGCCACGATCGCCACCTCACCCGGGTTGAGGATGGGGGTACCCGAGTCCACCCCGAACACCCCGATATTCGTCACCGTGATCGTGCCTCCAGACATATCCTGCCGCGCGGTGCTACCCTCCCGCGCCGCGGAGGTCAGCCGATTCAGGCTCAGCGCCAGTTCCCGCATCGACTTCAGGTGAGCATCCTTAATATTCGGCACGATCAGACCCCGGGGCGTGGCCGCCGCAACACCCAAGTTCACATAGTGGTGGATGGTGATCGCATCGTCATCGAAGTGCGCGTTCACACCAGGATTGCGCTGGACCGCCCAGATGATTGCCCGGCACATCACCAACAGAGGCGAGATCCGCACTCCAGCAAAGTCGGGGGACTCCTTCACACGACGGACGTACTCCATCGTGCGGGTCGCATCCACGTCGACGAAGACAGTCACATGGGGAGCGGTGAACGCACTCGCACTCATCGCCAGGGCGGTCTGCTTGCGCACCCCCCGCACGGGGATCCGCTCCTCCCTCTGCGTGGACCATTGCGGGGTGGTGACATTCCGGAACACGCGGGCCTGCTCCGCCGCACGCATCACGTCCTCACGAAGAACCTCCCCATCCACCCCGGTTCCCGTGACACGGGCGAGGTCGACCCCCATCTCCCGGGCGATCCGGCGCACAGGAGGCTTTGCTCGCGGGCGCATTGCCGACGTCGCAGGCGTCTTCGCCGAGTCGACACCGGGACGTTGTTCGGGCATCCGCACCCTGCGCCGACGCTCGCGCACCGCGCCCGCTCCGTAGCCAACGAGCAGGGGAGCAGAACCGGAGGGCGACGCCTCGACTTTCCGTGTGCCAGAAGGCGCCTGCGGCTCGGCCACGTCAGAGCCGTCCTGCTCCGCCACACGGATCTTCACCAGCGCAGTGCCCACCGGGACGGTGTCCCCCTCGGCGACCAAGAGGTCTGTCACCACCCCGGCAAACGGAGAGGGGAGCTCCACAAGAGACTTGGCCGTCTCGATCTCCAGCAGGACGTCGTTGATCGCGACCTCCGCTCCCGGCGCGACCCGCCACTGTGCGACCTCTGCTTCAACGAGACCCTCACCGACGTCGGGCAGCACAAATGTGCGCGTACTCATGGGCGTCGTACCTCCTGAATCGAGTAATCAAGCGCGGCCTGGATACCCTCCAGCACCCGATCCACGTCCGGGACCTGAAGTCGTTCCAAGCGGGCCGGCGGGAAGGGAACATCGAAGCCGCCAACCCGAATCACCGGGGCCTCCAGCGAGAAGAAGCATCGCTGTGACACCTGAGCGGCAAGCTCGCTGGCCACCGACACCGAGGCGGGGGCCTCCTGCACGACGACGACTCTTCCCGTTTTCTCGGCAGAACGCAGGATCGGGCCGTAGTCGATCGGGGCCAGCGAGCGCAGATCGATCACCTCCGCAGAGACACCGTCCTGCTCGGCGGCGAGCGCCGCGTCGGCCATCACGCCGACCATCGCGCCCCACCCGACCAGGGTGACATCTGTCCCCTCACGCAGCACCCGTGCCCGGTGCAGTCCCACCACGGCAGCCGACAGCTCCACCGGGCCGGTCTGCCAGTACCGGCGTTTCGGCTCGAAGAACAGCACCGGATCATCCGACTCGATCGCCTGCTGAATCATCCAATACGCATCGTCCGGTGAACCCGGACTCACCACGCGCAGCCCCGGGGTGTGTGCGAAGTACGCCTCCGGACTTTCCTGATGATGCTCGACTGCTCCGATCCCCCCTCCGTAGGGCACGCGCACCACCACGGGCATCGCCAGGGACCCCGCATGCCTCGTCGTCATCCGGGACAGCTGGGACGTGATCTGGTCGAACCCGGGGAAGATGAACCCGTCGAATTGGATCTCGCACACCGGGCGGAAACCGGCCTTCGCCAAGCCGATCGCCGAGCCGATGATGCCGCCTTCCGACAAGGGCGTGTCGACGACGCGCCGCACGCCGAACTCCTCCTGGAGGCCCGCCGTGACCGTGAATACGCCCCCCAGGCGCCCGATGTCCTCGCCGAGCAGCATCACCCGCGAGTCCGCCGCCATCGCGGCGCGCAACCCCGCCGTAATGCTCCGGGCAAGAGGCATCACCGGGGTCTGCGTGTCACCCATGATGGGCCTCCTCCTCGGCCAGGTATTCGCGCATCCACTGCGCTTCGGCCTCCACGAGGGGATGCGGTTCGGTGTAGACATTCCGAAACATGTCCATGGACTCGGGATCGGGCAGCGCCCGAATACCGGAACGCAGCTGGGACGCCTCCTCAGCGGCCCGGTCATCCACCTCCGAAAAGAATTCCTGCCCGCACCCTAGGGCGATCAGGCGGCGCCGCACCCGCAGAATCGGATCTCGCCGTGCCCACCGCTGCACGATGTCGTCATCTCGGTACTTCGTCGGGTCATCCGAGGAGGTGTGAGCCCCCATCCGAAACGTGACCGCTTCCACGAACCCCGGACCCTCCCCCTTGCGAGCTCGGTCCATGAGGGAGCGAACCGCCGCATACACGGCGATCGGATCATTGCCGTCAACGCGATACGCCGCCAGCCCAAAGCCCCGGGCCCGCTCGGCCAGCGGGGCGCTGGCCTGCACCGAGGACGGAACGGAAATCGCCCAGCCGTTGTTCTGGCACAGGAACACGTTCGGCGTCGAGAAACTCGCGGCGAACACCATAGCCTCGGACACGGCTCCCTCCGAGGTGGCGCCATCCCCGAAGCAGGTCAGCACGGCCTCATCGTGCTCCCGGTCGCCGTGGCCGCTGGCGCCGTCGAGTGCCCTGCCCCAGGCAAATCCCACACCGTGGCTGGCCTGCGCACCGATGACCAGCGTGTACTGGTGGAACCGTGTTGCCCGCCAGTCCCACGCACCGTGACTGGTGCCCCGGAACAGCGCGATGATGTCCTGCCAGGGAACGCCACGGATGCGGGCGATGGCGAGCTCCCGGTAGGAGGGCACCACCCAGTCCTGATCGCGCAGGGCGAGGGCCGCCCCCACCTGGCACCCCTCCTGCCCGATATTCGGAACCCATAGCGCTAGTTCCCCCTGCCGTTGCAGTGCGGCAGCGGAGCTGTCAAAGGACCGGGCGAGCACCATCTCCTCGTAGCATCGTCGCAGGAGCTGTTCGTCCACCTCCGCTGCATACTCGGCGCAGGACTCATTCGCCTCCGATGAGGTCAGCGCACCCTGCTCATCGAGGAAGCGCACAAGGGGGTGACTCTGCTCTGGCACCAGCTACCTTTCTCCGGGGTTGGCGCCCGCGCTGTTCGCGAACACCCCCAGAGTAAATGGCAGAATCTGCCATCAGGTCCACGCCACTCTACAATTTCCGGGCTGAAACCCTGGCGGACATCTCCAGAAGTCAGCGCACCAGCTCTGCCGCAGCGGCGAGAATCGCATCCACAGACGCATCCTCTGCGACGGTGACGCGCACCCCGGAGTCGGGGAAGACCCGTACGATCGCGCCGTGGCGCAGGAACACCTCACCCGCGTCGACGGAACGCTCACCTAGAGGAAGCCAGACGAAGTTTCCCTGCGGGGCGGGCACCTCCCAGCCCTGGTCCAGCAGACCAGCCATCACCCGGTTGCGGACACCCACGATGTGCTCGACACGCTCGGCCACCTCATCGGACGCATCCAGGGAGGCGATCGCCGCACGTTGCGCGAGGTTCGACACCGCCATCGGCAGACCCGCCGCTCGCAGCACATCGATGATCGCGGGGTCTCCCAGTGCATAGCCAATACGCAACCCGGCGAGACCGTGCGCCTTCGAAAACGTCCGCACCGACACCAGGTTGGGATAGTCCGCAAGCAGCCTGAGACCATCAGCGGCGTCCGGGTCGCGCACAAAATCCACATAGGCCTCGTCGATGACAACCAACACATCAGAGGGCACCGCGGCCAGCAACCACTCCACCTGGTCTGTGGTGAGCACGTTCCCGGTCGGGTTGTTCGGCGTGCACAGGAAGATCGCGCGGGTGTGTTCCGTGACTGCATCCGCCATCGCCGCCAGATCGTGGCCGCAGTCATCCAGCAACGGCACCTCCACCGGGGTTAGCCCGGTCAGGGTCGCGACCGTGGGGTACCCCTCAAAGGACCTCCACGCGTACACCACCTCGTCGCCGACCGAACCGACCATGAGCAGCAATTGCTGCAGCAGTGAGATCGACCCCGGACCGACCGCCACATTCTCCGGACTCAGCCCGGTTACTTCGGCGATCTTCTCGGTCAAACGAGCGGCGGAACCATCCGGATACCGATTGATCTCCAGCTCCGATTCAATGGCCGCCAGCACCGATGGCAGCGGCGGAAACGGATTCTCATTGCTGGACAGCTTGAACTGGTCCGGCCCCGCCGCAGCGCCCTGCCGGTAACGGGGCATCTGAACGATCTCGGAACGGACACGTATCGGAACGGAATCTGTCACGACAGCCAGTCTAGCCCGGTGATCGCCCCGCCCACCCGGGTGTGGCAGAATGCCCCCATGACGCGATTCCTCACCGCAGTCCTGTTCAACGCCGCAGCATTGTGGATCACGGCAACCTTCCTGCACGTATTCACGGTGACGTCATTCCGCCCAGGCGAGACCTACGCAGACGTCCTCACCTACCTCGCTCTCGGCCTGCTGCTGGCGGCGATCAACACCCTCCTCATGCCCATTGTGAAGATCGTCACCATTCCGCTGTACATCCTCACCCTGGGT
>DGEZ01000098.1 GCA_002391425.1 Micrococcales bacterium UBA3913 | reverse complement strand
CTTCGACCTCGACGTGCTCCTCGACGGCGAACACCGCGTCCAGTCGGATCTTCTGCTTGTCGGTGAGCAGGTCCGCGCCGGTGTGGAGGGTGCGGCGGGCTTTGTAGAGCGGGTCGCCCTTGAGGCCGCGGTGCCCGGTGGTGTCCTGCTGGACACGGCGTCGGCAGACATCGAGCGCGTCACCGGCCAAGCGGACTACATGAAATGGATCCATGACGGGGATGGCGTCGGGGAGCTCTTCGGCGGCGGCGGTCTTGAACCCGGCGAACCCGTCCATCGCGACGACCTCGATCCGCTTCGACCAGTCCTTCGGGCGGGCGGCGAGCCACTGCTTGAACACCTGCTTCGAGCGGCCCTCGACCATGTCCAGCAGCCGGGCGGGGCCCGTCTTGTTGCGGGCGGGGGTGAGGTCGATGATCACGGTCACGTACTTGTCGCCGCGGCGGGTGTGGCGCCAGACGTGCTCGTCGACGCCGATCACCGCGACGCCGTCGAACCGGGCTGGGTCATCGATCAGTGCCCGCTTGCCCTCGGCGAGGACCGCGGTGTTCGCCGTGTGCCAGGACACCCCCAAGCCCGCGGCTACACGCGAGACCGTGAGATGGTCGACCACGATGCCCTCCAGCGCCCACCGCATCCCGCGACGAGACAGCTTCGCTCGCGCGGGCGCCGCCGCGGTGAGGTCTTCCCGCCAGGAACGCCCGCAGCCGGAACACTTGTATCGGCGGATCCGGACCAGCAGCGTCGTCGGGCGGTGTCCGAACGGCTCGTGCGCGAGCAACCGCGTATCAGTCCCGCGAGAAAGCCCCTGGCTGCCACAACCCCGACACCACGGATCCGGCTCCGCAACCCGGCACTCGATCACCGCCCGGTCCGACTCAAGACACTGCCCCACCGCGACGAGACCGAGCTCGTCCAGTCGGCAGAACACGGTCAGATCAGGGGTCGCAAAGGTAGCGTGGAGCACGTCGAGGTCTTCCGGCAGATGGTCAGTGTGAGAACTTCCATCATCGGGAGACCTCGACCCTCACCCCCGCAACGACGCGCTCAACCACCTACCCCCTCAACTGCGAAGAGCCCGTTTTCCTCGGTGAACAAGGTGGTGGCCAGCCGCGGCCCAATGAATCCACCGACTGCGTACCCGACGAACATGATTCCGTAGTTGATCCCGAGATTTGTCACCCCAAAGTTCGCACTCGTCAACGGCGGGAATACGACGAGTACTCCACCGAAGGCGAACCCGAGGATGATGACGCTCACTGTGAAAGCGACCACGCTTTCCCCGGATAGAGCAAGGCCAGCCATGGCGGCCATGGTCATCGCGAAGATGATGAACAAGGAGAGGTAGCCGCCCAGCTTGTCAAACACAGCGCCGATCACGATCCGGCCCACGAAGTTGGACAAGGTCGAGATCGACACGATTATCGCGGCGAACGCCGCAAGGGCGGTCGTATCCGAGAATGCGCCGACGAGCTGGTATTGCGTGATACTCGCCAGAGAGGCCACCATCATGGTGCCGGATGCTGCAGCGAAGGCGAAGGTGACGAACATGAGCCAGAAGGTCGAGTTCTTCAGCATCTCCGACCAGGTCAGCTGGCTGCCCCGAGCTGTAGACCCCTCAGGCGCGGACCACCCGCGAGGAGTCCACCCCTGTGGGGTGCGGTCACTAACCATCCGAGGGCGAGGCACACCACCGCGTAGCAGATACCCAGAATCATCAAACTCGTGGAAACGCCAACCGAGTTGTTCAGCCATTGCGCTACGGGCGACAAAATCGCCGGTCCGATCGCTGCAGAGGCGAGCAGTATCCCGGACGCCTTGCCTCGGATGTCGGGGAACCACCGCAATGCGGTGGCCAGACACGGGTTGTACACAATTCCGCATCCGCCGCCGGCCATCACGCCGAATACCAGGTACAGCGCAAACGGCGAGGAGACAACACCTGTCAGTGCCCAGCCGGCGCCAAAGAGCACACCCCCGATGTACATCAGCGGACGGGTCCCGTACTTGTCGGCGAACCGACCGGAGAAGATTCCGCACAAGGCCAGGGCGAAGGTGTAGATCGTGTACGCGGTCGCGCGGACGGAAGCAGAGAGGTCGGGATGCGCCGCCTCAAGCGGCTTCCCGAAGACACTCCATATGGCGACGCCTGCGATGACGAAAATGATGGCGAACGCCGCAGAGAAAACAGCCCAGCGCCGCCCAGGAGGGATGGTGATAGCTGTGGTCTCTGAGGCGATCGCGTGTTCTGTGTGCATTCTGTTCCTCTGGACAATAACCAATAAGATGTTCACAATGTGAATCCGTAGTTCATATAATGAACTTCTTAAAGTGTGCGGAAGCTCCCGGCATCCCTCAAAAGAACACAAGAATTCCTACCGATTTAGCATCCAGAGGCACCCAAAATTGTGTGGGCGGAGCTAACGGGTCCTACTCCAGCTTGCTGCCTGAGTGACTGATCGACCGGGCGATCTCCTGCAGCGCATCGAGGAGTTCGCCCGACAGACGCTGAAAACGGGCGCTCGGGACATGCAGGCTCAACGCCGCGACCACATTCCCGCTGGCCCACACGGGCACAGATACTCCCGTCGCACCTTCCAGGAATTCCTCCCGGTCGAACGCGATCTCGTCTGCGCGCACCCGGGTGAGTTCCTCCTCGAACCTCGCAGCAGTGACGATTGTGTTCGGGGTCAGCTTCTCGAAGCTCATGCCCTGCACGATTCGGGCCCGCTCAGCAGCAGGCAAAAACGCCAGCAGGACCTTCCCGGAGGCGCGTGCATGCAGATTCGCAGAATAGCCCGCGGGTATTTCATCCACCCGGACAGCATGTGCGCTCCGCACTCCCCGCAATAACGTGATGCGCCCGCCCGACCGGCCGCTCAAGTATGCCGCCTCGCCAGTGCGTTCGGCCAGCCGATCGACTGCGTCGCGATACGCCGCCGGGGCACGCATCATGGCGGACACCCCATCCGCGATCATGATCGCAGAGAGCCCCAAACGATACCGGTGATCGCCTCCGCGTTCGACGAGGCCCTCCGAGATGAGAGTACGTAAGAGGTTGTGAACGGTGGAAACCGACAGCTCCAGTCGTGTGGCGAGCTCTCTGCTCGTGCACCCATTCGAAGACCCCGCAATGGCAATGAGAATGCGGCTCGCGCGAGACACAGACTGAATAAGGGTCTGCGGTGACCCGGTGTTGCCACTCGCGGATGCCATTGTTGTCTCCCTACCACGACTGCGGGAGGGCGCGTCCCTCGTCGTAGCCGGCCGCGGACTGGATGCCCACCAGAGCGTTCTCGGTGAACTGCGCCAGATTCTCCGCACCGGCGTATGTGCAGGAGCTGCGCACACCGGCGGTGATCTGGTCGATGAGGTCCTCAACACTGGGACGCTCGATGTCCACATAGATGCGCGACTCCGAGATCCCCTCAGAGAACAGCATCTTCCGTGCGCGCTCCAGCGGGTCCACCTGGGCGAAGCGCTGCGACACCGCCTTCGACGACGCCATGCCGTAGCTGGTCTTGTACAGCCGGCCCTGCGGATCCGTGCGGTACTGCCCGGGAGCTTCCACGGTGCCCGCGAACCACGAGCCGATCATCACGGACGCTCCCCCGGCGGCCAACGCCAGGGCCACGTCACGCGGGTAGCGTACGCCCCCATCCGCCCACACGGCAGCTCCGAGGGCACGGGCCTGCGCGCTGGTCTCTAGCACGGCAGAGAACTGGGGGCGCCCCACAGCCGTCATCATGCGAGTGGTGCACATCGCGCCGGGGCCGACCCCGACCTTGATGATGCTCGCCCCCGCCGCGACAAGATCCGAGACGCCTGCAGCCGTGACCACATTGCCCGCCACAATCGGCATGCCCTCGGGGGCGATGTCACGCACGCGCTCCACAGCGCGCATCGTATGCAGCTGGTGCCCGTGCGCCGTATCCACCACGAGCACATCCACACCGGCGTCGATGAGCGCCCGGGCGCGCCCCTGCACGTCACCGTTGATGCCGATGGCTGCACCAACGGCGAGGCGGCCGTGCGCATCCACGAACGGCCGGTACACCGTTGAACGCATCACCTGCTTCGCGGTGAGTGAGCCAACCACCCGCCCCTCGTCAAGGACGACCCCAAAACCGTTCTCCGTGGAAAGAATGTCGAATGCCGCGCGCGCATCCCTTGCCTCTTCCACGCTTAGCACCGTGGCTTCGCTGTGGACCAGGTCCGACACCCGAGCGTCGGAAACCGCCCGACCCACCTGTTCGGCGGAGACCGCACCGATGAGTTCGCCGGAGTCCGCCACTACCACCACCCCGAGGCCAGGCAGCGGCGGGATGGCGCGGCGCACCTCCTCCACGGTGGCGTCCGGTCCGAACACGAACGCGGAGGCTGCGAAGGTGGGCTGCTGCTTCACCCAGGTGATGTCCGCCGCGACGGCATCCGTGGAGAGGTCTTGCGGCAGGATGCCCAGACCGCCCATCCGCGCCATCGTGGCTGCCAGACGCGGACCGGTCACCGCATTCATATTTGCGGACACCAGGGGGATCGTCGCCCCGGTACCGTCCTGGGGAGAAAGATCCACGCTGAGTCGGCTCCCCACATCCGACTGACTGGGGACGAGGAACACGTCCGAATACGTCAGGTCATGCTGCGGGGTCTGGCCATAGAAGTGCATAAGGAACATTAAACACTGAACTCCCCCGCATCAGCTGAACTGGCCCCCCCCCGCGCGCCGAGCGAAACCAGGGGCGGGACGGGCGCACCTCCTGGCCGTCGGCTCGACAGGCTCGCGCCGAGCCGTGTGCCGACAGGCCGAAACACCCGTAGCCGTGGGGCAGGCAAGCGGTTAGGCTATGGGAACAGTTCACCCTCGTCACGCAGCGGTGCGGGGGCCACATCCCCACGTAGGGAACGATCGTGCGTCGAGAAAGGCGAGATATTGACGCAGACGAGTGGACAGGATCTTCTGGCGGAGATCACCGAAAAGTTCGGACCGAACGCGTGGATGGTCGAGGAACTGCTTCGCAAGTACCGCGACGATCCCGCTTCCGTGGATGCCGCATGGAGGCCGGTGCTGGCGAAGTACGCCCACGAGACAGCCACACCGCCGACATCACCCCTGCCGACGTCACCGTCGCAGGCGTCACCGTCGTCACCGAAACCGGCACCGCCAGCGGCAACGCCACCAAGCACCCCCCAGCTAGGTCCTTTGCCCGAACCGAGACGCACGGCCATGCCGCCACGCCCGCAGCCGGTGCCCGCGGATCTCCCCGCCACTGCGCCCGAACCCCCGCAGGAGCCCACCACAGCGGCCACGACGACACCGATACGCGGCACCCAGCGGGCGCTGGCTGCGCACATGGACGAGAGCCTGCGCGTACCGACCGCCACCAGCGTGCGCACGGTCCCCGCGAAGCTCCTCATCGACAACCGGATGGTCATCAACAGTCACCTGGCCCGCTCCCGCGGCGGGAAGGTCTCGTTCACGCACCTCATCGCCTGGGCCGTGGTGAAGGCGCTGATCGCTTTCCCCAGCCAGAACGTCTACTACGACATCGTCGAGGGCAAACCCTCCGTGGTCGCCCCGGCACATATCACCCTGGGCATCGCGATCGATTTGCCGCGCCCCGACGGGCGGCGTTCACTGGTCGTCCCCGGTATCCGAAACGCGGGGGCGATGGACTTCCTCGGCTTCATCCGCGCCTATGACGCCCTCGTCGCCCGGGCGCGAGCAGGACAGCTCACCCCTCGAGACTTCGCCGACGTCACCGTGTCCCTGACCAACCCAGGCGGCATCGGCACCGTGCACTCCGTGCCGCGGCTGATGGAACACCAGGGGTGCATCATCGGCGTGGGTGCACTGGAGTACCCGGCGGAGTTCCAAGGATCCAGCATCCAGACGGTCAACGACCTGGGAATCTCGAAGACGGTGACCCTGACTTCCACCTATGATCACCGGGTCATCCAGGGCGCCGGCAGCGGCGAGTTCCTCAAGATCGTGCACGGCCTGCTGTTGGGCGCGGACGGGTTCTACGACGAGATCTTCGCGTCGCTGCGCATCCCGTACGCACCGGTGCGCTGGGTCACCGATTTCGCCGTCGATACGAGCGACCAGATCGACAAGCCGGGGCGCATCCAGGAGCTCATCCACTCCTACCGGGTCCGCGGTCACCTCATTGCCGACCTCGACCCGCTGGAGTACAAGCAGCGCAAACACCCCGACCTGGACATCCTCAGCCACGGGCTCAGCCTGTGGGACCTCGACCGAGAGTTCGTCGTCGGCGGCTTCGGCGCGAGACGCACCGCCACCCTGCGGGAGGTGCTGCGCATCCTGCGCGACTCCTACTGCCGCACCGTCGGGGTCGAGTACATGCACATCCCCGACCCGGAGGTGCGACTGTGGTTCCAGGATCTGCTGGAGCGCCCCTATGCGAAGCCCACCCGGGATGAGCAGCTGCACATCCTCGCCAAGCTCAACCAGGCGGAAGCCTTCGAAACATTCCTGCAGACGAAGTTCATCGGACAAAAGCGGTTCTCCCTCGAAGGCGGCGAGTCCGTTATCGTGCTCCTCGACAGCGTCCTGCAGGCCGCAGCCCACGCCTCCACCGTGGAAGCCATCATCGGGATGGCGCACCGCGGCAGGCTCAACGTTCTCACGAATATCGCGGGGAAGACCTACGCGCAGGTGTTCCGCGAATTCGAGGGCCGAGTGGACCCGGGCGCACTCCAGGGCTCGGGCGATGTCAAATACCACCTGGGCACGGAGGGCACCTTCACCGCTCCGGACGGGGCCAGTATCGCGGTCTACCTGAGCGCGAACCCCTCCCACCTCGACGCGGTCGACGCCCCCGTGCTCGGGATCGCACGGGCGAAGCAGGATGCGCTGCAGGACGCGAACACCGCCTACCCGGTGGTGCCGATCCTCATCCACGGCGATGCCGCGTTCACCGGCCAGGGGGTCGTCTATGAGACCCTGCAAATGTCGGGGCTGCGTGCCTACCGCTCGGGCGGGGCGATCCACATCATCACCAACAACCAGATCGGGTTCACCACAAAGCCGAAGGACGGCCGCACCTCGATCTACCCCAGCGACGTGGGACGCGCGATCCAGGCACCCATCCTGCACGTCAACGGCGACGACCCCGAGGCCGTGGTGCGGGTCGCCCAGCTCGCGTTCGCCTATCGGGAACGGTTCCACACCGACGTCATCATCGACCTGGTGTGCTACCGCCGCCGCGGGCACAACGAGGGCGACGACCCGTCCATGACACAGCCCAGAATGTACGGGCTCATCGAGGCGAAGCGTTCGGTGCGCGCCCTGTATGCGGACTCCCTCATCGGACGAGGCGATATCACCGCAGACGAGTACGAGCAGGCGAACTCCGATTTCCGCAACCAACTGGAGCGCGCCTTCCAGGAGACCCACTCGGCGCAGACCGGGTCAATCCCGCTTCCCCACGACGGCGACCTGGGGACCCCCACGGCGCAGCAGCTGGAGCATGCGTGCACAGGCACAGGCACGGGCACCGACACGGCCGTCAGCCTCGAGGTGATCGAGAGAATCGGGGATGCGCACCGCCGGCCGCCCGAGGGGTTCATCCTGCACCCCAAGCTGGCCACGCTCACGCGCAAGCGCTTCACGATGACCCGCTCGGGAAACGTAGACTGGGCTTTCGCCGAGCTGATCGCGTTCGGCTCCCTACTTCTGGAGGGAACCCCTGTGCGGCTGAGCGGTCAGGACAGCCGCCGGGGCACGTTCGTGCAACGGCACGCGGTGCTGCACGATCACGTCACCGGCCAGGAATGGTTGCCGCTGAACAACCTGAGCGACACCCAGGCCATGTTCTCGGCCTACGACTCGCTGCTCAGCGAGTACGCAGCACTGGGCTTCGAGTATGGGTACTCCGTGGAACGCACCGACGGGCTCGTCGTCTGGGAGGCACAGTTCGGCGACTTCGCGAACGCCGCCCAGGTGATCATTGACGAGTTCATCGCCTCCGCCGAGCAGAAGTGGCACCAGTACTCGGGCCTGACCCTGCTGCTGCCGCACGGCTACGAGGGGCAGGGGCCGGACCACTCTTCGGCTAGGCCGGAACGTTTCCTGGCTCTGGCTGCCGAGAACAACATGACGATCGTTCACCCGTCGAGTCCGGCGAACTACTTCCACCTGCTCCGGCGCCAGGCCTACCATCGCCCTCACCGCCCCCTCATTGTGTTCACGCCAAAGTCGATGCTCCGGATGCGTGCAGCGGTCAGTCCCCTCGCAGAGTTCACCGGTGGGGGCTTCCGGCCCGTCATCGACGATCCGCGGGAACTCGACCGAGGTGCTGTCACCCGGGCGGTGATCCTGTCCGGAAAGCTGTACTGGGAGTCCGTCGCCGCGATCGGAGACGACCCCCACACGGCGCTCATCCGGCTGGAGCAGCTATACCCCCTGGCAACGACCGAGCTGAACGCGGTACTCGACTCTTACCCTCACGCCCGGCTCATCTGGGCGCAGGAGGAACCCGCCAACCAAGGCGCGTGGCCATTCTTCCTGAGCACGATCGTGCCGCGCATCCACGGTCGCACCGTCGAGCTGATCAGTCGCCCCGCATCCGCCTCCCCCGCTACCGGCTCCCACCAGCGCCACACAGAGGAGCAGGCTGAACTTCTGGACAGGATTCGCGGCTGAGCTGATCGGGGCGAAGCCGGGCCGTACGTCGTGGCGTTGCCCGCCGCGGGGCGCCATCTCCCCGGGATGCGCGAGCGCCGCTGCAGCGACCGATCAGAATGCTAGGACTCGAAGCGGGTGGGCGCCGCCGGGTGCGCATCCAGGGCAGAGCGGAGCCGATCCCGCATCTCCTGCGACATCGGCGGCAACGCGGAGGTATCAAACCACCCGGCCTCGGTGTTCTCCCCATCCGCCGGATACGGATCGCCGCCCGGGCTGGAGCACCGGAAGACAATGTCCAAGTATTGGGAGTTGTCGCCGTTTGGGTATTGCATGGGCGGCAGGGTGTGCACCCAGACGAGCTGTTCGGCAGTCGCGCGCATCCCGGTCTCCTCACGGACCTCTCGCACGGCAGCGACCGCAGGCTCCTCGCCCGGGTCGATGATGCCGGTGACCGGTGTCCACGCCCCCGTGTCGGCGCGCCGCACCAGCAGCACCTGCCCCGCAGGGTTGAGCACGACCGCGGTCACGCCCGAGAGCCACAGCATCTCGGTGCCGATCTTCTCACGCAACGACAGGATGAACTCCGGTGTCGACACGACGTGCTCCTTCTCTGTCCGTGATGCGTTAATTCCCTGAAGCGCTCATTCGGCGGCGTGCTCGGGATGCAGCACCGCTCACCTGTCGGCGGATGCGCTCGCATCAGCGGCGCGGGAGGTCGCATGACCAGCCTGGATCACGCGAAGACTCGCCAAGACCTGCACCCGAAGCTGTTCGGGGGCAGTCTCCCGGCACACGCGCGCCACCGCCTGCTGGAGGACGAGCCCCACCTTGTGTTCGTCCCGACATTCCGGGCATATCTCCATATGCGCGCGGATATCCTCCGCATCCTCTGAGCACAGTTCATTGTGCAGGTAGTCCTCGAGCTGCCGCGCACGGGCCTCAGGGCATCCACACGGGCGCTGAGTCATCGTTTTCCTCCCTCCGGAGCGGAGACAAGTCCGTTCTCCACCGCATAGTCCAACAAATGCTTCCGCAACAGGCGTCGCCCCCGGTGCAGCCGGCTCATGACCGTGCCGACCGGAGTTCCCATCATGTCTGCGATCTCCTGATAGGAGAAGCCCTCCACGTCGGCGAGGTACACCGCAATGCGGGACTCTTCGGGCAGCGCCTGCAGCGCATCCTTGACCCGACCATCGGGCATGTGGTCGATGGCCTCCGCCTCGGCCGAACGGGACGTCATGGCTGTCGCCGACTCGGCGGAACCGATCTGCCAGTCCTCCATGTCGTCGATGCTGCCCGAGTAGGGGTCGCGCTGCTTCTTGCGATACGTGTTGATGAACGTATTCGTGAGGATTCGGTACAGCCACGCCTTCACGTTCGTGCCCTGAGTGAAACCGCGGAACGCTGCGAAAGCTTTCGCATACGTCTCCTGCACGAGGTCTTGTGCGTCGGCCGGTTTCCTCGTCATCCGGAGCGCCGCCGCGTAGAGCTGGTCGATAAACGGCATCGCCTGATCCTGGAACGCCTCCGCCAGTTCAGCGTCCGTCAGGGGGCGGTCCTGTTGTTCCGTCGTCACCTCTGGCAACGTCTGCCTCGGCTCCACTTCGTCCATGGGGCCATAGTCTAGCGGCGTGGCCCGATTCATCACTGCGCTTGGCACGGCACGGTCTCCCCTCTGAGCCGGGAACACCCGTCACATTCGGTGCCGACTCAATAGACTCTTAACCAATGACTGGATCTCACCATTCCCCGCCAGCGCCTGAGCCCGCCCTCTGGTCGGCGCCGCAGGCCACAGCACCGCTGTCTTTTCGCACCCAGCTGCCCGGGTCGAAGTCTCTGACGAACCGCGAGCTCATTCTGTCCGCCCTCGCCGAGGGGCCCTCCCTGTTGCGCCGCCCGCTGTTCTCGCGGGATACCCAGCTCATGGTGGATGCGCTGCGCGCCCTCGGCACACAGATCACGGAGGTCCCCGGCGACGGGCACTTCGGTCCCGACCTGTCCCTCACCCCGGCCCCGCTGCACGGTGCGGCGGTCGACTGCGGGTTAGCGGGAACGGTGATGAGGTTCGTTCCCCCCGTCGCAGCCCTCGCCAGTGGCGTGACGAGTTTCGACGGCGATGCGGCTGCCCGCGCGCGGCCGATGCGCACCACCATCGAGGCCTTGCGCCTGCTGGGAGTGGTCGTCGAGGATGCGGGGCGGTTCACCCTCCCGTTCCGGGTTCACGGCACGGGGACGGTCACGGGCGGACCCCTGGCCATCGATGCGTCCGCATCCAGCCAGTTCGTCTCCGGGCTGTTGCTGGCGGCGTCACGCTTCGAGGGAGGTATCGACCTGCAGCACGTCGGCGAGCGCCTCCCGAGTCTGCCGCACATCGATATGACGGTCCAGGCGATCATCGCCCGGCACGGACGAGTCACCCAGATCGGGGACACCCGCTGGCGCGTCGACCCGGGGCCCTTGGCGGGCCGCGAGGTCACCATCGAGCCGGATCTGTCGAATGCGACCCCGTTCCTCGCCGCGGCGGCGGTAGTCGGGGGCAGCGTCACGGTATCGGATTGGCCCGGCACAACAACCCAGGTCGGGGACATGTTCCCGAGCATCGTCGAGCGCATGGGTGCCCGCGTTGACGTCTCGGGCGGAGACCTCACCGTTACCGGGACGGGGCGTCTGCGTGGCATTGACGTCGACCTCACCCCGTGCGGGGAGTTAACTCCGACGGTTGCGGGGTTGGCGGCCCTCGCTGAGGGGACCAGCACACTGCGCGGGATCGCCCACCTGCGCGGGCACGAAACGGATCGGCTGGCGGCCCTCGCCGCCGAGATCACTGCACTCGGGGGCGAGGTGACCG
Source organism: Micrococcales bacterium UBA3913 (assembly GCA_002391425.1). Taxonomy (GTDB): domain Bacteria; phylum Actinomycetota; class Actinomycetes; order Actinomycetales; family Microbacteriaceae; genus UBA3913. Next base: position 600 of record DGEZ01000098.1, on the reverse strand, counting down.
AGACCGCGGATGGGCTAATTATCACGCCTCGCCCCCTGCACGCTGGCGTGTGGCACAGCTATGCGGACCACCGCATCGCCACCACCGGTGCGCTCATCGGGCTGGCCACCCCGGGCGTCCAGGTGGAGGACATTCAGACGACGAGAAAGACGCTGCCCGAGTTCACGCAGTTGTGGGGCCGGATGCTCGCGGGTGGTTCCGCCCAGTGACGCCATCGAACGGCATCGACCCGGAGGACTACGACGAGTCCGCGGTGCGGGTGCGCCCCCACAAGCGCGGTACTCGGCCCCGATCGAAGCTGAGACCGGCACACGCGGACGCGCGTCCGGGCACGGTCATCGCCGTGGACCGCGGCCGCTACCAGGTGATCCTGGCCAGTGGGGTGACGGTGACGGCGGCGCGCGCCCGGGAGATGCACCGGCACTCCCTCGTCGTCGGCGACCGCGTGCACCTGGTCGGGGACCTCTCCGGTATTGCCGGAACGCTTGCCCGGATTGTGCGCGCCTCCGAGCGCCACACGGTCCTACGGCGCTCCGCCGATGACTCGGACACCGTCGAACGCGTCATCGTTGCCAACGCCGACCAGATGCTCATCGTCAC
>DGEZ01000137.1 GCA_002391425.1 Micrococcales bacterium UBA3913 | reverse complement strand
AGATGTGTATAAGAGACAGCACCTGACGACCATGAATGGTGCCCATCCCGGTGATCACGGAGTCCCCGTAGGGGCGCCTCCTATCCATGCCGAAGGCCGTGGTGCGGTGACGAACATACTCGTCGAGTTCCACGAACGAACCCTGGTCGAGCAACTCCAGCAGGCGCTCGCGGGCGGTCTTCTTACCCTTCGCGTGCTGCTTGGTGACGGCGACTTCTTCGCGCTGGGTCACGGCCTCCGCGTAGCGCTCGCGCAGGTCTCGCAGCTTGCTCGCCGTGGTCGAGTCCGCAGGGGTGGGCGATGATGTCATTCTCGCTTGTCCTGTTCTGTCGAGGCGCCTTCGTGCGCCCGCCTCCCGGCCACTCTATAGCCTGCGGTTGGAACGGCGAGTTGTGCTGTGCCGACAACGGCGGGAGCTCTTTTCTGTGGCAAGGATACTCTGGACGGATGGATTCACCGTCTCTGTTCCCTGCTTCTCAAACGGTCTTCTCTGTCCTTCGCGTGGTTGACTCGACCGGTTCGACCAACTCGGATGTGCTCGCGGAGCTGGACGATACACGGCGCTGGCCGCATCTGTCAGCGCTGGTCTGTTTCGACCAGCGTTCCGGACGGGGCCGCCGGGGTCGGAGCTGGTTGGCCGATCCGGGTGCGCTCATGGCGGTCTCCATTGTGCTGCGCCGTCCGGGAGTACCCGCAGAACATTCCCTGGCGCTGCCGCTCGTGGTGGGCCTTGCCGTGCGCCGTGCACTCCTGCCGGTGGTGGGGGTGAGCCTGAAGTGGCCGAATGATGTACACGTGAACGGGCGCAAGCTGGCCGGGATCCTGTGTGAGTCCAGGGGGAACGGGGCGATCGTCGCGGGGGTCGGGATCAACCTGCGCCGTTCGGGGCAAGCGTTCGATGCCGGCCAGCTGGATGCGTCCCGGGTGGCGAGCCTGGACGAGTTCCAGCCGCGGGTCGACCCAGACGCGGTGCTCGCCCGGCTGGGCGGTGAGCTCGATGCGCTCGCCGCCCAGCTGTGGGATGCTGGCGGAGACCTCGTCGCATCCGGGCTCAGCCACGAGTACCTCTCGGCCAGCAGCACCGTGGATTCCCGGGTGCGTGTCACGCGTCCCGGCGGTGAGGTGATCGAGGGGGGCTGTGTGGGGTTCGATGCTCAGGGCAGGATTCTCGTCGCCGACTCGGCCCAGCACATTGCCCGGCTCGACGCCGGTGAGGTCGAACACGTGCGTCCGGCGGCTCCGAGTGCGTCATCAGCCCACCGAAGCTGGCGTGGGTTACCGTAGGAGGGTGGCATCCACAGTCGCGTTCTCGGAGACACCGGCCTCCCCGCCGGAGGTCTCTGTCGCGGTGCTGCGACGGCACGCCCGGCACATGATTCCCGCAGCGATCGTCCTGGTGGGCTGCGCCGGTGCGGGCGCTTACTGGGGTGGGCATCTGGCGCCATCCTGGGGGCAAGGATGGCTGGGCTGGGCCATCGCGGCCGCTGGCGTGATGGTGTTCCTGTTCGCGTGGGCGCGCTGGCTGGCTCGCCGGTATGTGCTGACCACGCGCAAGATTTCCCTCGAGACGGGCGTGCTCTTCCGGCGCAGCCAGGAAGTGCTGCACAGCCGTGTGCTGGGGTGCCGGATCACGCAGTCGCCCCTTCAGCGGGTGTGCCGTTCCGGCAACGTTCGCATTGACGTCGCCGGCGGGTCGACTCTGGTACTCACAGATGTTCCTCGCGTGCGGGTCTTTGTCGCCGCGGTTCAGGAGTTGCAGGCTGCGGCCGACGCGTGGGTGCGACACGAACAGCTTGATGGCGACTCCTCCGCGATCGCGCCGTAGGATCCGTCAGTTCTCCGGCGATTCACCGCGGAATGTCGGGGACTGTCTCAATCGGGCCGGTCAGAGGGGGGATGCTGGTGGCCCGCGTGCCAGCACTGCCGCCCGGGCGTGTGCTGTCCTCCTCTGGAGTGCGGGCGCCGTCCGCAGGCGTGACGGCTACGGATCGAGAGCCTCGGGCGGGGTTGAATACCCACTGCTTGTACAGCACGTAGCGCAGGACGGAGCCGAGGATCGTGCCGATGACCATCCCGGACATATTGTCGGCGAAAGCACTCGTGTACCCCAGGAGGTAGTGCGACACCCACAGGCAGATGAGGCTCACGGGCATGGTGGCCACGCTCACCACGAAAAACTCGACCATTTCGCGACGGGTAGCCGACGACCGGTGGGTCCGGAACGTCCAGTTCCTATTGCCGAGCCAGTTTGTGAAGATGGCCAGCGTGGTCGAGACGAATTTGGCGATCAGGGGACCCTCGTGCACGACATCGGACGACAGCACTGTCGAGTTCAGCAGGTTGAACACGGCAAGGTCGACACTGAACCCGATGAGCCCGACGAGACCGAATTTCGTGAACGATGCCAGAACAGAGACCAGGCGTTGTGCGCGTGGGGACATCGTGGGAAACCTTTGCTCAAACCAAATGCACGACCAAGGAACGGCGGTGCTCATAACCAGTTAATGAGTATGGCACGGGGTATTGTCGTGCTGCACAGTCAGTACCCTTTAACAGGGGAGTCACAGAGATTTGGAGGCTTGGGTGGATCGCAGTGTAGGCGTCATCGGCGCCGGACAGTTGGCACGGATGATGGTGGCACCGGCCATTGAGCTGGGCATCCCGATCCGCATTCTGGCGGAAGCCGCAGGAGCGCCGGCAACGGTCACGGCGAATACCGTGGGCGATTTCCACGACGAGCAGACCGTCATGGATTTCGCCCGGGGCGTGGATGTGGTCACCTTCGACCACGAGCATGTGCCGCAGGCGATCCTCCAGGCCGTGGAGGCCGCGGGCGTGCACGTGCGTCCCGGGTCTGCTGCGCTGCACTTCGCGCAGGACAAGCTTGCCATGCGCGAGCGGATGAGCGAGCTCGGACTGCCCGTGCCGGACTGGGCGGCAGTGCGCACACGGGACGAGGTGGCGCAGTTTCTCGCTGGTCACCACGGGCGTGCGGTCGTGAAGCTGCCGGTGGGCGGGTACGACGGCCATGGGGTGCGTTTCATCGACTCCGCCGATGAGGTTGCGGATTGGATGACCGAGACCATGCGATCCGAGTTTCCCCGAGGTGTGCTCATCGAGGAGGCGGTACCGTTCCGGCGAGAGCTGTCCCAGCTGTCTGCCCGGCGCCCCTCGGGCGAGTTTCGCGCCTGGGACCTCGCCGAGTCGGTCCAGCGCGACGGGGTGTGTGTGGAGGTCGTTGCCCCGGCTCCGGGTGCGTCCGCTCAGCTGGCGGCGGAGGCCGCAGCCATCGCGCGAGAGGTCGCCGAGGCCCTGGATGTCGTCGGGGTGCTCGCCGTGGAGCTATTCGAGGCTGAGGATGGCCGCCTGCTCATCAACGAGCTGGCGATGCGCCCGCACAACACCGGGCACTGGACGATGGACGGCGCCGTCACCGGACAATTCGAGCAGCACCTGCGTGCGGTGCTCGACGTGCCGCTGGGCGAGACCCGTCGCACCGGGGCCGCGGTGGCCATGGTGAACGTTCTGGGCGGGCCGAAGAACGCATGGGAGACGGCGCGCGCGGACGCGCTCGCGCTGGACCCGGAGGCGAAACTGCACTGGTATGACAAGACCTACCGACCGGGCCGGAAAGTCGGGCATGTCAACGTGGTGTCGGCTGCGGGTGCCTCGGATGCGCTGAGCAGGGCAGTACGGGTGGCCCGTGCCCTGGAGGCTGAGAAACTCGGGGAAATCGGCTGAACCTCGTGTCCGAGCGCCCCGGTGGAGAGGCTATGGCTCTAGCATGGCTGAGGTGGAAGGAGCAGCTATGGCGGATGCGCGGCCCACAGTGGCGATCGTGATGGGGTCGGATTCGGACTGGCCGGTGATGTCTCAGGCCGCCAGTGTCCTGGACGACTTCGGCATCCTCTACCTCGCAGATGTCGTGTCTGCTCACCGCACCCCCCAGAAGATGATCGATTTCGGGCGGGGTGCCGCCGCCGCTGGGTTCCAGGTGATCATCGCCGGTGCCGGTGGGGCCGCTCACCTGCCCGGGATGCTCGCGGCCGTGACGACGCTTCCCGTGATCGGCGTCCCCGTGCCGCTGGCGAAGCTGGACGGCCTCGACTCATTGCTGTCCATTGTGCAGATGCCCACAGGCGTGCCGGTGGCGACGGTGTCGATCGGGGGAGCGGCGAATGCCGGTCTGCTGGCAGCACGCATCCTCGGCAGCACGGACCCCCTGGTAGCTCGGAAACTGGCCGAGTACGCGCAGGGGATGGAGGATTCGGTGGAACGCAAAGCCGAGGCGTTGCGAGGGCGGCTGGGCCGGTGAGCGATCCGGGCACGCTGCGACGGCCGAATGAGGCCGAGTCTCGGGTGATGTCGCGGCGCGGCTGGTGGCTGGTCGTGCTCAACTTTCTCGTCCCCGGGCTCCCCCAATTGGTGGCTGGGAATCGTGTCCTCGCACGTATCGGGCTATGGTTCTGGGCGCTGAGCTGGGTGGCTGGGCTGTGGGCGCTGTGGGCGCTTCTCGCCGCGCGCAGCACGTTCGCCTCGGTGTTCTCGAACAGTGCTGTGCTGTGGGTGCTGCAGGGCTGGATCATCCTGGGCATCGTGATCCTTGTCGTGCTGAGCGTGGACACCCTGCGACTGGTGCGTGTGGTGCGCACCCGTGGGCGCACGCGTCTGCTGCTGCCTCTGGCCATGCTCGTTGTGGGGGCGCTGGCCGTCTCCGGGCTCACATGGGCGTCCTCGCAGGTGTCGACGGCGCGGGGTCTGCTCGAGGACGTATTCGGCGACGGGGTGGTGGCCGAACCCGTGGATGGGCGCTACAACATCCTGCTGCTCGGCGGAGACTCTGGGGAAGGGCGCATTGGCCTGCGCCCGGACAGCCTGTCGGTGGTCAGTGTGGATGCGTCCACAGGGCAGACGGCGATTATCGGGGTGCCGCGGAACATGGAGCAGGTGCCGTTCCCGGAGGGATCCCCGATGCTGGAGATCTATCCGGATGGGTACACGTGCGGGTCGGAGTGTATGGTCAACGCCCTGTACACGGAGGGGGAGGCGCATCCGGAGCTGTACCCGGACTGTCTCTTATACACATCT
>DGEZ01000153.1 GCA_002391425.1 Micrococcales bacterium UBA3913 | reverse complement strand
CGTCCGTCCCGGAAGATGTAGCGCTCCCGCTCGCGGCTGCCCGGCTGTGCCGCTACGGCCTCGCGGAACCATCGGTGCTCGCTGGACGTATGATTCGGGACCACATCCACAATGATCTTGAGTCCGAGTGACTCCGCTGTCGCGGCCATGTGGTCGAAGTCGTCAAGGGTGCCGAACAGGGGGTCCACATCGCAGTAGTTCGCCACGTCGTAGCCAGCGTCCGCCTGGGGGGACGGGTAGAACGGGGATAGCCAAATGGCATCCACGCCGAGCTCTTTGAGCGCGGGAAGTCGGTGGATGATGCCCGGGAAATCGCCGACGCCATCGCCGTTGCCGTCGGCGAACGAGCGTGGGTAGATCTGGTAGATCACGGCGTCACGCCACCACGGTGCGCGTGTCGATTTGGGGGAGTCGTCGCGGTAGGTATTCACAAGCTCCCATGCTATCGGGATAGTGGCGGGCGTGTTCGTCGGCTGTGCTGTGAGATGCTATCCTTTCCTGGTGCCTTTCTGTGGCACGCGTTTTCGTCTGCCCCGGTAGCTCAGTGGTAGAGCACTTCCTTGGTAAGGAAGAGGTCGTCAGTTCGATCCTGATCCGGGGCTCGTGTGCACGTTGTTGTGGGAAGGTGCACAATTTGGCTGGGTAGCTCAGTTGGTTAGAGCGCACGACTCATAATCGTGAGGTCGAGGGATCGAGCCCCTCCCCAGCTACCATCTGATTCCCCAGATTGGGGCGTTTTACTCGACATCCACCGTCGTCGGGTGGATCCAGGCAGACGCCTCCGGCAACGTCACGGTTCCGGTCCCGGCGGGCCTCGAGACTGGTCACCATTCTGTGGCCCTCTATACCGAATCAGGTGCGGTGGCGGGGATTGCGTCCATCCAGGTCAAAGTAGTGATGTGTGTCGAACGCTCGTTCGTCGCCGATCAAAGGTGAATGAGAAGCGCCACCGCGAGAGTCGCGGCATACCCCGCGGTCAACATCGCCAGGAAGCGGAACTGCCGCATGATGTATGACCTCATAGCCTCTAAGTTATATCCTTCAAACTTCTGACGCAAGAGAAAGTTAGATTTTTACAACAATTTTCCAGACAGCTGTTGTGTGGACCTGTGTTCGGTGGCGCAGCGGCGGCGTGGGGATAACACGGATGCGTGCGATCACGCGCGAACCTGGCCAATCAGAGTGAACCTGAGACTGTCAGAGCGAACCTGAGACAATAGGAGGCATGGACTCTCCTCGCGACAGCATCGGCAGCTCATCCAGCCGGGTGGCCGAGGACTATCTCAAGGCGATCTGGTCATCAACGGAGTGGGGCGGTGAGCCGGCGACAACCTCATCCCTGGCGAAACGATTCTCGACATCCAAGGCGACTGTCTCCATCAATGTGAAGCGACTGGTCGCTCAGGGACTGTTGGAGCATGTCCCCTATGGGGAGATTACCCTGACGGAAAGCGGCCGAAAGCTTGCCATCTCCATGGTGCGCGCGCACCGCGTATTGGAGACGTTCTTAGTGGATTCGCTCGGATACGGCTGGGATGAGATTCACGAGATCGCGGAGCGGATGGAGCACGCGGCGACGGACGAGTTCATTGATCGATTGCACGCGTTGCTCGGTCATCCCGCTCAAGACCCGCACGGCGACCCCATCCCGACGCGCCAGGGCGGGATTGACTATCCGCAGGATGCGCACATCCTGGGGCTCGATCACCAGGGCACCTATGAGGTAGTGAGAATTTCGGACGCGGATTCTGAGCGTCTGCGTGAGTTCGCACACGTCGGCATCGTGCCGGGGGCCCGCATAGAACTCACCTCAGAGACGGCACACGATGCGAGAATCGCGGTGCTCGAGAACGGATCCCGGATTCCCCTCAGCGCGGAACAACTCGACCTGCTCATCGTACGCATCGTGTGATGAGTGCGGATGGCGTGACCACGCGGACAGAATGATGTGACGACGCGGATGGCCTGAGGCTACCTACGGGCGGTACCGGCCCGGTCTGTGGTTCACGGCGAGCACGAGGTTCAGCACGACTGTCCCGGCCACGGAATAGACGAGAATCAGCGGCTCCACCAGGGGGAGTGCACACAGCAGCACGAGCAGGTCGAGCGCACCTTGAACATACCCGGCACGCCACCCCAACGCCTCCTGAGCGTAGGCCGCGACGACCCCGAAGCCCCCACCGGAGCCGCCATGACGAAAGATGATGAGCATCCCGATGCCGATGGACAGGCCACTGAACACGCAGGCGAACAAGGGCTGGATGCTGCCGATGTCGATGAGGGAGGGAATCACGCTGGTGAAAACCGACGCCAGGAGCACGAGCACGAAAGTTTTGATGGTGAACGCCCACCCCATCCTGCGCACGGCAAAATAGTAGAAGGGCAGGTTGATGAGGAAGAACACGAGTCCTAGAGGAGTTCCCGTCGCGTAGCTGATCACGAAGGCGAGCCCGGCGAGCCCGCCCGAGACGCCTCCCACCTCGCGCAACAGCACAAGACCCCAGGACAGCAGAAATGCGGCCGTGAGGATGGCCCCGACGTCCTCGACCAGGGGATGGCGATAGGGGATGGGGATGCGCGGCGAGCGGCTCAGTGGGCACCTCCTGGGGTGTTGACGGGGTGAGATCAGATTACCGTCCCTCCTGCTCGACGCCCGCCCAGCCACCTGGTAGCCTGACCAGGCCGGTCTGGCCCGCAGCCGGCGCGGCGTAGAGGTGCGGATGAACGAGGATATGCAGGATTTTCCCCGGTGGCGGCGCGATGTTGCCCTCTTCCTCACCGGGCAGACCATCTCCCTCTTCGGCTCGATGATCGTGCAGTACGCGATCATGTGGCACCTGACCCTGCTGACGGGATCCGGGACGGTGCTCGCTCTTGCCGGGGTCCTCGGATTTGTGCCGCAGGCGATCGTGTCCATTTTCGGGGGCGTATGGGCAGATCGAGTGAATCGCAAGCTCCTCATCATCGGCGCTGATGGCACGATCGCGGTGACAACACTCGTCCTGGCGGTGCTCATGCTCACGGGGTTCGACTCGCTGTGGTTGATCTACGTCACCCTGGCGATCCGGTCGGCTGGAGCCGGGGTGCAGACCCCGGCGGTCTCGGCGTTCATTCCGCAGATCACTCCCGAGCGCAAGCTCATGCGCGTCAACGGAATCAACAACTCTGTCCAGCCTGCGATGATGCTCATCGCCCCGGCGATCGCCGGAGCGATCCTCGCGAATATGTCGATCGTGACGGTGTTCCTCATCGACGTGGTGACGGCCGTCATCGGGATCGCTTTCATGATCGCCATACCCGTGCGACGCGCAGTAACGCGTGCGGGGGATGACCTGCCGGGCTACTTCGATGACCTGGTCGAAGGCGCACGGTATACCTTCCGGCACGAACTCGTTCGCTGGGTGCTCGTATTCTTCGCGGTCATGATGCTCCTGGCTGCCGCGCCCAGCTACGTGACGGTACTCATCATCACGCGAACCTTCGACGGGGGAGTGCTGGAACTGACCATCAACGAATTGGCGTTCTCGCTAGGGATGATCATCGGAGGCAGCATTCAAGCGGTCGCTGCTGCCCGGTGGAACCGGGTGTTGGCGATGATGATCGGGGGGATGGCGACCGCGTTGTTGTGCATTGCGCTCGGACTGGGGCCCGATCTGCTGGCGTTCTATGCGCTCATGCTTGGGGCGGGAATATCGGTGTCCTTCTTCTCCACACCGGGAATGACGCTGCTGCAGGAACAAGTGGAGAAGGACCGGCAGGGTCGGGTGTTTGGGTTCGTCAGTATTGTGACGGCTGTGGCCATGCCGGTGGGCATGGCGATCAGCGGCCCCCTGGCCGATGTTGTGTCTGCGGAGACCGTCATCGTGGTGGCCGGCGTGCTCATGGTGGTGATCGTCGCGATCCTCACGGCCGTCCCCTCTGGTCGGCGGGCCATCCACGCGGGGAAAGCCCCGCAGGATCCTCCCCGCAATGAGGATGATTTCCCTGTCTAAACGGGGAAATATGTGAAGCACCGGGCCCGGGCTGAGGCCTGGTATGTGCCCGTATACAAGCTGCTTGACACTGCCCGTACGCAGGCGTAGGTTTCTGCTTCGTGATGGAAGACACCCCACGGGGGAGTACTTCGGAGCCACCGCGTACAACGGGTGACGTCCGCATCCTGGAAGACGACGAAACGGCTGTTCAGGTGGCGACTCAGCCGCCGCCGGCAACTGCGAAGAACTGGATCATCGGCAAGCCTCTGCCGAACGCGAGTGCACAGGCTCAGCTACTGCCGAAACGTCTCGCCCTCCCGATCTTCGCCAGCGACCCCTTATCCTCGGTCGCCTACGCTCCCCAAGAGCTCGTGCTCATCCTGCTCATCGGAGGGACGAGTTTCCTCAGCTTCGCCCCGTATATCGCCGCAGCGGTAATTCTGCTCCTGGCCATTGTGGTGGCCTCCTACCGCCAGATCATCAAGGTGTACCCGGGAGGTGGTGGAGACTATGAGGTCGCGCGGAGCAATCTGGGCAAAAATGCGGGCCTGGTGGTGGCGTCGGCGCTGCTGGTCGATTACGTGCTCACCGTGGCAGTGTCTGTGGCCAGCGGAGTGGACAACATCATCTCTGCGATACCGGAGCTGGACCCGGCTCGGGTCGAGATCGCCGTCGCTGTCGTGGTGGTGCTCGTTGCGGTGAACCTGCGCGGTGTCCGCGAAGCGAGTCGGGCCTTCGCCGTACCGACGTACCTGTTCGTCGCCAGCGTGCTGATTATGGTGGTCGTCACCCTCGTGCGGACGGCGTTGGGGGATGCCCCAGTGGCCGAGTCGGCGGGCTACGCGGTCAACTCGCCGGACCTGTCGTCGGTGGCGCTCGTGCTTCTGCTGCTACGGGCATTCGCCAGCGGGTGTTCGGCGCTGACGGGCGTTGAGGCGATCTCTAATGGCGTCCCCGCGTTTCGTGAACCCAAAGTGCACAACGCCCAAGCCACGCTGACCGTGATGGGGATGCTCGCCATCGTGCTCTTCGGCGGGTTGGTCGCGGTGGCCCTGATCACGGGAGTCCACTACGCACAGGACCCCTGCGATCTCGTGGGGTTCGCCGAGTGCGCGACGGCCCCGCAGCGCTCGCTGATCGCTCAGGTCGCGGCCGCCGTGTTCGGCGATGCGAGCATCCTGTTTTATGTGGTGCAGGCGGTGACCGCTCTTGTCCTGCTGCTCGCGGCGAACACCGCGTTCAACGGCTTCCCGGTACTGGGTTCGATTCTCGCGCGCGACCGGTACGCTCCGAAGTCCCTCGGCGTTCGCGGTGACCGCCTCGTGTACTCCAACGGGATGATCGCCCTGGGTGCCGTGGCTGCGGTCCTGCTCGTCATCTACCAGGCGGACGTGACCGCCCTCATCCAGCTGTACGTGATCGGCGTGTTCGTATCGTTCACCCTGGGGCAAAGCGGGATGGTCAAGCGCTGGATCTCGATGCTGCGGCACACCTCCACTGCGGGCCGCGGTGCGTCTCGAGCTCAAGTGATGCGCGGACTCGTCATCAACGGGCTGGGCGCTGCCTGCACGCTGACCGTCCTCACGGTGGTGTCGGTGACGAAGTTCACCCACGGAGCCTGGCTCGTGTTAATCATGATGCCCACGTTGTTCATCATCATGAGGCGCATCAATCGGTATTACGCGATCGTCGACATCGAGGTGAGGCCACAGGATGCCCCGCATTTCGGCGCCCAGCACGATCACGCGATCGTGCTGGTGGGCCAGCTGCAGCGGCCCGTATTGAAGGCGGTCGACTACGCCCTGGCCGCCCATCACGAGAGCGTCGAGGCGGTGCACGTCTCGGTGAGCGCGGAAGAAACGGAGACGCTCAAGCGGGACTGGGCGAAGTACGCGCCCGCGTTGAAGCTGGTCATCATCCCGTCGCCGTACCGTGACGTGTCCTGGCCGGTGTGCAACTACATTGCTGCGCGCCGCCAACGCTACGGCTCCGAAGTGGTCACCGTCTACACCCCGCAATACGTGGTCGGGCGTTGGTGGGAGCGGGTCCTGCACAACCACCGGGCTATTCGGATACGCCAACGGCTCATGCTGATGCACGGAGTGATTGTCGCTATCGTGCCCTGGCGCCTGAAGTCCTCCGACCTTCTGATCGCGCACAGCGATCGGGTCGTTCTCGGCCAGGAGCGGATGGGTCTGCCCACGCCGGTGTTCCCGTGGTCTGACCCTACGAAGGAGGACCCGATGCGCATCCCCGGTGTGCCGCGGGTATCGGAACACACGCCTGGTGCCGAGGTTTCGGGGGTCGGCCCGCGGGGGCAATAGGCTGGAACCATGGTGAATCCAGCAATCGCCGGCAGGACCTATCCTGCGACGGCGCCTTATCTAGTGGGACGCGAGAAGGTGCGTGAGTTCGCTGACGCGACCCAGTCTTCATGTCCCCTGAGTACCGATCCGGAGGCCGCACGGGCAGCGGGGTACCGTGACGTTGTCGCCCCGGCGACATTTGCGGTGATCATCTCCCAGCGCGCGGAGATGGAACTACTGTTCGACCCGGATGCGGACATCGATTTCGCCCACCTGGTTCACGGAGAACAGAAGTTCGAGCATCTTCGGCCCATACAGGCCGGGGATGAGCTGAGTGCGACGCTGACGGTGCAGTCGGTGAAGTCTTTGGGAGGGAACACCATGCTCACCACGGTGACGCGGATCTCGGATGCCGAGGGCGACCCCGTTAGCGTAGCGACGGCCAGCTTCGTGATTCGAGGTGCGGCATGACTGACCCGTGGAATGTCGGCGACACTATCGCCGCGGCTGACCGCCTGATCACGCGGGAAACCCTCGTGCGCTATGCGGGCGCATCCGGCGACTTCAACCCCATTCACTACCGGGATGACGTCGCTACCGCAGCAGGCCTTCCCGGGGTGATCGCGCATGGCATGCTCACGATGGGTATCGCCGTGGGCGTCCTGGAGGATGCGCTGGGTGATCCCAGCCGGATACGCGAGGTGGGCTGCAGGTTTGCTCGCCCGGTTATCGTCGACCCGGAGCACGGTGTGCTCCTGCATGTGGAGGCTCAGGTCACGTCCCTTCAGCAGGACAGCGCGGTCGTCGCACTGTCGGTGACGGTGGGAGGGCAATCCGTGCTGGTCAAGGCGCGTGCGACGGTGCAGTTGTGACGGCACCCCCCGCATCCTTCGCCTCCCTCACCACCATGGGGGTGGGCGGCCCGATCGCGCAGCTGTGCACCTGCCAGACGGTGGGCGAGCTGATCGAAGCGGCCCACGATGCCTGGGCGGAGGGGCTGCCGTGGGTGGTGTTGGGCGGCGGCTCGAACATCGTGGCGGCGGACGACCCGTTCGAGGGGACAGTGATCGCCGCGCGGGGTGGGGAATTTCGTGTGGTCGGCTCGGACTCTGATCGTGTGGTCCTTGAGGTGGATGCCGGCATGGCATGGGATGACCTGGTTGCGACCGCTGTCGATGAGGGGTGGTCGGGACTGGAGGCGCTCTCTGGTATCCCCGGCAGCGTAGGGGCGGCCCCCATCCAGAACATCGGTGCCTACGGTGCGGAGTTCGCCGATGTCGCGCGGGGAGTCGGGTTCCTTCCCGAGGGTGCCGATGCTGTGGAATACCTTCCCGCCTCCGAGTGCGAGTTCGGCTACCGCACGAGCGTGTTCAAACGCGGATTGTCGGGGGTGGTCTGCACTGTTCGGCTGGAGGTGTCCCGTTCCTCGGAGTCGGCGCCGGTGGGCTATGCGCAGCTGGCCCATGCGCTGGGGGTGGACCTCGGCGACCGGGTGCCGTTGCGGGATGTGCGTGAGCACGTCCTGGAGTTGCGCAGCTCGAAGGGCATGGTGTTCCGCCAGGACGACGTGGACTCCCACGGCTGCGGTTCGTTCTTCGTGAACCCGGTTGTCCCGATCGGGATGCTCACAAACCTGCCCGCTGACTCGCCATTCTGGCCGGTGTCAGCTCCGGCGGAAGCCGCGGTGTTTCCCCTGGGCGAGTCCGTCGAGCAGGATATGCCGCCTGCTCCACGCTCGGGCCCGGAACGTGTCAAGCTCAGTGCGGCGTGGTTGATCGAGCATTCGGGAATCCGTCGGGGGTTCTGTCTGCCGGGATCGGGTGCGGCGGTGTCCTCGAAGCACACGCTGGCGATCACAAACCGCGGTTCGGCGAGTGCGAACGATGTGCTGGCACTGGCTCGGTTCATCCAGACCCGGGTCGCCTCCGAGTTTGGTGTTGTGCTGCATCCGGAGCCGATCCTGGTCGGGTTCTCGCTCTAGTCGCGTCGGTTCCGTCGAGCGCGCCACGGCTCAGCTCTGACGGAAGAATTCCTGGATGCGGCCGACGCCTTCGACGAGCTGCTCGTCGCCGAGTGCGTAGGACAGGCGCAGGTGCCCGGGAGCCCCAAATGCCTCTCCGGGGACAACGGCAACTCGGGCCTCGTCAAGGAGCACCTCAGCGAGTTCGACGCTGGTGGTGATGGTGCGCCCAGCCCAGTTCCGGACGAGAAGGTGCCGAACATCGGGGAACGCGTAGAACGCGCCCTCGGGGACGGGTAGGACGATCCCGTCGATGCTCTGGAGCATGCGAACGATGAGCTGGCGCCGACGGTCGAACGCTTCCCGCATCGCCGCGATTGGCTCGCTGGGTCCGGTGAGCGCGGCAAGCGCTGCGCGTTGGGACACGTTGGCGACATGCGAGCTGAGGTGCGACTGCAGCCGGGCCGCGCCGGCTATCACGTCGACGGGCCCCACGGCCCATCCGACGCGCCAGCCGGTCATCGCGTAACTCTTGGCGACCCCGTTCAGGAGCACGATCCGATCAGCCAGTTCGTCGGGTGCAACACGGGCAATACTCGTGGCGACGTCGCTGCCGTCGTAGACGAGGTTCTGGTAGATCTCGTCAGAGATCACCCACAGATCGTGTTCCGCCGCCCATTCCGCAAGGATGCGCATCTCGTGTTCGGTGTAGACAGCGCCCGTGGGGTTGGATGGGGACACCAGGATGAGGACCTTGGTGCGCTCCGTGAAAGCATCCTCCAGCATCTGCGTGGTCACGCGGTAGCCGCGCTCCGAGCCAGCGAACACCGGAACGGGGACGCCACCGGCGAGCCGGATAGCCTCCGGGTACGTGGTCCAGTAGGGAGCCGGCAGGAGCACCTCATCCCCGGGATCGATGAGTGTGGCAAACGTCTCGTAGACGGCCTGCTTACCGCCGTTGGTGACGATCACCTGAGTGGCCGGATCCACCTGCAGGCCGCTGTCGCGAGCGGTCTTATCTGCGATGGCCTGGCGCAGCTCGGGAAGGCCTGCGTTGGGCGTGTACTTGTGGTTGCGCGGATCGGCGGCGGCGGCCTGCGCGGCATCCACGACGTGCGCGGGGGTGGGGAAATCGGGTTCCCCGGCGGCGAATCCGATGACATCGACCCCGGAGGCTTTGAGCTTCTTTGCTTTGGCGTCGACGGCGAGTGTGGCTGATTCCGCGATGGAGCTGATCCGGCCCGAAATGCGTGGCATGGTGTCAAGGATAATCGGTTGTGCCTCTGTGTGGGTCGCGCTGTGCTTCGGCGATGGGTGGACAGATGCACGTCCGTCCCCTAGACTCGTCCCCGGTAGTTGAAATCTGCCAAGATTTTCTGCGCCCAAAATCGTTTGCGGTGATGCTCGGGGAGTGTTGTGCCGAGCGGGGGCGCGAAGTCTTCGGCATTTCGACTCTAGGGCGGTGGCTCAATTGGTAGAGCAGCGGTCTCCAAAACCGCAGGTTGCAGGTTCGAGTCCTGTCCGCCCTGCGGATCGCACACCCTGTGCGAACGGCACCGAAAGGTAACGATGGCAACTTCTGTTGATGAGCCGAATGAGGATCTCGTCGCGAAGGCCCGTAGGGACCGCGCGGCGCGGAAGAATATCTTCAGCCGGATGTGGTTGTTCATCCAGCAGGTGTTCGCGGAGCTGAAGAAGGTGACAACTCCGTCGCGCTCCGAACTGGTGAAGTTCACGACGGTGGTGCTCGCCTTCGTCGTGGTGATGATGGGAATCCTCTGGGTGCTCGATTGGGCGTTCGGACTTCTGATGATCTGGTTGTTCGGCGGCGGGCTCACCGGATAGGTGTGTGTGTCGGCGGAACGATCTGGGAAGAAAGCGATAGGAAACGTGTCAGAGAACGACGAGATCAATGTGGATGCGGTAGAGGAGTCTCTGCCCGAGGCTGGTGCAGCTGAGGACAGTGTCGTCGTCGACCCTGAAACCGGCGAGATCGTGGATGAGGTCGAGGCTGCCGATGCCACGGCCGATGCAGACACGGCCGAAGCTGAGCAGGAGAAGGATCCCTACGAGGAGTTCCGTAAGGACCTGCGTCGCCAGCTGGGCAAGTGGTACGTCATCCACTCCTATGCCGGCTACGAGAAGCGCGTGAAGGAGAACCTGGAGCGTCGCCGCGACAATGCGGTACGCGAGGGGGAGGCCGGCGGTGAGGACATCTTCCAGGTGGAGGTGCCCATGGAGGAAGTCCGCGAGATCAAGAATGGCCAGCCGAAGTACGTCAAGCGCGTGCGCATCCCCGGGTATGTTCTGGTCCGCATGAACCTCAACGAGGATTCGTGGTCCCTGGTGCGGCACACGCCAGCCGTTACCGGGTTCGTGGGTAACGCCCATAATCCCTCGCCGTTGCGTTTCGAGGAAGCCTTCGAGATGCTCAAGCCCCTGGTGGATGCTCAGGTTGCGGCGGAGACCGCCACAGAACAGGCGAAGACGAAGGGCAAGGCGAAGAAGGCCATCCCGACGGTCATCGACTACGAGATCGGGGAGACCATACAGATCAAGGACGGCTCGTTCGCGGGTCTTCCGGGAACGCTCAGCGAGATCAAGCCGGAGAGTGGAAAGCTCATCGTGCTGGTGTCGCTGTTCGAACGTGAGACTCCGGTGGAGCTTTCGTTCGACCAGGTCGGAAAGCTCTGACCCGTCAGACTTCTGCCATCCACTCGGGGTGACAGAGACACATAGGTAATAGAAGGAAAGAACAATGGCAGCTAAGAAGGTCACTGGCCTGATCAAGCTCCAGATCAACGCCGGCGCGGCGAATCCCGCCCCGCCCATCGGCCCCGCGCTGGGTCAGCATGGCGTGAACATCATGGAGTTCTGCAAGGCCTACAACGCGGCGACTGAGTCGCAGAAGGGCAACGTCGTCCCCGTCGAGATCACGGTGTACGAGGATCGCTCGTTCACATTCGTGCTCAAGACGCCCCCGGCGGCTGAGCTCATCAAGAAGGCGGCTGGTCTGCAGAAGGGCTCGGCCACTCCGCACACCGTCAAGGTCGGTTCGCTCACGAAGGACCAGGTGCGTCAGATCGCGGAGACGAAGATGCCCGATCTCAATGCAAACGACATTGAGGCAGCAGAGAAGATCATCGCGGGCACGGCCCGTTCGATGGGAATCACCGTCGCCTGAGGGCACACCGACACATAACCCAGTGGGAGGGCCGCGCCGGCCCCACACCACGACTGCACACGAGGGGCGTTTCGCCCCAGAAGGAGAAGTAGCAGATGTCTAGGCGTTCAAAAGCCTATGTGGCCGCGGCTGAGAAGATTCAGCCCGGCAAGTTGTACACCCCGGCTGAGGCGGTAGCGCTTGCGCGCGAGACCGGTTCAGCGAAGACGGATTCCACGGTTGAGGTTGCCCTCAAGCTCGGTGTGGATCCGCGCAAGGCGGACCAGATGGTCCGCGGCACCGTGAGCCTGCCGCACGGTACAGGCAAGACGGCCCGTGTGGTCGTGTTTGCCGTGGGAGAGGCCGCTGAGGCCGCGATCGCAGCAGGTGCTGACGAGGTCGGCGGAGATGAGCTCATCGCAAAGGTGGCCGACGGCTACACTGCGTTCGATGCGGCGGTCGCGACCCCAGACATGATGGGCAAGGTTGGCCGATTGGGTAAGGTGCTTGGTCCGCGTGGTCTGATGCCGAACCCGAAGACGGGCACCGTCACCCCGAACCCGGCGAAGGCCGTTACCGAGATCAAGGGCGGCAAGATCGAGTTCCGTACGGACAAGCACTCCAATGTGCACTTCATTGTCGGCAAGGCGTCGTTCTCCGGCGATCAGCTTGGCGACAACCTGCGCACGGCGATGGAGGAAGTCATGCGCCTGAAGCCGTCCAGCGCGAAGGGCCGTTATGTGCAGAAGGCCGTCGTGTCGACGACCTTCGGACCGGGCATCCCGCTCGATGTGAGCTCATTCGGAAACTGAATTCCCGCACATCCCCTGAGAACACGGGGCGCCTCGAGAAATCTCGAGGCGCCCCGTGCGTGTATATATCTGGCCGGTTACTCAGCCTTCCTGATGCTCCAGAAGGTACTTGAGGTCGTCTGCGACAGCATCCGCGTTGTCGCCCTCGACGCTTAGCTCGACGACGTCTCCCTGGGCAATGCCCAGAGAGAGCACGGATAGGATGCTGGACGCATCCACGGGGCTTCCGCCTTCCTTGCAGATCGTGACGCTTGTCTTGGACTCGTTGACTTTCTGCACGAACTCCGAGGCGGGGCGAGCGTGCAGGCCAACCGGGTCGTTGATCGTGACGCTGCGGGTGACGTGTGCCATGTGTTTACTCCATTCGATTGACGAACACCAGGTGTTCCTATTTTCTGTCATTACTGCCCCGGAGGGCCGAGTGTTCCGTTCGGGTCGGCTCACTCCTCACCAAGAAGGTCGGCAAGTTTGTCGTCGATCTCGTCGAGATCGAAGAAGTTGGATATCACAATCACCTGCGCAGGCAAGCCGGTCAATCGGGGTTCGAACTCCGCAGAGGTAAGGATCACGTCGGCATCTTCTGCTTTGTGCGGGACGGAGTCGATGTCTGATGCGATGACGGTCGCCTCCAGGCCGCGTTGCTTCACGACCTTTTCCAGGTTCATCTTGAGGAGCACGGATGTTCCGATCCCCATTCCGCACACGGTGACAATCTTCTTCATGGATTCCCCTGAACGTGGGCTGCTCTCACGCATATGCTGCGAGGAGAGTCTTCAGATTTCCGACTGATTTTACCGCGAGGATTTCCTCGCGACGCTGGACGTCGCCCAGCAGCGCCGCCAGCGCCGCCATCGTGGCGATGTGTGCGTCGTGGTTCATGGAGGCAAGGCCGATGACCACTCGCACCGGGTCGTTCTGCGGATGCCCGAACTCCACCGGCGTCTTCAGGCTCACCCAGGACAGGCCGTCGTCCAGGACGCTTGGCCCCGGCCGGGAGTGGGCGAGTGCGATGTGCGGAACGATGACGATGTATGGGCCATGGGTCTTGACGGCATCCACCATTTCCTGGCCGTATGCGGGCGTCGTTGCGCCGCTGGCGACGAGCGCATCTCCGGCGATGCGCACGGCCTCTTCCCAGGAGTGTGCGTCCTGGTTGAGACGAATGGCAGATTCCGGCAGGGAGGCGACAAGATTACGTGCCATGTGCTTCTCCTTTCCAGCCGGTTTCGGTCTGATTTTCTATGTCCGAGCATACGCGGTGGAATGCCGCGCACACCTGTGGCTTATGTCGGGGGCAGTCCGTGTGCGGTGAGTGCACTAATCCGGTCGGCGTCGAAATACCTGTCCAGACCGGTCAGCGCTGCGCCACGAACACCGGCGGCCCGGCCAATACGGGCTAGCGCGATTTCCGGGGGCCCTCCGGGAAGATCCTCCTGGGCGGTCGTGAAGACATCCTGGAACGGACTGAGGACGAGGTTTCCCGTCTCTGCAAATGTCCCGCTGACGATGAGAACCTCCGGGCTGACGATCTTGACCAGGTCAAGGCTTGCCTCGGCCAGTGCTCGTGCCGCGGTGGTGATCAGCGATTGTGCCGCTTCGTCTCCGCTGTTGGCCAGGGCGACGATGTCGGCGCTGGTGCGCACGTTGTAGCCGTAGCTTTCCAGCTGCGCTTGGATGGACCATCCGCTGGCGAACGTATCCAACGGTGCCACAGAACCACGGGGTGAGCGCCGGAGGACGGACCCAATGTTGCCTGCGGTTCCCTTACTCCCGTGATACAGCTTTCCCCGGACGACGAGGCCGCTGCCTAACCCCGAGCTGAACTTGACCAGGGCGAGGTTCGTGGCCTCCGGCCAGCCCAGGCGGCGCTCGACGATGGCCAGGAGGTTGGCGTCGCGCTCTATCGCGACCACGGCGGTCGGGTACACGGAGCGTACGTAATCGGCCAACGGGATGCGCGTCCATGCGGTGCGCGATGCGGGGCTGTGTAGGATCCCCGTGGTCGGGTCGACCGGGTCGGGGACGCCAATACCGACGGCGAGGACCTCCCGGGGGGTGCGCCCGATACGTTCCAGCATGAACGCGAAGACCTGTTCGGCCCACTCGAAGAATTCCTCCGGGCCCGAGTCGATGAGGATATCTGCCTCATCGTCGATGAGGATATCGCCGGCCATGTCGGCAATGGCCAGCCGCGAGTGAGATGAGCCGATGTCTGCGGCAAGCACGACGCCGCGTGCAGGGTTGATGGAGAACGCCTCGGCCCTGCGCCCTCCCGTGGACTCATGCTGCCCCGTGATCTCAATGAGCCCGCACGTCAGCAGCTCTTCGAGACGCTTCCCCACAGTGGCACGTGCCCAGCCGAGCTCCTGGACGAGACGAGCACGTGCTATCCCGGGATTTCGGCGAATCTTGTGGAGGAGAACACCGGATCCGGTCGGCCACTGGGCGTCCACGTTGTCTCCTCTGCAGAGTATTCTGATGCTCGATTGTGGTCGTCTTGTCCTCGTCGTTGAGGTGACGCGCAAGATTTCCTCTGAGTATGGACAATATTCTGCCACTGCCTTTGACTTTTGGCTACGTGTGCGCGAAAGTTGCCTAAGGTGTTTGAGTATTCGCGCGCGCAGTCAGAGTTGAAGCTGTGTGCGGATATGGGCCGCAAAGGCTAAGGAGAGAGTGAAAATGACCGTGCTTGAAGGTATTGGGGTTGGCCGCGGGGTTGTTGTCGGTCCGGTGTTGCAGATGCCCGAGCCGCTCACGGAGCCCGTGAATGAGCCACGAGATTCCGGAATCACCGCTGAGACCGAGTACAACGACGTGCTCTCTGCTCTCAAGGATGTCGGGAATGAGCTCAACGCGCGCGCGGCGCGCGCCGGTGGCGCAGCGGAGGAAGTGCTCAAGGCTTCCGCGCTCATGGCTCAGGACCCGGCGCTGGCCAAGAGCATCCGGGATCTCATCGATGCGGGCAAAACGGGGGAACGCGCCGTATTCGAGGCATTCGCGTCATTCCGTTCCATGCTCGAAAGCCTGGGTGGATACATGGCCGAACGTGCCACCGATCTCGGAGATGTCTCGCAGCGTGTGATCGCCAAGCTACGCGGCGTTCCTGCTCCCGGTGTGCCGGTCAGTGACGTCCCCTTCGTCCTCGCTGCGGTCGACCTCGCCCCCGCGGACACCGCGACGCTCGATCTGGAGAAGACTCTCGCGCTGATCACCAGCTCCGGAGGCCCGACAAGCCACACCGCCATCCTCGCGCGATCCCTGGGAATTCCCGCCGTGGTGGGGGTTCCGGGCGCGACGCAGATCCCCGACGGCGCCACGGTGATCGTGGATGCGCGCGCCGGTGCGGTCACAGCCGATCCCACCACGGAGGAGCTCTCAGCAGCACAGGCCAAGGCCGCCAAACTCGCGGCCATCGCAAACCAGCCCATCGCCCCGGGGGCACTCGCCGACGGACATCCCGTCCCCCTGCTGGCCAATGTGGGCAAGCCCGAGGATGCCGCTGCAGCGGTGGAGGCGGGCGCCGAGGGTATCGGTCTTTTCCGCACGGAGTTCCTCTTCCTGAATTCGGAGAGTGCTCCGACGGTGGATCAGCAGCGGGCAGCCTACGCGCAACTGTTGGAGGCTTTCCCTGGCAAGAAAGTGGTCGTGCGCGTACTCGACGCGGGTGCGGATAAGCCGCTGGCGTTCCTCAGCTCGGATGATGAGGAGAACCCGGCTCTCGGGGTGCGCGGTATTCGCGCGCTGCGGGCCCACGAGGACATTCTGCGCACGCAGCTTCAGGCTCTCGCTGAGGCGGATGCTCAGACCCACGCCGATCTGTGGGTTATGGCCCCCATGGTGGCCGACGCCTCGGAGGCGAAGTACTTCCACGAGATTGCCACCGGATACGGTTTGAAGACGGTCGGTGCGATGGCCGAGGTGCCTTCCATTGCTCTGGTGGCCGATCAGGTGTTTGAGTACGCGGACTTTGTCAGCATTGGCACCAACGACCTGACCCAGTACACGATGGCGGCGGACCGCCTGCTTGGTGCTGTTGGCTCCTACCAGAACCCGTGGCATCCTGCGGTGCTGCGCCTGATTAAGATGATTGCGGACGCTGGCAAAGCGGCGGGCAAAGCCGTGGGCGTCTGTGGCGAGGCTGCGGCGGACCCGGATCTCGCCGTCGTCCTCGTGGGGCTGGGCGTGACGACGTTGTCCATGTCCTCGCGGTCGATTGCGGATGTTCGTGCAGAACTTGCGCAACACACTCTGGAGGAGGCCCAGGCTCTGGCGGCGAAGGCACTCGCAGCGTATGCTCCCGGCAAGGACTCTCTGGACTGAGACGCGACGGGGCCCGCTGCGGATCGGTCAGTTCAGACGCAGGACGACTTTCCCGCGCACGTGGCCTGTCTCGATCAGCGCGTGCGCATCGGCGACAGAGGCGAGGGGGAACTCGTCGAAGATGCTGACGCGGAGATCTCCTGCATCGAGCAGGCGGGTGAGCACGGAGAGGGTCGAACCCTCGGGTGAGACTTTGTAGTGGGTGGCGCGGACCCCCTGCAGGGCGGCCTCCTCGACAAGGTTTGGCCACGACCCGGTGGGCGCGTTCACGAGGAGGCCGCCGGGTCTGGTCACGTCCAGGGAGCGTGTGCCCATGTTGTCGTGTGTATTGCCGATGAGGTCGATGACGACGTCCACGGGTTGGGGGAGGACATTCTCGAAGCGCTCTTTCGTGTAGTCGATCACTTCTCGGGCCCCCAGGGATTTGACGAATTCCACATTGGGGGTCGAGGTGGTTGCAATCACATACGCGCCAAAGTAGGTGGCCAGCTGCACCGCGAAGTGTCCGACGCCTCCGGAGGCGCCGTGGATGAGGATGCGCTGTCCCTCGCGTGCTTTCGCGGTCTCAATGACCATTCCCCACGCAGTGAGTGCGGCCAGCGGTACGCCAGCTGCTTCCACGTGACTTAAGGAGCGTGGTTTCCGGGCCAGGTGGCTGATTGGGACGGCAAGGTACTCGGCGTAGCTACCGGCGTTGCGCGGGGCATCCGACATGCCGTACACCTCTGTGCCTGCAGGGAAGGGGCAGCTCTCATATGGGGCGGCTACGACGGTGCCGGAGAAGTCATAGCCCAGAGTTGTGGGGTAGCGCGTGATCCCCTTTGCGGCGCCCGCGCCTGCGCGGGTCTTCGCGTCGATCGGATTGACCCCGGCGGCGTGAACACGGACGATGGCTTCGGCGTTGACGGTCACCGGGTAGGCGACGTCGGCGAGGCGAAACACGTCGGGGCCGCCGGGCTCGTCGATGAGGGCGGCGCGCATCGTCGTCTGAGTCGGTGACGTGCGTTGGGGTGCCTGAACGGCATGGTCAGTCATAGAGAACTCTTCATCGTGTCTTAGATAACGTTTGTATAACTACCTAATCGGACGAATGTTCCGTGGCTGTTACAGCGAGATGCCGGTTCCCTGACTATGAGTAAACAGTGGATAACACGTGAAGCGTTTGATCGGCGAGATCGATGAGGCGCTCAATCTCCCTGTCATCTCGGTCCACCCAGACGATGAGCGGATCTCCCAGGGGGACGAAGTTCTGGTGCTGTTCCCAGATGAGAGCTGTGCGCCGTGCTCCCATCACGTATTGCTGCCAGTAGATCTGGCGTCGGTAGGTGGCCGGAATAGTAGTCAGGGGTTTCGTGCTCGTTTTGATCTCTCCGAGCAACAACTCGGTGCCGTCGGGGGACGTTCCCACGCCATCGGGGGTAGCCAGGTGTCGCGGGTTTGACATCGACGAATACAGGCCTCGGCTGGGCAGGACACCGCAACGCTGGCGCATCCACTCTGCGAGGGCAGGTTCGCGGTGCTTGCCGTACTCGGTGAATTTGCTCCCTGAGAAATGCGTTCCGTACGCCTTCTGCCGGGCCAGTCTGTCTATCGCCCGGGGGCTGGACAGTTGGGCGGCGTCGGTGGCGGTGATCCCTGTCGCTCGGGCACGAAGCCATTCCATGCGATCCGACCCGTCAGCCACGAGGTGCGCATTGAGTTGCGACTGCAGTTCCGGACTCACAGAGTACAGGGTACGCCCGGGCTCAGGATGCGCGCCGACGGCGCACCAGTGTGGTGTCTATCACTCGCCAGGTGACGAGAAAGAGGAACAGGAAAATGCTGGCTACGATGACGAACGATGTCTGAACGTCCTGCCCGGAGGCAAGTCGTAACCCCATGCCGATCGCCACGCATAGAACGGTGGTGATCAGGCCTCCGGCGATCGTGCGTATGCGCACCGACAGGAAATAGCACAATATCCATCCCGCGATCGCGCCGAGGGCGAATGGCCACCACGTAATGAAAAGCGCTGTCGGGTGCAGGTCTTCGCCATGGCTGAGGCGTCCGATCGTTGCGAAGACCAAGATCAGTGCAAGGTCGATGACCAGGGGAACAACGGAGTATGAGCGCTTCACAACGGGCATGCCCCCAATCTAGTGGAGGCTGGACTCCGCCGTGATGGCCACTATGTAAGGAACGCATCACTTGTCTGGTGCAGCTGTATGCGGTAGCCTAATCGATGGCCCAAGACCGCCGGTTGTGCCCCTCACGGGGCATCGAAGGTTCGCGAAAGCGGCAGCCCGCGCAGGTGAAACGAAGTATTAACCCGTAGAACGGAAATTACTCCGGTGCACATGCGCCGGAGTTTTGTCGTTGTGCGTGGATTCTGGGGGCCGCCGGCATGAGGACTCTGAGGAGAGCCATGGCGACCAAGGAAGCGACCGTTGCCGAACTCGCGACACAGTTTCGCGAGTCGAACGCGGTCCTGCTGACCGAGTATCGCGGACTCACAGTGGCCCAGCTCAAGGAGCTGCGGACCAAGCTGCGTGAGGACGCGACCTACGTCGTGGCAAAGAACACCCTCGCCACAATTGCCGCCAAGCAGGCCGAACGCGATGTGTTCGGCGATCAGCTTGCCGGCCCAACGGCGATCACCTTCGTGCACGGCGATGTTGTCGCCGCGGCGAAGGTGTTGCGTGACTTTGCCAAGGCAAACCCTCTGTTGGTCATCAAGGGCGGATACTTCGACGGTTCCGCGCTCGATGCCGACGGAGTCAAGAAGCTCGCCGATCTGGAGAGCCGTGAGGTGCTGCTGGCCAAGCTGGCTGGAGCCTTCAAGGCGTCGCTGTTCGGTGCCGCTTACTTGTTCAATGCGCCGTTGTCGAAGGCCGTTCGCACGGTCGACGCGCTGCGTGAGAAGCAGGAATCCGCGAGCTAGCTCGCACGAACGTACCCACCTAGCCACATAAAAGTAGAGGAAAAGATAAATCATGGCCAAGCTGACCACTGATGAGCTGCTCGATGCATTCAAGGAGCTCACGCTTATTGAGCTGTCCGATTTCGTGAAGAAGTTTGAGGAGACCTTCGAGGTCACCGCTGCTGCCCCGGTTGCCGTTGCCGCTGCCCCGGCTGCGGGTGCTGCTGCCGAGGCTGAGGAGGAGGAGAAGACGGAGTTCGACGTCGTCCTCGAGGCTGCTGGCGACAAGAAGATCCAGGTGATCAAGGCGGTGCGCGCGCTCACCAGCCTCGGCCTGGGCGAGGCGAAGGCACTCGTCGACGGCGCTCCGGCAACCGTCCTGGAGGGCGCCAACAAGGAGGACGCAGAGAAGGCCAAGGCCGAGATCGAGGCCGCTGGCGGAAGCGTCACGCTGAAGTAGTTCCCCTCTCTCTGGAGATGGAGCACGGCCCCCGATGCGGGCGAGGTGCTTTCCAGCTGGTGGACGGAGAAATCACGTACCACCCGGCTGGGGAGCTTCTCCCACGTCGGGGGCTTTTTCGTGCATTCGGCGATGCAGGCGGGCCCGCGCACCCGCCTCGAGTCTGGGTGGGTATGACCGCCCCGCGGGAGCGTCCCGCGCGCGGATGTGAACACGCTGCCTACGCCCGGGCACCTGGGTTACGGTCGAGCTGCAGGCTCCACACGCACAGGACTAGTCCGATGGCGCACAGGATGATCCCCACATACAGCTGGGCGCGGTAGTCCAACGTGAGGGCGATGGCGCTGCCGCCGAGAAACGCGCCCAGAGAGTTCCCGATATTCAGGGACGAGTGGTTCATTGCTGCCGCAATGGACGGGCTTCGCGGCGCCAGGCTCACGAGTCTGGTCTGCAGGGCTGGGGAAAGCATCGAATTGAACCACCCCAAGAGGAAACCTCCCACGAAGACCGCGCTCACCCACGTCGCGGTGAGCACCGCGAACACGAGCGAGCAGAGCATCCCGATGAATGGGATGAGCAATCCCAAGCGAATAGACCGGTCAGATACCCGACCGCCGACAATGTTTCCGACGGTCATCCCCAGGCCGACGGTGACAAGGATCCACGGCACAATACCCTCATCGAAGGCCGTGAGGTTCGTCACCATGGGGGAGATGTACGAGTAGAAGGCGAAGAACCCACCAGACCCGATCGCTCCGAACCCGAAGGCGAGCCAGAAGCGCGGAATACGGAATGCGGAGAGCTCCGAACGCACGCTCGCCTGCGGATCGGGTGCGTGACCGGGCACGGTGAAAAACACGCTGACAAGTGCGAGGAAGAAGATGGACGCGACCACGAGGTAGGCAACGCGCCACCCGTACAGCTGGCCCACCCAGGTGATTGCCGGAACACCGACCACATTGGCGACAGTGAGCCCACCGAGCACCATGGACACCCCGCGTGCGGACTTCCCGGGGCCCATGATCTCGGCGGCCACCAGTGAAGCGATTCCGAAGTACGCCCCGTGCGGGAGAGCCGCTGCGAACCGGGCAACCATGACGAACGCATAGGAGGGGGATAGGGCGGACAGCACCGTGAACACGGTGAACGCGAGCAGCAAGAGCAGCAGGAGGCGCCTGCGCGGAATCCGCGCAGTCGTGGCGGCAATCGTCGGTGCGCCGACGACGACCCCCAGTGCATACGCCGAAATGATCAGGCCCACGCGAGCCTCAGCCTCCGCAGGGTTGCTGGCGGAGAGAGAAGGGAGCAGGTCGCGGGCGATATTCGGCAACAGCCCCATCGCGACGAACTCGGTCGCTCCGATGCCAAAACCACCCAGCGTCAGTGAGAACAGAGCGAGGCGCCGTCGGGCGGGCGACATCGACAGGGAGAGGGAGGACACCCTAGGTATCCTAGGTGACGAGCACCCGCGCACGATGCACATCCGCACCCGAGGTACAGTGTCGGGATGACCAAGAGAGACCATGCCTGAACCACCTCAGATCCGCTTCCCGGCAGAACTGCCGATCAGTGCGCATGTGGACGAGATCCAGCGCCTGCTCGCCACCCACCAGGTGATCGTCGTCGCCGGGGAGACCGGTTCCGGAAAGTCCACACAGCTGCCGAAAATCGCGCTAGCGGCGGGGAGACGCTCGATTGCGCACACCCAGCCTCGGCGCATCGCCGCCAGAACGATCGCAGAGCGCGTTGCGGAGGAACTCGGCGAGCCGATCGGGCAGACCGTCGGCTACCGCGTGCGGTTCACCGATGCGGTCGGCGAGCACACCCGGCTGACCGTGATGACCGACGGCATCCTGTTGGCGGCCATCCACAAGGATCGTATGCTCCGAGCGTGGGACACGATCATCATCGACGAGGCGCACGAACGCAGCCTGAACATCGACTTCCTGCTCGGCATCATCGCGCGCATCCTGCCGAAACGGCCGGAACTGCGCCTGATCATCACCTCGGCGACAATCGACCCGGAGAGTTTCTCCCGGCACTTCGGCGATGCACCAGTGGTCACCGTCTCGGGGCGCACCTTCCCGGTGGAGATTCGCTATCGGCCGCTGGATGGCTCCGGGGCGGCCGGCTTTGACCCGGACGGGGACGGGGACGGATCGCCCAGCGTCGACGAGGCCACCCTGACCGAGGGGATCTGCGCCGCAGTGACCGAACTGTGCCACGAACCCGACGGGGACATCCTCGTGTTCGTCAGTGGCGAAGCTGATATCCGGGATGCGCAAGCCGCCCTCGAGGGCGCTGTTGCCTCGCGTACGCTCCCTGCCCTGGATGTCCTGCCCCTGTACGGACGTCTGTCGAACGCCGAGCAGCACCGCATCTTTGAGCCCGTGTCCGGGCGTAGGAGACGGGTCGTGATCGCCACGAATATCGCGGAGACGAGTGTCACCGTCCCGGGCATCCGGTACGTGGTCGACACGGGTCTGGCACGTATCTCCCGGTACAGCCCACGCTCCAAAGTGCAGCGGCTGCCCATTGAACCGATCTCGCAAGCCTCCGCCCGGCAGCGCTCCGGACGGTGCGGACGCACCAGCGACGGAATCGCGATCCGCCTGTACAGTGAGGAGGACTTCGCCAGCAGGCCCGAGTACACGGACCCGGAGATCCAACGCACCAACCTGGCCTCGGTGATCCTGCAGATGGCCTCGCTGCGGTTGGGGGACATCGAGAGCTTCCCGTTCCTCACCCCGCCAGATCCCCGGGGGGTCAAAGATGGGGTCGATCTGCTGCGCGAGCTGGGTGCGCTGAATGCGCACGCGGAGATCACCCGGCTGGGGCGCGAAATGTCGCGGCTGCCCATCGACCCCCGGTATGCGCGCATGGTGCTCGCCTCGCGGGACGAGAACGCTGTGCGCGAGGTGCTCGCGATTGTCGCGGGGTTGACGGTGCAGGATGTGCGCGAGCGTCCCCTCGAAAAACGCGACGACGCGGACCGTATGCACGCTCGGTTCGCGGACCCCACCAGCGACTTCCTCACCCTGCTGAACCTGTGGAACCACCTGGAGCAGCGCCAACGGGAGCTCTCCGGCAGCGCGTTCCGGCGCCTATGTAAGGCGGAATACCTCAACTTTCTGCGCGTGCGCGAGTGGAACGAGCTGTACCGCCAGCTTGTCCGCATCGGTTCGGGAATCGGCGCGCGCCCGGGGGAGCCGACGGTCAACCCGGACGGCATTCATCGGGCGATCTTGTCCGGGTTGCTCTCGCATTTGGGCATCCGCGACGACCGAGCAGACTCCGCACCGACAACCCGCGAAAGGTCCCCACGACGCAAACGCGCCGAATACCGTGGTGCGCGCGGGGTGCGGTTCCAGATTTTCCCCGGGTCCGCGCTGGTCAAGCACCCCCCGGAGGCGGTGGTTGCGGCCGAGATCGTGGAGACGAGCAGGATGTTCGCGCGCACCGTCGCGGCAGTGCACCTCGAGTGGGCGGAGGCGCTCGCCGGAGACCGTGCCGTGCACTCGATCTCGGACCCCCACTGGGAGCGCAAGCAGGGTGCGGCCGTCGCCTTCGAGCGCGTCACCCTGTATGGGTTGCTGTTGGTGGAACGCCGTCGGGTTCAGCTCTCCCGCTTCGACCCAGTACATGCCCGGGAACTGTTCATCCGGCACGCGCTGGTCGCCGGGGAATGGGACTCCCCGCAGGCGTTCGACCGGGAGAACAGGAAGCTGCGCAAACGCCTGGAGCAGGTGGAGGAGGCGACCCGGCGTCGCGACATCCTGCGGGACGATGAGTCCGTCTACGAGTTCTATGACGCGCGCATCCCGGAGAAGGTCGTGTCCACGCGCAGCTTCGAAGGCTGGTGGCGCACGGAGCGCCGGGAGCACCCCGAGCTGCTGACCATGTCGGAACAGGATCTTGTCGAGGGGGATCCCGCCCGCGTGGACCGGCAGCAATTCCCCCGCGAGTGGCATTCCGGGGACCAACGGCTGACCGTGCGTTACCGGTTCGAGCCGGGGGCAGTCGATGATGGGGTCACCATCACCGTTCCCCTCGCGCTGCTGCCCCAGTTCAGTGAGCGGGATTTCGAGGACACGATCCCCGGGTTCCGGATGGACCTGATCACGGCGCTCATCAAGGCGTTGCCGAAGGCGATCCGACGGCACGTGGTTCCGGCTGCGGATCACGCACGTGCGTTCCTCGCCCAGGTGGAGGCCCAGCAGGATGCGCACACGCCGCTAGTCGACCAGCTGGCCGTCCTCATCTCTCGCGCCGCCCAGATGCCGGTGAGCACATCAGACTTTGACTGGTCGCGCGTCCCGGCACACCTGCGACCCAGCTTCCGCGTGGTGGACAGCCACGGTCGCACCATCGAGGTGGCCAAAGACCTGGCCGGGCTGCAGCAGCGCCACGTGCAGCAGGCGCAGCGGGAGGTGGCCCAGTTAGCCAGCCGTGCGGTTCGTGCCCACCCCAAACCGGAGCCCGATGCCCCCGGAGACGCGCCCGACAGCGATGCACACTCGGCGCCCGATGCAACCCCCGCGATCGCGGAGCGCGACGGAGTTCAAGGCTGGGATGTCGAGCAGATGCCCCGCGAGTTTACCGTTCGGTCCGGCGGGGTGCGCGCACGGGCGCATCCCGCGTACTGCGTGGCGCGGGACGGCAGTATCGGTGTCCGGGTGTTCTCGTCACGGCGGGACCAGGAGACCGCGCAACGGGATGCGGTGCGCGCCCTCGTCGCACGCTCTTCCCCCTCACCGGCCAGTTACATCCGCGACCACCTCAGCCAGACAGAGCGCCTCATGCTGGCCAGCGCCCCCTACCCGAGTTTGTCGGCGCTGGTCGATGACGTCGTGCTCGCCGTCGCCGGTGCGGTGGTCGGGCGCCAGTCCCCGGATGGTCTGCTGTGGAGCAGGGCCGAGTTCCAGAAGGCCGCAGACGAGTTTCGCGGCGGCGTGATCGACGATTCCTATGCGGTTGTCGAGCTAGTGGTGCGCGCAATGCGTGCCGCCCGGGATGTGGAACAGGAGCTGTCCGGGCTGTCCTCGCCGAGCATGTTCGTCGTCTCTCAAGATGTTCGCTCCCAGCTTGCAGGCCTGGTCTTCCCCGGGTTCATCGCAGCCACCGACATCCACCACCTGGGCCGGCTGAGCACCTACCTGCAGGCGGCAGCTGTGCGCGTGCAGCGCGCCAGCGAGGACCTGCGTCGGGACCAGCAGGCTGCGGCACAGGTGGCCCAGGCGGTTGCCGCCTATCGGGCAGCCAGCGGCAGTATCCCCGCTAGGCCCGAACAGCCCGCCCGCCTCACGGCCGTGCGGTGGATGCTCGAAGAGTTCCGGGTCAGCGTTTTCGCACAGAAGTTGAGAACGGATGGGCCCGTCTCGCTGTCTTATACACATCT
>DGEZ01000108.1:13485-24087 GCA_002391425.1 Micrococcales bacterium UBA3913 | reverse complement strand
GACACCCATCCCCACATAGCCGACGAACCTCGCCAGATCCGTCACTTTGGTCGGGCAGGGGTCATAGAGCGGCCCCGGACGCGTTGGGAGACAGCCCAGAAGGGCTGGACGGCTTGGTCACGTATGTGGCCGGGCCGACCACCCTACTCGGCGGCATCCATGGCGCGTTGAATCGCGTCCTCCAGGGCGGCGTCAGCATCGCCGTAGGCAGTCCAGTCCCCGTCCTCCAGGGCCTGTTGTCGGTCTTCCAGTGCCTGGGCGGCGTCTTCCAGAGCCTGCGTCAGCTCCGCATTGGTCGTCGAATCCGTCTCGCCGCTGGACCCGGAGTCCGTCCCCGATGTCCCCGTGTCTTCGCCCTCAGCGTTATCGCTGTCCCCCGCAACTGCGCCGGAGTCACCGCCGAAGAGGGCATCCAGTGCCTCATCCAGGGTGCTCTCAAAGGCCACGGTGTCTCCCCCGAAGGAGGCGAGCACACGGCGCAGAATCGGGTAACTCGTCTCTCCCGAAGACTGCACGTACACCGGCTGGACATAGAGCAATCCCCCGCCCACGGGCACCGTCAGGAGGTTGCCCTGGGTCACCGACGATCCACCCTGGTTGAGCAGGTTCAGCTCCGTCGATACGGTGTTGTCCGAGTTGAACTGTGCCTGGACCTGGCCGGGTCCGGGCACAGTGGTCTCCTGGGGCAGCACGAGGAGCGTGAGTTTTCCGTAGTCTTCGGACTTCACCCCGGCTTCCGATCCGGCGTTCGAATTCGCCGAGAGGTAGCCGGTGAGAATGTTCCGCGATGATGTTCCCGAGCTGGAGTTGTCGATCGGAATATACGTCGAGTAGATCGAGAACTCGGCGGATTCGTCCTCCGGCATCTGCATGGTCAGATAGTAGGCCGGCTGTTTCACATTCGAGGAGGAGGATGCGGTCGGGTCCGTCGGCACCTGCCACGCGTCTTCCTGCGAGTAGAACGCCCCTGCATCGGTCACGTGATAGGTGGCGAGCACCTCGCGCTGCACCTCAAAGATGTCCGTGGGGTAGCGCACGTGCTCCATCAGGTCGGCGCTCATCTCCGTGTACGACACCAGGGTCGACGGGTAGATGCTCTGCCACGTCTGCAGCACCGGGTCTTCGGTGTCCCAGGCGTACAGGGTAACTTCCCCGGTGTACGCGTCAACGGTGGCTTTCACCGAGTTGCTGATGTAGTTGACGGTCTGATTCGACACCTGCGATGCGCTCGTGTCCGAGTCGGCGATCGCGCTGGAGAGCGTGGTCTGCTCGGAATACGGGTACGTCGAGCTCGTCGTGTACCCGTCCACGATCCACACCACCCGGCCGTCGACGACAGCGGGGTAGGGATCCGAATCGAGGGTGAGGTAGGGGGCGACCTTCTGAACGCGCGTGAGCGGGTCCCTGTCATACAGGATCTGGGAATCGTCCGTGACGTAGGAGGAGAGGAAGATCTGCTCCGACTGGAACTTCACCGCGTAGACGAGGCGCTTGAAAATGTTGTCCAGCGTCGGGCCGCCATCCCCGTCGTACGTCGTATACGTGACGGATGAGTCATCCTCGCTGGCCGGGTAGTCCACTTCCACGTTGTCGGTCCCGCCGACGATCGAGTAGTCCGGTGACTCCTCCCCGAAGTAGATGCGTGCCTCGTACTCGCCGAGCTCGCCAGAGGTGGGAATGTCGCTCTCGAAGAAGGAGGGCAGCCCGTCCTCCGTCTCGTTCCCGTAGGCAGCCACGACCCCGTAACCGTGGGTGTACACGATGTGGCTGTTCACCCAGCTCTGCGAATCGCCCAGACCATCCAGGTTCAGCTCGCGCACCCCGATGACCGTGTCCCGAAGCTCCCCGTCGATTTCGTACCGGTCGACGTCGAGGTCGTCACTGAACGAGTAGTACTGCTTGAACTGCTGCAACTGCTGGAACGCGGGCGAGACCACGTCCGGGTCGAGCAGACGAATGGATGCGGTCGTATCCGCATCCTCACGCAGCGCGCCTGCCTCGGCGTCCGTTGATGCCGAGTACTCGACCGTGGTGATGTCGTCCAGCCCGTACGCCTCCCGGGTGGCGTCAATATTGCGCTGGATGTACGTCGACTCCAGCTCGCGCGCGCTCGGGTCGACGTAGAACTTCTGGATGAGAGCCGGGTAGACGATCCCGACCACGAGTGCGCTGATCACGAGCACGCCGGTGCCGATCAGGGAAATCCGCCACCTCCCGATGAACGCGGTGACGATGAAGGCTACCGCCACGATCAGGGCGAGGATCGCGAGGATCGTCTTGCCCGGGATGACGGCATTCACATCGGTGTAGTTGGCTCCCGTGATCAGGCTGTTGTTCGTGGTGACTGTCGCATAGCAGTCCAGCCACAGGCTGACCGCCTGGATGACGAGGTACAGCGCAATCGTGAGCGCCGCGAGCATCCGCAGGCCTTTCGCGATGCGCAGCTCACGGCCGGCAATGCGGATGCCCCCGTACAGGTACCCGACCACGACCATGAGCAGGAACGCCGCCAGTACGAC
The DNA here is from genome assembly GCA_002391425.1 of Micrococcales bacterium UBA3913. Taxonomy (GTDB): domain Bacteria; phylum Actinomycetota; class Actinomycetes; order Actinomycetales; family Microbacteriaceae; genus UBA3913. The sequence continues at coordinate 21,568 of DGEZ01000108.1, read as the reverse complement.
GGCGGAGGCGAACCCGACCAGTCCCTGGTAGAACGGCAGACGGAACATGTAGAACGACGTATCGAGCCCGAATTGCGCGTCCGTGACGCCTGAGTCGACGCCGTTGATCCACAAGGCAACGGTCTGCCAGGAGGCGGAGGCAACCGCCCCACCGATGATCCCCCCGACGATTGGGATGAGGATAAACAGGATGCGCCGCACGGGTTCGACGAGTTCCTGGTAGTGGGATAGCGACGAGCTGAACTGTGCGTACATGGGTCGCGCCCGGTAGGACAGCTTCAGCGCCAGCCACAGCGGGAGGAACGTGCCGACGGCTCCGATGCCGAACAACGCCCATCCCCACCCCCACTGGGTGAGCAGCACAGAGAGGTACCCGAGCTGATCGAACCACAGGATCTCGGTGTAGAAAGCCACGAAACCGAGGAAGAGAACGGCGAGCGCAGCCAATGCGCTGACGGTGATGACCGCGATTTTTCGGGTGCGGTGGCCCGCGGCGCTGGCGCCACCCTGTCCTGCGGCTGTGGATTCACTCACCGTTTAGTCCTCCCGACTGTGGCTGAGCACGGCAACGTTATCGTCGCCACATCCTAGCGGAGGGCCCTGAAAGTGAGGCGCCGCGATTTTTTCCCTGCGGCAAACTGCGGCTACGAGCAGGTGGCCAGACCTGCGGCCGAACCTGTCTGGGTGAACGTCTCGATCGCATCCACCGCGTCGGTGAGGGTGGACACGCTGACCACGGTCAGGCCGTCGGGGATGTTGCCCACCACGTCTGAGCAGTTCTCACTCGGGGCCAGGAACAGCTCGGTTCCTGCTTCATCCGCGGCCACCATCTTCTGACGAATCCCCCCGATCGCGCCCACGGTGCCGTCGGCGGTGATCGTCCCGGTTCCGGAGATCGTGTGGCCCCCGGTGAGCTCCCCCGGGGTGAGGGTGTCGATAACCCCGAGGGCGAACATCATGCCGGCGCTCGGCCCGCCCACATCTTCGAGCGTGATCGTCACGTCGGCAGGCAAGTCGTCATAGATGCTTGTCACGCTCACCCCGATGCGGTTGACCTCGTCGTCCCCGGTGACGGGCACCACCTCAGCGGTGTGCGCGACGCCGTCTCTCTGGAACTCGATGACCAGGGGGTTCTCGGCGGAAGCGTCCTCGGCCCCAGCGAGCACCTCATCGACGGTGCTCACCTGCTGGCCGTTAATCGTCTCGATCACGTCGCCGGGTTCCAGGACCCCGTTGGCGTCGGAGTCTTCCTGCACCGAGACCACCTGCAGGTGCGGCGTGACCTCGTAGCCCAGGTAGGTGAATGCCGCGGCCGCCGCAGACTGCTGGGACGCGGTCATCGCCTGGGAGTTCGCCTCCGCCTCCGATTCGGTCGTGGTGCCAGGCGGATACGCCTGGTCAAGCGGGACCACCGTCATGGTCGGGTCGATCCACGCCTGCAGGACCTGCAGCGCGGACGGCAGGTCGCTAGGAGTCCCCCACTGGGACACGGTGAGCATGTTCAGGCTGCCGGAGGTCTCGTAGGTCGGCAGCCCGTCGACCTGGATGACGTCCTCTTCCTGGGTCGACCCGTCGTCTTGAGTGACCTCGGTCTGCCCGATCGTGTTGAACACGGGTCCCGGCCCGTCAATGACGTACGGGCTGGGCAGCGCAGCCACGCCGATCACGCTCACCCCCGCGACCGCGGCGACCGTCACAGTCAGCCAGCGGCGACGTCGCGGCATGCACCGATACCCGCTGTCGGGGGTACGCCGTCTGGCAAGAAAAGTCACCCGCCCATTGTGCCCCCTTGTTCCTGTGAGAGCACACCTGGGGGCACATCCCGCGCCATTCCCTCATCACGCTCACAGAGAAACCCACCGTTTTCCCACGGAAGTCGCTTAGCGTTAACCCTGTACCCATTCGTGTGAGGAGTTGCATGTCTGACGACGACGATCGTGAAGAGTTCATGAGGCTCTTCCGCGAGTTTCTGCAGGGCAATGGCGCCTCGGATTTCTCCGCGCTGGCGGGGGCTGCGGGGTTGCCCCAAGACCCGTCCCTGGTTTCCCAGATGATGTCCCAGTTCCAGGCCGCACTCTCCGCATCCGGCCAATCGTCGGCCGCCGTCGCGGACGAACGCGCCGTGGCCGTCGCCGCGGCGAAACAGGTGCCGATTACCGATGACGAGCGCCAGAACACTGCCCAGGCGTTTCAGATCGCACAGCTGTGGTTGTCTGAGCAGACGAGCTTTGCGGACAGCTCCATCGGCGCAGGTGTCATGAATCGCCAGGAGTGGGCCCACGGCTCACTGCCCGCGTGGCGGGAGATTGCCGACCCGATTTCCACGGCGATCGGCCAAGCGCTGGTGGATGCGCTGTCTGAGCAGGCGCCCGAGGAAGCGCGCGGGATGCTCCAAGGGGTGACCGGGATGCTGCAGAACGTCGGGGCGACACTGTTCTCTCTGCAGCTGGGTCAGATCGTCGGGATGCTTTCGCAGGAGGTGACCTCGGCCACGGAGATCGGCATCCCGTTGCTGCCGTCCAGCACTGCCGCCCTGCTGCCGCAGAATGTTGTCGAGTTCGCCCGCGACCTGGATGTTCCCCTCGACCAGGTGAACATCTACCTGGCCCTGCGCGAGCTCGCGCATATCGGACTGTTCAAGAACGCGCGTTGGCTCACCCTGCACATCACCACCGCGATCCGCGAGTATGCGCAGGGGGTCACGATCGACACCGAGCGGATGCGGGATACGGTGGAGAATCTGGACCTGCGGGACACCTCCGCCCTGGAAGCCGCCATCCGGGGCGGTGCGCTCCTGTCGGAGAGGTCCGAGGCACAGCGGGATGCACTCGCCCGCATTGAGACGCTCATCGCCCTCATCGAGGGGTGGGTGGATGCGGTCGTATCGGATGCGTCCACGCGGCTGCCGAAGGCCGACGCCCTGCGTGAGGCTCTCACCCGCCGACGCGCGACAGGGGGACCCGCCGAGCAGGCGTTCGGAGCGTTGATCGGGCTGGAGCTGCGCCCGCGGCGGCTGCGCGAGGCAGCCCAGCTATGGTCACGTATCGGAGATGCGCTCGGCCACACGCAGCGGGAGGAGCTGTGGCGTCACCCGGACACGGTGCCCACCTCCGCGGATATGTCCGATCCGGATGCCCTCATCGCCCGGCTTCAACGCCCCGCAGAGCGGGACGAGCTGGACGAGGACCTCGAGCGCTTGCTCTCCGGAGGCTTCGACGGATCCGCATCGGACGCTGCCCCCGCGTCTGACGCACCGGAGACCAGCCCGGAGGATGACGGGGGCGACACCCCGCCCGCACAGCCCGAGAGCTGATTCTCCCCACGGCGACAGCGCCGCCGGCATCTGTCCTGACCTGTGGAAAACGGCCCCGCCGGGTGCAGCGTTAGCGAGAATAACGACATGTTCGTGCGTGCCAACCCTCGCGTGCCCCTGTTGTGGGCCGACGCGTACACCTTGCAGCTGGGGGACGCCCCCAGCTCCCCCCAGTGCCGCATCACCGATGCGGAGGCCGAAGTGGTCGAATCCATTCGACGCGGCCTCGACACGGACACCCTCATGGATCTTGCCGCGCAGGCGGGGGTGAGTGAGTCTCGAGCGCGCCGCCTGCTCGCGTTTCTCCGGCCCGGGCTGATAGCCGGGGATGCGCTCTCGACCACGGGGTCATGCCCGGAGCTCAGCGATGCGAGCTACGCGTACCATGCGGACACCCTCCGGCGCAGACGCAGCGGGCACGTGGTGGAGGTCCGGGGAAACCGCGAGCACATCGGCATCGTCCGCTGGCTGGCCGAGCACACCGGCGTGCGGGTGCCTGATCCGGGCACGCCCCCCACACAGCAGCGCCTCGGCATCCTCATCTCCGGCGCAAGCCCGCACCCGCACCGCTATGCCGACTGGATGTTCTCCCGCATCCCCCACGTCGCAGTCTTGCTCGGCGCCCACGGCGTGGAGGTCACGCCGGTGCTGCGCCCGGGAGCATCCCCGTGCCTGCGCTGCCGCGAGCTGTGGCAGGCCCACGAGCATCCCTCGTGGCCGATGGTGGCCGCCCAGCTCAGCGCGCGTGCACCCTCCCCGGTGGAGCGCACGGTGTTGGCGACGGCGCTGAGCCTGGCGGTGAGCACCCTTCTCAGCGTCGCGGACGGTGCCCCGGAGGCTCACCCGCACCAACGCCACCGGGTGCACCCGTATGGCGTGGCTGCGCTGCCGAACACGCGGTTTCACCCCGACTGCGGCTGCCAGACTTTTGACCGGTGGAGTCCATCCGCCCTGTCTGTCACCGCGCCGACGTGAGTCCGGCCAGGAAAGGAGACCGGCGTCGGGCATGCCCGTGACCATCACGGCGCGCCCAGGTCAGGACCAGCTCAGACCGGGCTCGCGTCATCGCCACGTACAGGAGGCGGCGCTCCTCGGCGATTTCCGCTGCTGAGGAGGCGGTAGCGTACGGGATCACCCCATCGGCGACGTGCGCGACGTACACCGTGTCCCACTCCAGGCCCTTCGCCGCGTGGATGGTCGAGAGCACCACACCGGGAATCGGCGGATCGGCCTGACGGGCGCGGCGCGACTCCAACTCGTGCACGAGGTCCTCCAGACGCGATCCGGGCGGCATCCCCTCGGCCACGGTCATGAGCGCCTGCAGGCTCTCCCACCGCTGCCGTTCGTCGCGGTCCTCCGGTGGGCGCAGGGACCATCCCACAGAGCGCAGCACGTCCGCCACCTGGTGGATGTAGGGGGAATCGCTCTGCGCTTGCGCCGCCTGAGCGTTGAGCATGAGCATGGCCTGCGAGACTTCCGCCCGCAGGAAGAAGGGGACCATGCTCTTGACCTGGTATCGGACCTCGTAACGGTCGAGCACCGTCTGAAGGTCGTCCAGCTGTGCACCGACGCGCGCGAGCACGGCCACCGTCTCGGGGGTTTGCCCGGACTGGATGCGCGCGGCGATGTCCTGCGCGATCCACCCGAGTTCCTCGTCCCTGTCCCGTAGCTCGACGACACGCAGCTGGTTCCCGGACCGCTGCGACCTCAGCTCCACCGCCCCGGGCTCCCCCCGAATCACCGTGTTTGCTGCCCGGACGATCTCACGCGTGGACCGGTAGTTTTCCACCATCTCGATCGTCTTCGCCCCGGGGAAGGTCTGCGGAAAATCCAGCAGGAACCGCGCGCTCGCCCCTGCGAAACTGTAAATGGTCTGCGCCGCATCCCCCACCACGCACACGTCCCGTCGGTTACCCAACCACACCTCAAGAAGGCGCTGCTGAACCGGCGAAATGTCCTGGTACTCGTCCACGACAAACACGCGGTACAGGGTGCGCACCTGGCTGGCGACGGTCGGCTCGTTCTCCAGGACACCCAGGAGAGCCAGCAGGACATCCTCCATGTCCATGGTGTGCGCGCGCAGCTTGAGGTGCTCGTACTCGCGCATCACCAGTCCGACCGCTTCCGTCGTCAATCCGCTGGTCTCCGAACGATCACTGAGCTGCAGAAAGTCGTCGATGGCGAGATTGCGAACCTTCCGCCACTCAATCTTTTTCGCAATATCACGCGCCTGCGCAGGGCTGACATCGATCGCCCGGGAGCGAGCCGCATCCAGGACCAGGGGCAGCTTCGCATCGAGGATGCTCGGCGGGTACCCCTCGAACACCTGCGACCAGAAGTGCCGGAGCTGGGCGAGCGCCGCGGCATGGAAGGTACGCGCCGCCACCATCGGCACCCCCAGGTGGGCGAGCCGTGCGCGCAGCTCGGCGGCAGCCCGGTTCGTGAAGGTCAGCGCCATCACCGCGTGGGGGTCGTAGACGCCGGAGGCGATGCCGTAGGCGATCCGACGCGTGATCGCGGTCGTCTTGCCCGTGCCCGCACCGGCAAGTACCCGGACGGGGCCGAGCAGACTCTCGGCGACATCCCGCTGCTCGGCGTTGAGACCCTCGAGAATCTCGTCCGGGGTCACGGAATGTCCGTTCCCGCCAGGAACGTGTTCGGTGCCGGGGTGGGTTCAGGATGCTCATCCCCGGCATCCAGGGGCCTGCCCAGCCAGGACTCGATCATCGCACGCGCGATCGACGCGGTACCGGGCAGACGCAGCTGCTCCTTCCTGCGCCACAGGTCCTCCCGCGTGAACCACTCCAGGTGGGTGATTTCCTCGCCATCGGGATGCAGCGCCGCATCCGCGTCATCGTCTGTGACCCGGGCGCTGAACGCGAGCATGAGGCTGAGCGGGTACGGCCAGGACTGCGACCCCAGGTAGGCGTCCACAGCAACGTTCAGCCCGGACTCCTCACGCACCTCGCGCACCACCGCGGCCTCCAGGGGTTCGCCCGCCTCCACGAAACCGGCGAGAACCGAATACCACCCGGCCCGGCCCCCGCCGAGCAGAAGCCGATCGTGCTGGTCCCGGATTGCCACGATGATCGCCGGATCGATCCGCGGGTACACCTCGAAACCATCGTCAGGGCATCGCCTCACCCAGCCCGCCTGCCCGACGATGTTTGGCAGTCCACACCGCGGGCAGTACTGGTAGTTCTCGTGCCACCGGGATAGCGCCACCGCCTCGACGACGAGTCCCGCATCCCGGTCGGTGAGCACGCCCCCGATATCCCGCAACTCCACCCATTCTGCGTCCAGTCGCGAGGCGAGCTCGCGCTGCGCGTTGTCGCTGAGGATGTTGAGGATGATCGCGGCACCGGCGGCAGCCCCCTGTTCCTCCACCAGGGTGCGCCCCAGGTAGACCCGCACCAGTGCACTCGTGACATCCTCGACCCGACACAGCACAAGGTGGCCATCGGACATGGGCACCCGGCCAGCGTGCAACGCGAGGATACGCGTGTCCCCGTCAGAGAGAAGCCTGTCGAAAAGTTTCGGATCAGAACGAACCACAGAATCCCGGTCAACGCCGGCTCGTGCCAACGGCGGATCGATCGATAGTTGCCTGAGCACTCGCCCCTCGTCTCTCCCGTGTGCGTGGCGCACACCCGATTCGGTTCTCCTGTCGCCTAGCCTGAAGATATGGGCAGGTCTCCACTCACTTTAGCCGCGTTCGCCACGAACGCCCTGGAGGGATCCGAATTTACGAGCGTTCGCCCGCTCACCTCAGAGGGATCCGGGGACTTCGACTCCGTCATCCTCACCACCGATACGGATCAGACTCTCGTGTTCCGGGTGCCCCGGACGCCCGAGGCGGCGCGCAAGGCCGATGACGAGGCCACCGTGCTCTCCGCGCTCAGTGCAGGTGTGCGGGCACGCCTGCCCTTCGAGGTGCCCACGCTCGTCGGGCACACGGAGGTGGGCAACACGACCGCACGGTTGTATGAGTACATCCCCGGCAGCACATTGCGCTCACGTGCCCTCAAAGGCAGCGGGCAGTTGTGCTCCGCTGTGGGCGGCGCGATCGCGGCCATCCACTCGATCCCCAGCTCCGTGGTCACCGACTTCGACCTGCCTGCGCGCTCGGCGATCGAGGTGGCGGCTGGGATAGCCACCACGGTGGATCGCGCCCGAGGGACCGGACGACTCCCGGACCCGGTCGCCCGACGCTGGGATGCGGCTCTCGCTGCCGACCCGCTGTGGGAGTTCACCCCCACCGTCGTGCACGGGGATCTTTCCGAGGCCTCCTTTTCGGTGGCGGATGCGGAGGTGACCGGGGTGTTCGGCTGGTCCGCGTTCGGGCTGGGCGATCCGGCTGTCGACCTGGCGTGGGTCATCGACCTTCCCGCCATCGGTTTCGACATCTCGGAGGCATACCTCATCGCCCGCCGTGACGAGGCCGATGCGTGCATCCGGCAGCGCGCTCTGCTGCACCGAGAGCTCGATCTGGCACGCTGGCTTCTCTACGGGGTGGACACGGGTGACGCCTCCACCGTCGATGACGGCGCCCGTATGTTGCGCGCCCTCGCCGCCGACATTGAGCGTGGCGCGGCCGCTCCCCTCGTGCCGTCCGAAACGCAGGAGCCGACCCCATTACAGGAGCCCGCGGCAGCGGCCGAACCTGGGTACCCTGACCCCAATGACGTTCCCGACACACCGTCCGTGACAGAAGAACCGAACCCCGACCTGTCGGCGGAACCCGGCGCGCAGCCGTCTACTGCCTCCCCG
>DGEZ01000108.1:0-13260 GCA_002391425.1 Micrococcales bacterium UBA3913 | reverse complement strand
GACGACAATGACAGCAATGACGGCGTGCTTATCTCGCGCGAGGGTGTCCCGGAGTATCAGCCCGTTCGTCCCGCGAACGAATCTTCTGAAGACTAGCGGCCAGGTCCGCCACACTCGGCAGGTGCTGGGGTCGCACCACGCGGTCCGCGGCGACATAGAAGAAGGCCGCATCGACCCGTTCCGGATCGAGTTTCCGCCACTGCGCATACGCCCACCGATAGAGGGCGAGCTGGATGGACTTCTGCTCCAGGTCCGCCGCGCTGTGCGGTTTCGCACCTGTCTTCCAGTCCACAATCTCGAAGCGGTCACCGTGCTGGAACACGGCGTCCAGCTTGCACGGGATCGTGATACCCCCCAGGTGCGCGGTTATCGCCACTTCGACATCGCAGGGAGTCTGATCCGCCCAGGGGCTGCGCAAGAAAATGTCCTGAAGCCTGCTCAGTTCGGAGGCATCATAGGCGACGGCCGCCGCCTCGGTGGAATCGTCCGCTTCCAGACCGTCGAGGTCGAGAGTCTCGTCCAGAGATCCCTGAAAGCGCTGCTCGACCCACTGGTGAAAAGCCGTCCCCAGCGCGGCCGCCGCCGATGGCGCGGCCGGAACGGGACGCACAGCATTGCGTAATGCGGTCTCCGGGTCCCCCACGAAGGCCGCCAGGTGGGACGCCGCGATCGTCGCCGGCATCATGACCGCCTGTTCGCGACCAGCCTGATCGCGCTCAGCCAGCACAATGCGCAGGTCGTCGCAGTAGCGCCCCGCATCGGGGAGGGAGACTCCCTCCCGCTGTGCCGCCTGCACAGCGGCCGCGATCTCCTCAATACGGTTCCGACGCTGTCCCAATGGGTCACGAGGCCAGGTTTCGACACGCTCAGACACCGCACTGCGGGCGCGCGCGACATCTTCATCCGAGACCACGACGGGCTTTTCGGTGAGGTAGGGCTCCACTTCGTCGAGATAACTGCTGCGCGCGTACCCCGTGGCCCGCTGGGCGGCCAGTATCCCCGCACTGATCAGCACGCGATGGCGGGCCCGCGTCAGCGCCACGTAGAGCAGTCTGCGCTCCTCCGCCAACAGGTGTTTCTTCTGCTTGGCCACATACTCGGTGATACCGGCTGTCACCGCGACGGTATCAGCGCACTCACGCCAGGCGAATTGGGGGATGTCGGCGGCGTCCCCGCGCAGTTCGCTGGGCAGACGGCCGGGGCTGAGCCAACCGGCTCCGTCCTGTGCCCTGCCCGGGTACTCCCCCGTGACAAACCGGGGCAGGAAGACGGTATCCCACTCGAGCCCCTTCGCCGCGTGGATGGTGAGGAGCTGGACGGTCCCGGGTTCGGTGTCGACTCCCTCCGGGGAGATATCCTCCTGGTCTGCTACCCGTGCGAGCCACCCGACCAGTCCCGGCAGGCTCGCCTCGGGCACCGTCCGCTCGTAGTCAGCCACCTGGGCGTGCAGCACGTCAAGGTTCTGCCGCGGCCGGGTGTTGCGCGCGTTCGCCACCACCTCGACGTCGAGCATCAGCTCCTGCTCGCACAACCTCACCAAATCGGTCAGGGAGCGTACCGAGGCTCGGCGCAGCCGAGCGAACAGCTCAGCCGCATCGGTCAACCTCTGGAAACCAACCGGGCTGAACAATTTCGCTGGCCAGTCGGAGTCTGCCCGTGCGAAACGCAGCTGATCGAGCGCATCCACGAGGCTGACCATGTCATCTCGACTCGGCACGACCTGTGCGGAGGAACGGGCAGACGCCACCTTCGCGTGAGCCAGCGCGCGCGCATAGGACGACAGCCCGACGATATCCCGTGCACCCAGGCGCCACCGGGATCCGGTGAGCAGACGGATCAGCTCGTTGCCCGCATCCTGGTCGCTGAGCACCGCCAGCGTGCACCGCAGATCCAGAACCTCGGGGCTCTCCATCGCACCTCCGGCCCCGACCACGTGGTGCGGAACCCCGCGCTGCGCCAGCGCGAGGGCAAACACCGGCATGCTCTTGCGGGTGCGGAACAGCACCGCAATCGAAGTGCCGGGCTCAGCCTCCAGGAGGCTCGCCGCCTGATCTGCGACAGCATCGGCTTCCTCATCGACGGTGGCATGCTCGCGGTAGCTGATCACCCCGGACTGGGCCTGTGGCCCCGGCGTCAGGACCACCGTCTCTGCAGCATCCCCCGTCAGCAACGGACGGGCGACCGCATTCGCAGCCTCCAGGATCGCGCGGTCGTTGCGCCAGCTCGTCGACAGGGTGAACACGCGACGTGGCCGCTGCGGCGAGGAGAAGTCATCCGGGAACCTGAGCAGATTGCCTGCGGCCGCACCGCGCCACCCGTAAATCGACTGGTGCGGATCGCCGACCGCCATCACGGGGGTACCGCGGAACAGCACCGACAGCAACCGGGTCTGCGCCACCGAGGTGTCCTGGTATTCGTCAAGGAGGACGTAGCGGTACCGGCTGCGATACGCGGACACGGCATCGTCCGATCGCTCCAGCGCCCGGATGGCCAGCCGAACCTGATCGGCGTACTCGATCACCCCGCGCTCGCGCTTGACCCGCACATACTGCTGCGCCAGCTCCGCGAGCACGGGCAGTGTCGACACCGCATCCACTCGAGTCGCGATGTCGCTGCGATAGCGCGGCCCCGGCACCTCGCGGAGTCGGAGAAGCTCCGTGGCTACCTGCGTCAGCGTGTCCGGGTTCACGAGGTGGTCCGTCATCGCATGTGCGAGCTGCAGGACGAGTCCGGTCACCCGCGCGGGAGTACTGTCCAGCTCGAGAATGCGGGGATCCTGCGAGCGCGACACCACGTCGAACGCCAGTTGCCAGGCACTGGACTCGGACAACAGCCCGGCGTCCGCCTCATACCCCACGCGCAGGGCATTCTCCCGAAAAATCTGGTTTGCGAACGCGTTGTAGGTGGAGATCGTGGGAGCGTCCAGGAGTGCCGCCGGGCCGCGCTCCGACGCGCCGGGGAGCCTGCGCAGGCGGGTGAGGATCCGGGTGTTCAACCCCGCCGTCGCCTTGCGAGTGAACGTCAGGCCGAGGATCTCAGATGCCGCCGCCCGCCCGGTACTGACCAGCCACACGACGCGCTGCGCCATCGTCTCCGTCTTACCACTGCCTGCACCGGCAATGACGAGCGCCGGTTCGGACCCGGTGTACTCGATGACCCGGGCCTGTTCCGGGGTCGGATCGAAATCGAGCCCCAATTGGGCGGCCAGGGGGGACGTGGGGATGCTCATTCTGTCACCGCCGGAACCAGGTGAATCCGACACGGCGCGTACCCGGTGCTCACGCAGTGGGACTCCAGCCGTGCGACGAACTCTGCGGCAGACATCCCCTCGGCCACCTCGTGCAAATGCGCCCGGAAGGCGGCCCGCTGTTCCGCGGTGAGTGGCTCCTGGATGCGCACCACATACCCTTTCGCCGAGGTCCCCACGTAGAGCAAGCCCGCCTGGGCAAGCTCCAGCCCGACGATACGGTCCTGCACCGCCGCATCCGCGGAACTTCCCGGTAACCCGTCGAGAACCGCAAGCTGGTAGCTCATCAGCTGCGGGTTTGTCTTCGCCTCATCGCGGGTTATCGCATTGCGGGACGTCTTCAGGTCAATGATGTGCACGCGATTGTCGGAATCCACCTCAATGCGGTCAATCGTTCCTGGCAGCACAAACGACTCCCCCTCCACGCAGAAGTCGATCTCTGCCGCGACGCGGCGGCGCTGCTCGGCACGGACGTGATCTAGGTACGAGATCAGCTTCTCGAGCATCCCCTGGACCTTCGACCGTCTCCAGCGGGACTCCCAGTCGACATCGAAGGTCAGGTTCGTCCAGCCGTCGTCAACAATCTGCGCCAAGGACTCCACACTCGCGTCGTCCCCGGCACGTTCGAAGGCGGCGTGCACGATGGTGCCCACCCCGGCGGAGACAGCACCTTCTCGGCCCCGATAACGATCGAGGAACCAGCCCAGCCCGCACGTGTCGAAGGACTCCACACCAGAGGGGCTGACCCGCACGGGTTCGTCCGGCGACATCTCCCGGATGCCCTCCGCAGAGCTCACCGCGAGGAGACCATGCCACCTCTGCGGGTCCGCAGCGGAGACCCCCTCCCGGCTCATGAGGGCGAGAGCGTTGATGGCATCCTGGTCGTCCGAGGTGTCCAGCTCCCGACGTAGCTGAGCGGCCAAGGACCTCAGCGTGTACGAGTGACCGACCGACTCCGGGTGCCAGGATTCGGTCTGCTCCGCCGCGACTATCTGGAACAGTGCGGAGGCGGTGTCGTCTTCGCTGTCCACCGCGGTGACGACAAGTCGTCGGCGCGCCGACGACACGGCCCGGGCAAACAGTCGCAGCTCCGAATGCAGCACCTCACGTCTCTCATCCTCAGGGGCGTGCCGCTCACCCCCGCGCGAGATGCGTCTCGCGCCCAGCAGCGTGTCGCGCAATCGCATATCCGGCCACACCCCCTGCTGCAACCCGGCAATCACCACAGTGTCGAAGCTGCGCGACACCAGCTGTGCGGCGGTTCCCACCCAAACGGCGTCCCGGCTCACCGACGGGGTGATCACATCGTCCGCTACACGGCGACGCCACTGCTCCGCGAAGAACTCTGAGGCAGGCGCATCCGGGGCGTGTTCGGTGAACCGACTCGCCGTGGCGAACAGGGCGACGACCGCATCCAGATTGCGCGACATGGCTGAGGCGTCCTCCCCCGCGGCAAGCACCCGGCGCTGCCACGACTGGGCCACCGGGACCCCGTCAACACGGCCGGCATCCCACAACCGCCACAGCACCTGCACAGCGGAGTCCCCCTCTGCCGCTGCAGTAGCACGGTTCAGCACCGTAGCCAGGGACTGCGCCGCGCGAGCCACCGGACCGAGAGAGGCGAATCCCGCCTGAGCCTGGAATGCCTCAACCAGAAGGTCTGCTGCGCTGCGTGAGCCTCCCGCGGCGAGTTCCTCACGACGGAGCTCGCGCCGCAGCCTGCGCAACTGGACGACATCCATGTCGCCGAGAAAACTCAGCAGCAGGGTTTCATAATCGGCCGAACTCGGTACGCGCACCCCAGTGGCTATGGAACCTGCGAGCAGCAGGGGGAAGGTGGCTGGATGTTCCCGAAACAACTGCGGACGCCCGGAGGCGCGAACGGGCACCCCTTCGGCCTCCACCGCCCGCGCCACAGCCTCCGCCTGCGCACTACTGCGCACCACAACCGCGCATTCAGACCACGGAACGCCATCGACCACATGCCGGCGGCGGAGTTCGCGAGCAATCGCCATGGCTTCCATAGATACCGAAGCACACGTCGCAGCCAGGACATCCGCTGGTCCCTCTCGCAGCTGAGGAGGCACCCAGGCCTTGCGCTGTCCGCCCGCACGCGCTGAGCCGATCATGCCCGTGACGGCATGCATCACCCTCCCGATTGCACCACGCGTGCGGTACGACACGGTCAGCTCGATCAGGGGTGCATTCGGATCGATGTCACGCACGAGACCCGTCACAAGCTCCGGCGATCCCCCCCGGAATTCATTCGTCGCGGTATCCGGGTCGCCGAACGTCGCTAGCGTCGCACCGGATCCGACCAGGGCCCGCAGCAGGCGTGCGCCTTGCGGCGTGAACTCCTGAATGTCATCGACCACAACGTGCCGGAGTGCTGGAAACTCCGCCGGCCACCCGGTCTGCGTCTCCACGAGTCGAGTCGCCTCAGCCATCAGCTCCGCCGCCGTCAGCGGGAGCGGGTCCAGGGTCGCGACCACCGCGCGGTACTCATCGATGAAGTCCGCGACCGCGACCCACTCTTTCCGACCGGACTCACGCAACTGAGCCGGACGCACCCCCCACTGCGAGCACTGATCGATGACGTCCCGGAGTTCGTGGCGGAAACCTGCGAGCGCTCGTATAGAGGCGTCGATGCTCTCCGGCCACGCGGGCACGCGCCCGAGGGCGTTCTCTCCGTCGAGGATGTCGGAGATGAGTGCCTCCTGCTCACCCCCGGTGAGCAACCGAGGTGGAGTGCGCCCCCGGGACAGGTAGCTGTGCCGCACCACCTCAAAGGCGAAGGATTGCGGGGTCCGCGCGGACGGGCCCGAACGGACTACGCCGAGACGCATGTCCAGCTGCTCGCGCAGCGAGCGGGCGGACTCTCGCGTCGGGGAGAGCACGAGGACCTCCTCGGCAGCAGCCCCGGCTGCCACAAGCGCCGCCACCTTCTCGACCAATGTGACCGACTTGCCGCTGCCGGCGGCCCCCACCACGGCCAGCAGCGGCGCAGCGCTTTCGACAACCTCGCGCTGGCGTGCAGACAGCTCCACCCTCGCACCGCCTGGTCCGTGTACCGCCGTCATATCACTTACGATAGAGGCTGCCGCCGACACACACTCAGGCAAAGGCCGTATCCTGTGTGGAGGCAGACGCCGACAGAGGAGGAAACCGTGGACGTTCGCATCGGCATCCAGAACCAGGCACGTGAAATCGTCGTCGAGACGTCGGCTGATCCTGCTGAGCTCGCGGATACCATCGCCGCAGCCATTGCCAAGGATTCGCCCACGTTGCGGCTCTCCGACGACAAGGGACGCCAGTTCATCATCCCGACGCGAACCATCGGCTACATCGAGGTAGGCGCCGAGGAAACTCGCCGCATCGGATTCGGGTCCTGACAGGCGGAGCGAAGCCATGGAGATCATCATCGTCATCGCACTCGCCGCGAGCGTGGGAAGCCTGATCGACATCACCCCTGCACGTTCCGGGGCCTACACGGGAGTGCTGGTTCTGCCCACCATCACGACGCTCGTCACGGGTCTGCTCTGGGTCGCCCTGCTGTGGCTTGGGATGCCCGCCAACTCCCCCGTCATGTGGACACTGCCGCTGTGCACCGGCGCTCTGGCAGCGGTCGCCACGGGATACCGGCAGCACGCGTCGCGACGTCGTAGCGCATCCCTGCGCCTGGCCGAGCTCATCGCTGGCTGACCGCTATCGCCGACGGCGCTCGACGACCAACCGCATCACCTGAGCGGTCGCCACCGCGAGCACAACGGGGATGAGCACCGCACCGAACACGTGCCCGAACTCTGCCACGAGCAGCACCGCCGTCACCGGAGTGCGCTGAACCACCGCAAGGAAGACCGCCGCGCCCACACAGGCGAAACCCGCCCACGACTGCCCGGGAAACAGCACCATCCATGCCCCTCCGCAGACGACGCCCAGCGCGGCTCCCACAGCAATACTCGGGGTAAGCACCCCTCCCCACGCGCCTGCGCCGATCAGTCCCAGGGTGAGGAGCGCCTTCACTGTAGCCAGCGTGAGGAAACCTCCGATCACCGCCAGCGACACGGGCCCGGTCGCGCTCACCGCCATCTGAGCCAGCGAATGCCCATTTCCGAGAACCTCGGGGAACCACAGGGATGCGCAGGCGACGCACGCCCCGGCCAGGGGAACCAGCACGAGGACACGCACGGGACGGCGCCGGGCGGCGCGAGCGGAGATGCGCCGCAGTGCGGAGGAAAAGAGCATCGCGCACCCCCCGATCAGGACACCCGCGACCGGCGCCCACGCGATGAGCGGCCAGCTCAGCGGCACATCAGGCACCACATAGTATGGCTCCCACCCCACGACGAAGCTCGCGGCCGTCACTGCCACCGCGCTGGCCGCGGCCGCCGAAAGCACCGCACGCACACTACGGCGACCCGCCAGGGCCTCCACCGCGAACGCGCAACCCGCAAGCGGCACCGCATACACCGCAGCCAGCCCGGCCCCGGCGGCGGCGGCGATGAGCTGTCGTCGCGACTGCCCGGTGTAGCCGAGCTGCGCGGACACCGCTGCCATCCCGCTGGCCGCCAGCTCACGCGGGGCGACCTCCTTGCCCACGGAGACCCCCGCTGCGACGATCACGGTCTGGGTGACGGTGTGGATGACGGTTCGGCCCAACGGCATCCGCGCGCCCTTCACCACCGTGCCCAGCGGAACGGGCGAGCACGCGAACACCCCGAGGAGAAACCAGACCAGGGCGCCGAGCACAGCAGACCCGAAGACGATCGCGGCCCGCGGCCACATCCCCACTGTCGCGACGGCACCCGCAAGTGCCCGCACGTCCCAGGTGCCCCAGAGCACCACCTCGACGGCGCGGGTGACGAGCGTGAGAAAGATCCCGGCCAGGCCAGCGATGAGCCCGGCGCACACGACGGCCAGCGACCAGCGCAGCAAAGACACCATGTCAGGCCGTCAAGTGGAGGGCATCCATTCGAAGGGTGTGGCCGGCAACCAGCTGCGACTGAAACGCGTCCAGCTGGCCCAATGCGTCGGCGACTCCCTCATCGGGGTGGGTTCCCGCACGCAGTGCCTCCCGCACATCCTCGGGAAGTACCAGCAGTCCCCGTACGGCGAGGATCGCATCCCCGATCACTGCGCGCCCCCAGAGTGCAAGCAGATCGCGCGAGAACTCGGCGGTGGCGATCTGTTCCTGGAGCAACGCGAGCAGCTTCTCCTGCGAGCGCCGGCGGGCCAGCACCTGCCGTACCGGCATCGGCACTCCTGCGGCCTCCGCGATGGCCAGGTGGGCGTCATCGAGTATGCCGTTGACCATGCACACGTGGATAGCCGCCTCCTGCCAGGTGCGTGGTTGAACCCGCTCGAAGGCAGCGTCCAGCAGCTCGGGGGTCAGGCAGTTATCCCGCGGCTCCGCCTCCGGCTGGTCGGCCCGGAACACACGGTGGATGCGCGCGAACGTCTTGTACTCGGACGAGATCGCCGAGGCGAAGGAAAAGCGCGCCGCTGAGGCGTCCGCCTGCCCCACCCACGCGGACAGCAGCCGGTACGCGGCGAAGTGGTGGTATGCAGCCTGAGCGAGAACGACATCCTGGCTGGGTGCGAAGGCGGAGATGTCCAACGACTCGGGGCGCGCCCCGGACAGGTGATCTGCACGGGACTTTACACGGAGGTCAGAGCCCCGATGACGCCGACGGAAAAGGTTCCACACGCCCTCCATGCTATACGTACAGCCTGCGGCGCGCCCGCCGCTCCCGCCTGCTCGGAGCGGGCTTCCCGCCCGCGCGCAGAGCCGACCCCCTACACTGAGGAGGGAACTCAACATATTAGGCAAGGCAAGACGTGACCTTTTCAGATCTGAACATTGATCAAGACATGGTGGAGGAGCTGACCGCCCACGGCATCGTGGACCCGTTCCCCATCCAGCAGGAGGCGATTCCCCTCGCGCTACAGGGCAACGACCTCATCGGGCAGGCGAAGACCGGTACCGGGAAGACTCTGGCGTTTGGGTTGCCGATGCTCCAGCGCCTCGGCGCGCATCCCGGACCGGGTGTGCGCGGCCTGATCGTGGTCCCCACACGCGAGCTGGCGCACCAGGTCAGTGACGAGATCGAGTCGGTCGCGCGCGTGCGCGGGACAGAAATTGCCACCATCTACGGCGGGAAAGCCTACGAAGGGCAGATCGCCCAGTTGAAGGCTGGCGCCCAGATCGTGGTGGGCACTCCCGGGAGGCTCATCGATCTGGCTCACCAGCACATTCTCGACCTGTCCCACGTGACCACCATGGTGCTCGACGAGGCCGACAAGATGCTTGACCTGGGCTTCCTTCCTGACGTCGAGCGGATCTTCACCATGGTGAACCCGGTGCGTCAGACCATGCTGTTCTCGGCGACCATGCCGGGGGCCGTCATCGCACTGGCCCGGCGGTTCATGACGCACCCCATCCATGTACGCGTCGCAGACCCGGAGGAGGGGCAGACTCAGGCCAACATCGAGCAGTTCATCTATCGCACGCACGCGCTCGACAAGGACGAGGTGATCGCGCGCATCCTGCAGGCCGAGGGCCGTGGGCGCACCATCATCTTCGTGCGCACGAAACGGCAGGCCGCCCGGCTGGCTGAGGAGCTCAGCGAGCGCGGGTTCTCCTCCACCGCCGTCCACGGCGACCTCAACCAGGAGGCGCGCGAACGCCACCTCGCCGCGTTCCGGTCGGGTCGGGCCGATGTCCTCGTGGCCACCGATGTGGCGGCACGCGGCATCGACGTCGAAGACGTCACGCACGTGATCAACCACTCAATTCCCGAGGACGACGCGGACTACCTGCATCGCATCGGACGGACAGGTCGCGCGGGCAAGACCGGCGTCGCGGTGACGTTCGTGGACTGGGCGGACACCCCGCGCTGGTCCCTCATCAACAAGGCTCTGGATTTTGGTCAGCCGGAACCCACAGAAACGTATTCAACCTCGGCGCACCTGTTCACCGACCTGCACATCCCGGAGGGCGTCACCGGTAGGCTCCCCGGGGCCCGGCCTATTGATCGCGCGAGCACATCCCGGCAGAAACCGCGCCGGTCCGGTTCCGACGCGGGCCGCGGCGGCTCTGCTCGTCGCGAGGGGCAGCAGAAGGAGAACACCGAGAAAGCCGCCCCGTCGAACACGTCGCATCATCGCAGCGGCCGGAGGCGGCGGCGCACGCACGGCAGCCCCGACGCGAAGTAGCCAGCGCGGGTCGGCTCAGCATGCGCATCGACCTGCACACGCATTCGACGGCGTCAGACGGAACGGATGCGCCGGCCCAGGTGATCGCCCAGGCCAGCGCCGTCGGCCTCGACGTGGTGGCCCTCACCGACCATGAGTCCACGAGTGGATGGGCGTCCGCGCGCACGCAGGCTCGCCTCAGCGGAATCGGTTTCGTCCCCGGCATCGAGTGCTCGGCGAAGCTCGGTCGACTTTCGGTTCATGTTCTCGGGTACCTCATCGACCCGGATAACGCCGAGCTGACTGCGATGACCGAGAAAGTGCGCACCGAGCGGCACATCCGCGCCGACCGCATCATCGCCGCGTTGAGCCGTGACTTCCCGATAACTGTTCAGGACGTCTCCGCACAGGTCACCGGCGACGCCACGATCGGCCGCCCACACATCGCCGATGCGCTCGTCGCCCGGGGCGTCGTCCCAGACCGCAGCACCGCGTTTCGCACGATCCTGCGACCAGGTTCGCCCTATTACGCATCCACGTTCGCGCCCCCACCGGTTGATGTCGTGGCACGGATTCGCGCCGCGGGCGGCGTACCCGTCCTGGCGCATCCCGGACGCGGCCTGCAGTCCGGGGAGCTGGATGAGCCCGAGATCCGGCGGCTGTGTGATGCGGGTCTGCTCGGCATTGAGGTGTGGCATCGCGAGAACGACGACGCCGTGCGGGCACGGCTGCAGAGTATCGCGGAGCACAACGGGCTGATTCCCACCGGTTCCAGCGACTTTCACGGAACGGGCAAGCCGAATCGGCTTGGAGAGAACACCACCCCAGAGGAATCCCTCGAGCGCATCCTGGCGGCAGGTACCGGATCGGCAGCGTCACTCTAGCCCAACGGTGGGAGAATATCCCCATGAGCACACAAACCGCCGATACGCTCACCGCACGCGGCAACAACAGGTCTCGCACACCGAAATCTTCAGAGTTCCGCCAGTTCATCAGTTCGAACTGGGCCGATGCCCCCACACCCACGCCCGATACCGCCGAGGTCGCCGCATTCGCGGCCGCGCGCCGAGCCGAGCTCGGTTCGCAGTTCACCGGGTTCACCCTGATCATCGGGGCCGGGGCACCTCGGGTGCGCAGCAATGACACGGACTACAGGTTTCGCGCGCATTCCGCGTTCAGCCACCTGACCGGGTGGGGTGCCCAGACGGTGCCCGGGGCGGTCCTCGTGCTGTCGCCCCACGGCCAGGACCACTCGGCTGCGCTGTACTTCCGCGCTCCTGCCGGGCGCGACACCGACGAATTCTACGCTAACTCCGCGATTGGCGAGTTCTGGACCGGGCCCCGCCCCGGGCTGGCCGAGGTCGGCACCGCGCTCGATCTTCCCACGCACGACATCAGCGAACTCGCCACGGCACTCCGTCCTGTGCAGGGCACGCCCGTGGCCGCGATAACGGCCGACGACCCGGCGTTGGCCGAGCTTGTGCAGGAGATTCGCCCGCACTCTTTCCAGAACGAGGACCCAGATACCCGCCTGGCCGAGGCCGCCAGCGAACTGCGCCTGATCAAAGATGCCTACGAGATCGCCCAGCTGCAGGAGGCAGTGCGTATCTCCATCGAGGGCTTTGCCCGTGTCGTGCAGGAACTCCCCCGCGCCAAAGCACACCGGCGGGGCGAGCGCATCGTCGAGGGCGCGTTCTTCGCGCACGCCCGGGAGGAGGGGAACGACCTGGGCTATGACACGATCGCCGCTGCGGGAAAGCACGCCTGCACGCTGCACTGGACGGATAACACCGGCAGCGTGCGCGACGGCGACCTCCTTCTGCTCGACGCTGGCGTCGAGATCGAAAGCCTGTACACCGCGGATGTGACGCGCACCCTGCCGATCTCGGGCACGTTCACGCCCGCACAACGCCGCGTGTACGAGGCCGTCCTGGAGGCCGCCGATGCAGCCTTTAAAGTGGCTGTCCCGGGGAATCGCTTCCGCGATGTGCACAACGCGGCGATGGCCATCATCGCCCGCAAGGTCAGCGAGTGGGGGCTGCTGCCCATCCCCCTGGAGGAGACCCTCCGCCCCGAACTCCAGTTCCACCGCCGGTACATGGTGCACGGCACCAGCCACCACCTGGGCCTGGATGTGCACGACTGCGCACAGGCTCGCCGTGAGCTCTACCTGGACGGGGTGATCACACCGGGCATGGTGTTCACCATCGAGCCCGGTCTGTACCTGCAGCCCGACGATCTCACCGTCCCCGCCGAGCTTCGCGGCATCGGCGTGCGCATTGAGGACGACGTGCTCATCACGGACACCGGAAATGTGAACCTGACGGCGGCGCTTCCACGCGATCCGGACGGTGTCGAAGCGTGGATGCGCACCGTGTCGATCTCCTGAGCAGGACACAGGCGGAGGCCGCGCCCCCGGCCCAGCCGGGAACCGCGGCACGATCCGAGAAAGGACCCGATCGGGCAATCACGCCATGACCCGGGAACCGCGCCAGCGGACTGCGCACACCGGCTCGTTTCCCGCCGGAGTCACACCTCGCTGGATGTGCCCAGAATGCGCATCGCCTCGCCGGAGACCTCCGGTGGGCACACGAGCACATAGGTCGTAGCCACCACCTGCGTCACCGAGGTGTAGCTCTGCTGCCTGCGGATCAGCGCATACCGGATGACACCCGTGATGATGCCGAAGGCGGCCCCCATCATGAGCCCGATGAGCAGGTAGTCACCGAATGCCGCCGAACTCGTCGACCACACCGACATCATGAGCCCGAGGAAGAAGCCGAACCAGATACCCGAGGCCCTGTCTCTTATACACATCT
>DGEZ01000121.1:15970-19786 GCA_002391425.1 Micrococcales bacterium UBA3913 | reverse complement strand
AGATGTGTATAAGAGACAGGGATGCGTCCGATGAGACGCCACATTGCCGCCGATGATGTGTCGCACTGGTCTTCGCGTTTCCTGCGGGACCTCGCCGCCGTGTCACGCGAGTCGGGACAGGCAACCGCATGAGCATGCACGATGCCCTCCGCGCCCGCATCGACGAGCTGGCCGCCGTACCGCACCTGCTCGTCGCACTGGATTTCGATGCCACCGTTGCGCCGATCGTGGCCCGGCCTGAGGATGCCGTGGCCCATCCGGTGTCAGCGCGTGCGGTACGCCGTCTGGCGGCGTTGCCGGATACCGCGGTCGAGTACGTGTCCGGGCGCAGCCTGGACTCCCTGCGCCAGGCGGCGCGTCCGCCCGAGAATGTGTTGCTCGTGGGGTCCCACGGGGCGGAAGTCGACGTACCTGGTCTGCCCACTCTGCGTCCCCTGACCGCGGACGAGGAAACGATCGTGGATGCGCTGGATGCCGTGCTCAAGCTGATCGCCTCCACAGCGCCAGGGTCCTGGGTCGAACAGAAACCGTATGCCCGCGTGCTGCACACCCGCCAGGCCGACCCCGTGCTGGGCGCCCACGCACTGCGAGCAGCGCTCGAATCGGTCGGACGGGGCCTTCCGGGGGTCGTTCCTCGCCGAGGCAAGCGTGTCGTCGAGTTCTCGATTCGCTCCGAGACGAAAGGCGATGCGCTTCGACTCCTACGGGCCCGGGTGCATGCCGACGCAGTGTTCTTCGCGGGTGACGACACCACCGACGAAGACGCGTTCGCGGTCCTCAGCGCAGCAGACCTCGGCGTGCACTGCGGGGACGGAGAGACGAGGGCGGGGTTTACCGTCCCCGATCCCGATGCGATCGCCGAGGTACTGGATGCCCTCGCCGCAGCACGCCAGCGACGCTACGCGCCCGTGGGATCCTCCGTATCCCGGTAAGACCGTTGCGCCGCAGTAGGATCGGTACGTTGTGCCTCCTGGGAAGGGCAACGCGAAAGGATCCTCTGCACCGATGACTCGACCCCACACATCCCCGTTGCTCATCGCTGCGCTCGCCGTGCTCGCCATGGTGGGACCGGTTGCCACGGATATGTACATGCCCGGTTTCCCCCAGATGCAGGAGGATTTCCACACATCCTCGGGGACCATCCAGCTGACGATCACCTCGTTCATGATCGGCATGGCCGTGGGGCAGCTGTTCTGGGGGCCGCTGTCGGATCGTGTCGGCAGGCGTCGGCCGCTGCTGGTGGCGGCGACGCTGCTGGTGATCGCCAGTGCCGCCGCAGCCGTGTCCTGGACCATTTGGATGCTCATCCTGGCCCGCTTCGTGCAGGGCTTCGCGGGCTCCGCCGGCGTGGTGATCGGCCGCGCCGTCGCCCGGGACGTCGCCTCGGGCAAGGAACTGGCCCGTCTGTTCAGCATGATCGGGGTGGTGATGGGGCTGGCCCCGATCCTGGCCCCGATCCTGGGCGGGATGCTCGATGGGGTGATCGGCTGGAAAGGTGTGCTGTGGTGCATCTTCGGCATCTCCGTGGTGATGCTCGCCTGCGCCTGGTTCGTGATCCCCGAGTCGCTCCCCCAGCAGGAGCGCACCGCCGGCGGGATTGCGCCGCTGTGGCAGGATGTTCGGATCGTTTTCGCGGACCTGCCCTTCCTCGGCTACACCGCGTCGAGCATCTTCAGTTTCGGTGTGGTGTTTGCTTTCATCTCCAGCTCCTCGTACATCTACCAGGATGGGTATGGCCTCTCCAGCATGATGTACACGCTGTTCTTCTCGATGAACGCGGTGGGCACGCTCATCGTTGGGCTGCTCAACACCAGGCTCGTGCAGGTTTTCCCGGAACGGTCCCTGCTGTTCACCTCGCTGCTGAGCATCAGTGCCGGTTCCGTGGTGATCCTGACTCTCTCGCTCCTGTGGGACGCGCTCCCGATGGGAGTGTTCACTGTCGTCGTGCTGCTGACGACGTGTACGAACCCGATCGTGATGTCCACGACGTCCACTCTCGGTCTGTCGCGGCATAAGCGGGCAGCGGGGATGGCCTCGGCAGTGATGGGCACCCTGCAGTTCGCCGTCGCCGGTGCAGTGGCGCCGCTGGTCACG
Organism: Micrococcales bacterium UBA3913; assembly: GCA_002391425.1. Taxonomy (GTDB): domain Bacteria; phylum Actinomycetota; class Actinomycetes; order Actinomycetales; family Microbacteriaceae; genus UBA3913. Next base: position 17,692 of record DGEZ01000121.1, on the reverse strand, counting down.
CTCTCGGGGCAGGCGTCGCCGTTGTCGATGTCCACGGTGATGGTCGGCTCGGCGCTGCTGGCGCTCGCGGGGGCGCTGCTGTACATCCGCCGTCCGGGTGCGGCAGCCGAGCGGGGCTGATCAGCGGAGCATCACCGTGTGCCGCCGTCCCTGCTGGTAATCCGCTGCGCGATCGCGAGGGGGATGACCGAGATGACGATGAGCACGACGGCGATGACCGCGACCACCGGAGCCTGGGACGGGCGGAACATGTTCTGCAGAATCCACAGCGGCAGCGTGGTCACGCCGGTTCCCGCTGTAAACGTCGTCACGATGATTTCGTCGAAGCTCAGCGCAAACGCGAGCAGCCCCCCGGCGAGCAACGCGGAGCGCAGCTGTGGGAACGTGACGAGGCGGAAGGTGGTCAGGATTCCGGCACCGAGGTCTTGTGCCGCCTCCTCCAGGCGAGTCCCCGTCAGCTGGAGTCGTGCATAGGCATTGTTGTAGACGGTCACGATACAGAACGTCGCATGGGCGACGATGACGGTCCACAGCGATAGCGGCACCCCCATGAAGGTGCGGAAGGCGTTGTTCAGGGCGATACCGGTGACGATGCCGGGCAGGGCGATCGGCAGCACGATCAGCAGGTTCACCGCCTGCTTGCCGAAGAAGGAGAATCGGCTCAGCGCAATCGCCGCGAGGGTCCCCAGGACGAGCGCTATGGCCGAGGCGATGAGAGCGACGAGGAGGCTGGTCAGGAGAGCATCCCGAGCGCCCTCATTCACGAGTGCGCGCTGCCACCACTCCAGGGTGAACCCGGGCGGCGGCCAGGACAGGTTCTGGCTGGTGCTCACCGAGTTGATGAACACAATCGCCAGCGGCACGTAGATGAGCACCAGGATGATGCCGGTGAGCGTCCACAGAGCGGTTTTCGATGTTTTCGAGAAGTACATGGAAGCCCCTAAATCTTGTCGAGCGCGCCGACGCGACGGACGATGGCCAGGTAGATGAACACGATGAGGATCGGGATGAGCGCGATCGCCGCCGCCATGGGCAGGTTGTTCGCGGATCCCACGTTCGTGTACACGAGGTTGCCGAGCATCTGGGTGGACCCGCCGACGATGCCCACGGTGATGTAGTCGCCCAGGCTCAGGCAGAAGGAGAACACGCTGCCGGCCACAATCGACGGCCAGATGAGCGGGAGCATCACGGTGCGGAATGTCGTCCAGCTGTGTGCGCCCAGGTCGCTGGATGCTTCGAGAAGCCGCGAGGGGATGCGCTCGAACCCGGCCTGGATGGGCAGGATCACGTACGGCAGCCATAGGTAGGCCAGCGCCAGGACGACGCCGACGATCCCGTATCCGGGAGTCTGCCCGCCCAGGGCGGAGAGTACCCACTGGATGAGTCCTTCGCTGGAAAGCAGGGAGCGCCAGGCGTACACCTTGACCAGGTAACTCGCCCACAGCGGTGCCAGGATGGCGATGGTGAGGTAGCGTTTCGCGCGCGGGGAGGCGATCTGCGCCATCGTGAAGGCGATCGGAACCGCGATGATCACATCGATGACGGTGACCAGGATCGCGATACCCAGTGTGCGGAGCGTAACCGTGCGGTACAGCGATCCCGTGGCCACCGCGAGGATATTGTCCAGGGTCCAGGTCATTTCGACTTGGCCGGTGTAGGCGTTGACGGTCCATAGTGCGGTGATCAGCAGTGCTGCCAGCGCCACGATGTAGACGAGGCCAA
>DGEZ01000121.1:0-15661 GCA_002391425.1 Micrococcales bacterium UBA3913 | reverse complement strand
GCGTCGACCACCACCAGGGAGTGCGCTAGCCCTTGATTTCCTGCCAGGCTGTGGTCCACTCCGAGTAATCGACGCACTCGACGTCGGTGCGTCCGTCGACGCACTCGGCGATCGGCGTGGTCCAGTACCAGATCTGGGATGCGTACTCGGCGTCACCGGCGTTGTACGCCTCGCAGTCGTCCCGGTAGTCACATGCCTCCGGGTTGTTGGGAGCCTCGCCGAAGTAGGCGGTCGCCTCGGCGTTGGCCTCCGGGCTGGCAATGTAGTTCAGCCACTGGTAGGCGCAGTTCGTGTTCTCCGCGTCTGAGGCGATCATCCACGTGTCAGACCATCCGGTCGCGCCCTCCTCGGGCAGAACGGCTGCGGTCGTGGCGCCGTCCGCCTCCAGGACGTTCTGGATGACCTGCCAGGTGGTGCCGACCACGGAGTCACCGGACTCGAAGGCCTGGATCTCCTTGAGGTAGTCCGACCAGTACTCACCGATGTACTCGTTCTGACTCTTCAACAGCTCGACGGCCGCATCGAACTGCTCCTGGTCGAGCGCGTACGGGTTGGTGATGCCCAGGTCCGGCTGCGTGGCCATCAGGTAGAGTGCGGCATCCGCGATGTAGATGGGGGAGTCATAAGCGGTTACCTTCCCGGCGTACTCGCTGGCCTCGTCGAAGACGACGGACCAGGAGGTGGGCGCCTCGTCGAACACCTCCGTGTTGTACAGCAGCAGGTTTGCGCCGTAGCCGTGCGGAATCCCGTAGTTGACACCGTCGACGGTGTTCCACTCCTTATCTTTGAGGAAGTCGTAGATGTTCTCGTAGTTGGGGATGAGGTCGGTGTTCACCGCCTGGACGTAGCCGCCGTTGATCAGCCTCAGGGTGAGATCCCCGGAAGCTGCGACGACGTCATAGCCTCCGCTCTGCATGAGCTGGTAGGCCTCGTCGGAGGTGCCGTAGGTTTTCGAGGTGATCTGGCATCCGGTCTCGGTCTCGAAGTCGGTTACCCAGTCCACGCTGGGGTCGTTGCTGCCGTCCTCCACGTATCCAGGCCAGGCGAGGATGCTGACCTGCCCCTCGCTTTCTCCCAGTGAGGCGAGCGCGGCGGTGGACTCTGCGGTTCCCGAGCTTGTCCCACAGGCGGACAGCGTCAGGAGGGTGACCGCGGACACAGAGGCTGCCGTGAGCACTTTGCGCGGCATCCTCGACTTTCTCGTCATGCTGTGCATCTTCTTCCTTTCTTGGTGGTGGGGCGGGGGATTCCCCTTATTCAGTCAGGGGCACCGAATCGTCGACCCGGAAACTCGCGGTGACGGTGTCTCCTATCTGAAGGCTCTGGGCGGCTCGATCACTGTTGGGGATGGTCGCGGTGAGTCGCGGGTGCGGGGCGGGTGCGTCGATGACGACCGTCCTGGTGGCCCCGGAGTAGATGATCTCGGCGATGACTCCGGTGATGTTGATCGCGTCGGCGCGCTCGGCGAGCTGGATTCGTTCGGGGCGTAGCGAGTAGATGCTGTCGCCCAGGCCAAGCGCTCGTGCCGAGTCGGGTTCGAAGACGACCGAGTGCCCGACGAAGTCGGCGACGTAGCGCGTCGCGGGATGCTCGTACAGCCCCTCTGGGGTGTCGATTTGGACGATCTTCCCGGCGCTGAATACGGCGACGCGGTCGCTGAGCGTGAGAGCTTCATTCTGGTCGTGGGTGACGAATACGAACGTGATGCCGAGGGCGCGCTGCAGCTGCTTGAGCTCGATCTGCATCTGTTCGCGCAGTTGCAGGTCGAGCGCCCCCAGGGGTTCGTCCAGCAGTAGCGCTCGCGGCTGGAGCACGATGGCACGAGCAAGGGCGACACGCTGTTTCTGTCCCCCGGACAGCTCACTGGGCTTGCGGGTCCCGTATTCCCCCAGCTGGACGAGGTCGAGTGCCTCCTGGGCACGTGCGTGTCGCTCTTTGCGGCCGACTCCGCGTATCCGGAGTCCGAATGCGACATTGTCGAGCACACTCATGTGGGGGAACAGTGCGTAGTCCTGGAACACCGTGTTCACGGGGCGGTCGAAAGCCGGGGTGCGCGTGACATCCTGCCCGAACAGGCTGACGGTTCCAGCGGTCGCCGTCTCGAAGCCGGCGATCAGACGCAGCACGGTGGTTTTGCCAGACCCAGACGGACCGAGCATGGAGAAAAACTCTCCCTCGGCAATCTCGAGGTCGAGCCCATCCACGGCGGTGACGTTCCCGTATGTCTTCGTCACATGAGTGAGGTGTATCGCGGAAGTCATGGCGTTAATCATCTGGTTCTATATGTCATCGGGATGTGCCAGATCGATTACAAGTCTGTAAATTCACTGAGATTGCCCAGCCAGCAGCGGTTGTATAGATGTGGCACTGCGCCCCGTGCGTGCCGACGCAGAGAAAGGATGGCGGATGCCCACCGGTTTGCAGGGGGAAGATCCCGTGTGGACGGCCGTTTTCGCGCCCCTGGATGCGTTGGGGCGTGCCGATGCTGTGGCCCAGCGGCTGGCCGACGCGATTGGGTCGGGGTTGCTGTGGGAGGGGGTAAAGCTTCCCTCCGAGGCGGAGCTCGGCAAGCTCTTCGGTGTGGCAACCGTCACTGCGCGTGAAGCCCTGGAGACGTTGCGGCAGGCCGGGGTTGTCGAGACGCGGCGTGGCCGCGGCGGTGGCAGTTTCGTCATCGCTCCGGAAGATCCGGCACGCGGAGGATTCGAGCGTCTCACCGCCATGAGCGTGGTCGACATCCGTGACCTGGCCCTGCACTACCGTGTGATCTCGGCCGCCGCGGCCGAGCGTGCGGCCAGTTTCATCTCCGAGGACGAGAGCGTCGAGCTCACCCGACTCGTCGCGGAGATTCCGTCAGATGCGCACGGGGTGCGCGTCGAGTACAGCCTGCGCATCGACATCGCCGCAGCATCCCGATCGCCGCGACTAGCACGCGAACAGACGCAGCTGCTCACCGAATTTCTTCCCCTGTTGTGGGCCTATTACGGGGATGCCACCTCCGTGCAGCAGGTGATGGAGCGTCACCGGAGAGCGGTTGCGGCCATCACGACCCACGACGCGGACCGCGCGCGGGATGAGGTCAACGAATACGTCGCGGACCTGGTCCATGGCATACTCGCGCTCCGGGCGAAACTCCGCCGTCGTGAGGCGCACGATGACTGACGCGGACCTGGCCCCTATCGCCGAGAACATCGAGAATATGCTCGCATCCATCTTCGGGCGTGTCTCCCACTGGGCGGAGGAGTTCGTGACCCGCGCGCAGGGGGAGATTGCTGAGGCGTCCCAGGTGGACGACATCGTCGAGTGGATCGTCGCTCCCGAGCTGGCCGACTCGGAAGCGATTCTCGGCGCGGGGTTCGTCTGCGAGCCGGGTCTACTCACGGACAAACCGTGGCATCTGGCGTGGTGGCTCAGTCCGCACAACGGGGTGCGGCTAGCCGGTCGGCCGGGCTACCTGCGCGCCCTCACTGTCGTCGACAACCCGCAGGCGGTGGAGTTTCACGACTACACCCGGCTGGAGTGGTGGCGCGTTCCCGCGCACGAGGGCGTGCCACACCTGACCGGTCCCTACGTCGATTACCTGTGCACCGATGAACTCACGCTCACCCTCACGCTTCCGGTTCGTGTGGGAGGGGAGTTCGTGGGCGTGTTCGGAGCGGACCTGAGCGTGTCGACACTGGAGGCGTTGATCGATCCGATTTGGTCGGCGGACCCCGGCACGCCCCTGCTCCTGGTCAACAGTGAGGGGAGGATCGTCGCATCCAACAGTGTCCTGTACGAGGCGAGTGCGTTGATGGCGGATGCGCACGCTCGGGCCCTGCTCTCGGAGCCGGGTGGGGGTCGCGGCGCATCCCTGTACCGGCTAGGCCCGTCGTTCCCGGGTCTTGTGCTGATGCGCGTGCCCGGGCCCGTCACGGTTGGCAGGTGACACACGATTGCGCCCATCGGAACGGCGCCTACACTTGTAACATGCCGGAAATAGTTGTGCTACCTTTGACTGATGGTCAGCCGTCGCGCGGCACAACCGTGACACGCGCTGATTACGCAGAGTCGAGCACCACGACCAGCGGGCCAATCGCCTGCAGTTGTGCCGCGAGCGGGATCCTCGCAGGACGCATCGGGATCGGCGCCAGCCAGCTGGCGTATCCGAATCCGCTTACGGCGGCAGGCAAACCCTCCTCCGTTTCTCCCACCTGAGGTCGCGCGGCAGCTCCCCGGAGAGCCTCCCCGTACCTTCCCCTCCAGCACGAGCGATATCGATCACCAGAGATCAGGACAGCAATGCGAACCGAACCATCGACACCGACACCCGGCACCATCCCCGCTGCCCGGCGTGTCGTCCCCGAGGAGCTCACCGGAGCCGAGGCCATCGTGCGGTCCCTGGAGCTTCTCGGCGTTACGGATGTGTTCGGGCTGCCCGGCGGTGCGATCCTGCCCACCTATGACCCGTTGATGGATTCGACACGACTGCGTCACATCCTGGTCAGACACGAGCAGGGCGCGGGGCACGCCGCCGAAGGATACGCGTCCGCGACCGGGAGAGTGGGCGTGTGCATCGCCACGTCTGGGCCCGGGGCAACGAACCTCGTCACGGCAATCGCCGATGCCTATATGGACTCTGTCCCCCTCCTCGCGATCACCGGGCAGGTGTTCTCCACCCTGATGGGTACGGATGCGTTCCAGGAGGCGGATATCGTGGGCATCACGATGCCCATCACGAAGCACTCGTTCCTGGTCCGGCGGGCCGAGGATATCCCCGGGGCGATCGCTGCGGCCTACCACATCGCCTCCACCGGACGCCCCGGACCCGTGCTCGTGGACGTCACCAAGGATGCACAGCAGGGCACCGCCGCGTTCGTGTGGCCCCCAGAGGTGGACTTGCCCGGATACCGGCCCACGACGCGGGCGCACGGCAAGCAGATTCAGGCCGCAGCAGAGATGCTCGCGCACGCCCAGCGCCCGGTCCTCTACGTCGGTGGAGGAGTGGTGCGGTCGAATGCGGCGGAGGGGCTTCTCGCCCTCGCCAATGCGTGTGGTGCACCCGTGGTGACCACCCTGATGGCGCGCGGCGCCTTCCCCGACTCCCACCCTCAGCACCTGGGGATGCCGGGCATGCATGGCACCGTTCCTGCGGTCCTCGCCCTGCAGAAAGCCGACCTGATCGTCTCCTTGGGGGCACGGTTCGACGATCGCGTCACCGGGAAAGCCGAGCTGTTCGCCCCCGAGGCGAAGATTGTGCACGTCGATATCGACCCGGCGGAGATCTCCAAGATCCGTGTTGCGGACGTCCCCATCGTGGGCGATCTCGCGGATGTGCTCGACGAGTTCACCAGCTTGTACTATCCGGCGCACGCTGCCGCCGAGACCGACCTCTCCCCGTGGTGGGAGTACCTCAATGGTCTGCGCGCCGCGTATCCGCTCGGGGCCCCGGACCCCAGCGATGGACTGCTCGCCCCCCAGAAGGTGATCGCGCGCATCGGTGAGCTCACCGGGCCAGAAGCCGTGTACGTCACCGGTGTCGGCCAGCACCAGATGTGGGCTGCCCAGTTCATCCGCTATGACCGTCCGCGCTCCTTCCTGACCTCCGGAGGGGCCGGGACGATGGGGTACGGCATCCCTGCCGCCATGGGTGCGCAGGTGGGAGAGCCGGATCGCGTCGTATGGGCCATTGACGGGGATGGATGCTTCCAGATGACCAACCAGGAATTGGCCACCTGCGTCATCAACAACATCCCGATCAAGGTCGCCCTGATCAACAACTCCTCGCTGGGGATGGTCAAACAGTGGCAGACCCTGTTCTACAACCGGCGCTATTCAAACACGGAACTCCATACGGGTGCGGGCACCCAGATGGTGCCCGACTTCGTCAAGCTCGCCGAGGCTTATGGGTGCCTGGGGATGCGCGTCACCCGTGAGGACCAGGTGGACGCCGCCATCCAGGCCGCACTGGAGACACACGATCGGCCGGTTGTCATCGACTTCGTCGTCTCGGCCGATGCGATGGTGTGGCCCATGGTCCCCCAGGGCGTGAGCAACGACTTCATCCAGTACGCGCGAGACAACGCGCCCGCATACGAAGGGGGGAAGTAGATGTCGCGCCACATCCTCTCGCTCCTGGTCGAGGACAAGCCCGGTCTGCTCACGCGAGTCGCGGGTCTGTTCGCCCGGCGCGGGTTCAACATCAACTCGCTGGCCGTCGGTCCCAGCGAATTGGACGGTCTCTCTCGCATCACCGTCGTCGTGGACGTCGAGAAACTGCCGTTGGAACAGGTCACGAAGCAGCTCAACAAGCTGATCAACGTGATCAAGATCGTCGAACTGGAACCCGAGACATCCGTGCTGCGCGAGCACATGCTCATCAAGGTGCGGGCTGACCCTGCAGTGCGGTCACAGATCCTCGAAGTCGTCAACCTGTTCCGAGCGCGGGCGGTGGACGTTTCCAACGATGCGATCGTCATTGAGATCACCGGCGACTCGCAGAAGAATGCCGCGTTCTTGAAGTTCCTCGAACCCTACGGGGTCAAAGAGCTGGTCCAATCCGGGCTGCTCGCCATCGCACGCGGCCCGCGTTCGATGACCGAGCGCATCGGACGCTGACGCTCGCCCCCCATCCACCCACCACACCCCGGAAAATCCGGCAACCAAGGAGAAGAAACTACAGTGGCTGAGATCTATTACGACGATGATGCTGATCTGTCCATCATCCAGAGCAAGAAAGTGGCCGTCATCGGCTACGGCTCGCAGGGACATGCGCATGCGCTGAACCTGCGTGACTCGGGTGTGGACGTCACGATCGGCCTGAAGCCCGGTTCGAAGTCGATCCAGAAGGCCGAGGAGGCCGGGTTCACGGTGAAGACACCCGCAGAGGCCACTCAGGGTGCGGATGTCGTCGTCATCCTCGCGCCCGACCAGGTGCAGCGCTTCATCTACGCGGAGTCGATTGCGCCGAACATCAAGCCGGGCGCCGCACTCGTGTTCGGTCACGGATTCAACATCCGTTTCGGCTACATCAAACCGGCGGATGGCATCGACGTGGTCATGGTTGCGCCCAAGGGTCCCGGTCACGTGGTGCGGCGCGAGTTCGCCGCCGGCCGGGGTGTTCCGGTGATTGTAGCGGTTGAACAGGATGCGACCGGTAATGCGTGGCCGTTGGCCTTGTCGTATGCGAAGGGCATTGGCGGGTTGCGAGCTGGGGGGATCAAGACCACGTTTACTGAGGAGACGGAGACCGATTTGTTCGGTGAGCAGTCCGTCCTCTGTGGCGGCGTGTCTCAGCTCATCCAGTACGGTTTCGAAACCCTTGTCGAGGCCGGGTACCAGCCCGAGATCGCGTACTTCGAGGTGTGCCACGAGCTGAAGCTGATCGTTGACCTGATCAACGAGGGCGGGCTCTCCAAGCAGCGCTGGTCCATCTCCGATACGGCCGAGTATGGCGACTACATCTCGGGCCCACGTGTCATTGACCCGCACGTCAAGGAGAATATGAAGGCTGTGCTCGCGGACATTCAGGACGGAACATTTGCCTCCCAGTTCATCGCCGATCAGGATGCGGGGGCACCCGAGTTCCAGCGCCTACGTGCCGAGCATGAGGGTCACCCGATCGAGTTGGTCGGGCGGGAACTGCGCAAGCTGTACTCGTGGAACTCCGATGTGGATTCGGATTACACGGAGGGCTCGGCGGCGCGCTGAGGCTTAGTGCAGCGGATGTCGACGGGGCGGGTGCCGGATGGTGCCCGCCCCGTCGTATGTGCGGAGGGCGCCGATCCGAGAATGCCGCACACACCCGTTTGGTGGTCCGCCTTTCCGCGTGTGCGGGAGGTAGGGTCTACCATTCCCCCCTCACCTCCAATCCCAAATCCGTCTTCCCGCGTGTGCGGGAGGTAGGGTAATGGCGTGAGCGAGAACGAACGCCCCGGCGGCCCCGACGAGGACGACGAGGCCTTCACCTTCCTGGGCGACGATGAGCCCGCTTTCACGGACCACCCGCAGCGGAGCGCTATGGGTCCGCGAGTGAAGGACACCGCCAACGCGCCAGCGACGGGATCGCAGGGTTCTGCTGCCCCCGGTCGCGTGGGATCGTCGGATCGAGACGGGAGGCCTACTTCGGGACACCGTGATGCGGCCGACGAGGGGGAGATCCCGCAGACACCCTCCGTGGTGCTGCTCTTCTACGGGGTGCTGCTCGGCGCGTACGGTCTGTACACCTTCGGCTGGGGCTGGTTGGCCGTGACCTGGTGGCAGACCGGTTCCGATATGCCTCTGCTGGATGTGCTGGGGAACGTATTCCTGGTGCTCAGCGCCTGCGCCCCCGGACTCTGGCTGGGCGTCACCTTCTGGCTGACACACGGGAAGCGACTCGTGTGGACGGCGCTGTGGCTGCTGCTCGGCATCATGCTGCTGATGCCGTGGCCGGTGTTCGTCGCCTCCGAGTTCGGGTACGCACTGTAGAAAGGGGGCAGGAATGACACAAGGTGACAAGGATACGGTGGGCGCACCCTCGGCTGCGCCCCGCAAGGCGGCACAGCCGGCTGCATCTCCCACCTCGACGGCTCGCATCGGCCCGCTGACGATCGCGCTGTGGATCGTGTTCGGGCTGTTCTTCGCCTATCTGCTCTGGCAGGGTATCTCGGCGCTGGCGTTCCCCAATACGACACTGGCCCTCGTCAAGGCGGTCAGCCTTCCCCTCTTCCTGGCGGTGACCGGCAGCAGCCTGCTCGTTCCGGTCATCACCGCGGCCGCGGCCGTGTTGCTGGGGCGTCACCGGCGAGTCCCGCAGCGTGCCGCGCTGCTGCTCGTTGCGCTCGCATCCTCGGGCCTCATCATGTCGTCGATCTGGTCGCTCGGTACGCTCGCGCTCGCGAGCTGAGCGGCCCCCTCCCGCCCGCGTGTGTACACCCGAAGTGACGGAATCGGCGGGGTCGTGGGCCTGGTTTCTATCCAAAGTGACGGAATCCGCGGGGTCGAGAGTCCATATACGGATGGAGTCGGCAGATTCCGTCACTTAGCGTGGAGCAACCAGGAAGGAGTGTCGGAGGAACCAGGAAGGAGTGTCGGAGGAACCAGGAATTAGTGTCGGAGGAACCAGGAAAGAGGGCGGAAGCGCCGGCGGTCGGACCCCTACGATGGAATTATGACGGATTTCGAGATCACGATCGTGGACCAGGTGGATGATGAGCTCGTCGCAGATGTGAAAGCCCTCCTGCCTCAGCTCTCGTCGGCGGAGGTTTCCCGCGAGACCATCGAGCGGTGCGCCACAGCACCCGAGATCACCCTGTACGCGGCCGTGCAGGACGGCCACGTTGTTGGTCTCACCACCCTGGTGCTCCTTCCGCAGCTCACGGGTGTTCGTGGGCACATCGAGGATGTGGTGGTGGATGAGGGACACCGAGGCCAGGGGATTGCTCGGGCTCTCCTCAGCACGGCGATCGATCGGGCACGTGTGCTCGGTGCGCGCACCCTGGACCTGACGTCGCGGCCGAGCCGGCAGAACGCCCACCGGCTGTATGAAGGGCTGGGCTTCGTCACGCGTGACACCGATGTGATGCGCCTGGTCCCGTAGCGCGCGTGGGGTATGCGTGTGGTGTTGTAGTGTGCCTGGCATGACACGTATGGTGTTAGTGCCCCTCGTCCCGCAGTGCGCCTGACATGGCGCGCGTGGCGCAGCGCTCCTGGCCCCCGTAGCGCACTCGGGCGAAGCACGCGTTCGTTCTGCCGCCCTCCGCTAGGAAGACTTCTTCGTTGCTTTGCGCGTCGTGTACGCCCGCAAGAGCTCGGCGGCCACATCCGGGACATAGGTGTCGAGCGGCCGTGGGGGCCTCTTATATCCGGTGGATGCCGGTCGCGGAGGGAAGTCGATGACCGGCGGCTCGTGGTGCTCGTAAGGGATTTTCGAGAGCATGTGGCTGATCATGTTGATTCTGGCCCGTCGCTTGTCATCGCTCTCAACGGTGTACCAGGGGGCCTCCGGGATGTTCGTGTGGACGAGCATGGTGTCTTTCGCGCGGGAGTAGTCCTCCCAGCGCAGAATGGACTCGACGTCGTTGGGGGAGAGCTTCCACCGTCGCATGGGGTCGTCTCGGCGCGACCGGAAGCGCGCCTCCTGCTCACGATCGGACACGGAGAACCAGTACTTGAGCAGGATGATGCCGTCTTCGACGAGCATCCGCTCGAATTGGGGAACCTGCTTGAGGAACAGCTGGTACTGCGCATTCGTGCAGTAGCCCATGACGATCTCGACGCCAGCCCGGTTGTACCAGGAACGATCGAACAGCACCATCTCTCCGGCTGCCGGCAGGTGCTGAACATAGCGCTGGAAGTACCACTGCGTCTTTTCGCGTTCCGTCGGTGTGGGCAGAGCCACGACTCGAGCCACCCGGGGGTTGAGATACTCGGAGACGCGCTTGATTGCGGAGCCCTTCCCGGCGGCGTCACGGCCCTCGAAGATGACGACGACGCGCGCGCCGGTGTCCTTCACCCACTGGTGCATCGCGACGAGCTCCTGCTGGAGACGCCGCAGCTCTCGCTCATACAGTTTCTTCGGGATGCGCTCGACGGTCAGTGCGTCGCCCTCGCTGGTCATGCTGATTCCTTCCCCACGGATTCGTTGCCTCCAGCATAGGGGGATGCCCTCGTCAGGTCTCGTCGATGACAGCTGCGAGCTGCCGAGAGATTGAGGAACTCCTGCGCGGGGATTCCCCAGCTCATCGGGTTACTCCACGGTGACGGATTTCGCCAGGTTGCGCGGTTGGTCCACGTCCAGGCCACGCGCAGTGGACAACTCCATGGCGAATGCCTGGAGCGGGATGACGGACAGGATTGGCTGCATGTAGACGGACGCGAGTGGAATCGTAATCGCCTCATCAACGAAGGGCAGCACTGCGACATCCCCGATCTCGACGATGGCGATGATGTGCGCACCGCGAGCACGAATCTCCTGGATATTGGACAGCACCTTGGCGTGCAGCCCCAGCGGATTCCGGGGGCTTGGCATGATGACGAACACGGGTTGCCCTGGTTCGATCAAAGCGATGGAGCCATGCTTGAGTTCCCCAGCTGCGAAACCCTCCGTATTGACATAGGCGACCTCTTTGAGCTTGAGAGCTCCCTCAAGCGCGATCGGGTAACCCACGTGACGGCCCAGGTAGAGCACGGAACGCGTGTCGGCCATCCACTTTGCCAGCTCGGGGATGCGCCCCAGCCCGGCGAGTGTTTCAGCGGCCTTGTCGGGCATCGTGGACAGATCCTCGAGGAGTTCGGAGATCTTTTCGTCGGATAGTGTGCCCCGCACCTTCGCCACGTAAAGCGCGAACAGGTAGATCGCCGTGATCTGAGAGGTGAACGCCTTCGTGGAGGCCACTGCGATCTCGGGGCCGGCGTGGGTATAGATCACCCCGTCGGATTCTCGGGGGATGGTCGCGCCCTGCGTGTTGCAGATGGAGAGCGTCTTGACTCCATGCTCCGTGGCGTAGTGGGTGGCCATGAGCGTGTCCATGGTCTCGCCCGACTGGCTTACCGAGATCACGAGGGTGTTCTCATCGATCACCGGATCGCGGTAACGGAACTCGTGCGCCAAGTCCACGTCGAAGGCCACGCGCGTCCATTTCTCGAAGGCGTAGCGCGCCGTCATGGCGGCGAACGCTGCCGTGCCCGCGGCCACGACCACAACCCGGTTCATGCGAGCCAGGAACTCGTCGTCTATTGCCCCCAGGCTGTCGAAGTGGGCCTGTCCGTCCTTGATGTGCCCGAGCAGGGTGTTGCGCAGTGCCTCGGGCTGCTCGGAGATTTCCTTCTCCATGAAGCTGCGCCAGCCGCCGCGTTCGGCCGCTTTCGCGTCCCACGGGATCTCGAACTCGCTGGGGGCGACAGTGTTCCCCGCGAAATCGGTCACGGTCACGTCGTCTGCGGTGATCACCGCAATCTCGTCCTGTCCGATCGCAAGAGCGCGGCGGGTGTGCTCCACGAACGCGCCGACATCGGAGGCGAGGAAGTTCTCTCCCCGGCCGCGCCCGATTACCAGGGGCGAGTTGCGGCGTGCGCCGACGACGACACCGGGCTGGTCCTGATGGATGGCCAGAAGCGTGAACGCTCCGCTCAGGCGAGACACCACGATGCGGAATGCCTCATAGAGGTCGTGGGTTTTCTCATACTCGGCACCCAGGAGGACGGCGGCCACCTCGGTGTCGGTTTCCGAGGAGAAGGAGAACCCCTGTGCGGCGAGCTCATCTTTGAGTTCCTGGTAGTTCTCGATGATTCCGTTGTGTATCAGCGCGAGTTTGCCGTCGTCGCCGAAGTGGGGATGCGCATTGGCATCTGTCGGGGCCCCGTGCGTTGCCCAGCGGGTATGTCCAATTCCGGTGTGCCCCTCCGGCAAGGGCTCGTTCGCCAGGGAATCTGCGAGCACATTCAGTTTCCCGGCTTTCTTGCGGGAGTGCATGGCTCCGTCATCGCCGATGACAGCGACGCCAGCCGAGTCATATCCGCGGTATTCCAGCCGTTTCAGACCGGAGAGAAGAACGTCAATCGTATTATTCGGGCCCACGTAGCCCACAATTCCGCACATGGCACTGAGTATAGGTGATGCCTTTCCGGCCTCCCCCGCGCAGAAGGCGGGTCCCGAATACTCCGTCAACGACTGTGGTTTCGGCCACATCAGCACGGCGCTTTCGCACCATAATTGAGCGGTTTGGTTCATCGCGGTCAGGTCCTCGACACCCGCTTCGCCGTCGTACACGGGGTGCGCGTGGAGGGGTGAGCGGGATGTCCATGGGGTGTGCGTGGGAGGGCGTCTGGGGGATGCGCGTGGGCGCACGGGGAGTGCACGGGGTGCACGCAGGGCGCAGCTGTGGTGACCTCGGCGCGTGGCCTGCCTCGGCTAAGGTGGGCCTATACGGAACGGAGGAGTCATGCGTTCACTGGACCTGGCCGTGATCCCGGGTGACGGGATCGGCCCGGAGATCGTGCCCGAGGCGCTGAAAGTGCTGCGAGCATCCCTGCCTGAGGATATTGAGCTGAAAACCACGGAGTACGATCTCGGGGCGAGGCGATATCACCGCACGGGGGAGGTGCTCAGCGACGAGACCCTCGACCAATTGCGTCACCATGACGCCATCCTGTTAGGGGCCATCGGCGACCCGAGCGTGCCCAGCGGCGTGCTGGAGCGGGGTCTGCTCCTCACACTTCGTTTCGGTTTGGATCACTTCGTGAACCTTCGTCCGGTCGAGCTATTCCCCGGCGTTAGCAGCCCGCTGTCCGACCCGGGTGCTGTGGATTTCGTTGTCGTGCGTGAGGGGACGGAGGGGCCTTATGTGGGCAATGGCGGAGCGATTCGTGTCGGCACCGCCCACGAGGTGGCGACCGAAGTTTCGGTGAATACGGCGTTCGGAGCGGAACGTCTCGTCCGCTACGCGTTCGACACGGCCCAGGCCCGGCCCCGCAAGAAGCTCACCCTCGTGCACAAGCACAACGTGCTGGTCCACGCCGGTGGGATGTGGCTGAGGATCGTGCGCGAGGTTGCGCGAGAATATCCCGAGGTGGACTGGGATTATATTCACGTTGACGCGGCTACAATATTCCTAGTCACTCAACCGAGTCGGTTCGACGTCATCGTCACAGATAACCTCTTTGGCGACATCCTCACCGATCTTGCCGCAGCAATCAGCGGCGGGATTGGGCTGGCGGCTTCCGGGAACATCAACCCGACTGGCGCCTATCCGAGCATGTTCGAGCCGATTCACGGTTCCGCACCTGATATTGCTGGCCAGCAGAAAGCTGATCCAACGGCGACAATCCTGTCAGCCGCACTGCTCGCTCGGCACGTGGGTTTACCGGAGTCCGCGAATCGAATCGAAGATGCAGTCCGGGAGGATCTCGCCTCACGAGGCGAAGCCCCCCGAACCACGGCGGACGTGGGGGACGCGATCGCGACGCGGGTGGCACACAGGGCAGACAGATGAAACAGGCCGACGGTGTTCGTCGGCAGTGAGAAAGAGATAGGGACATGAGCAGTACGGCGTTGTCGTTCAGCGTGACCAAGAATCCTTCGCCCGTGACGGCGCAGGAGCGTGAGAAGATTCTTCGCGACCCCGGGTTCGGAGTCTACTTCACCGATCACATGGTCACGATTGACTGGGATGTGAAGAATGGGTGGCACAATGCCCAGGTCGTTCCCTACGGCCCGCTCTCCCTGGACCCTGCTGCCGCGGTCCTCCACTACGCGCAGGAGATCTTTGAGGGCCTCAAGGCGTATCGCCACGACGATGGCACGATCTCGACGTTCCGCCCAGAGGCGAACGCCGAGCGCTTCGCGCAGTCGGCACGGCGCCTCGCCCTCCCGGAGCTGCCCGTTGACGTGTTCATCGAGTCCCTGCGCCAGCTGGTGGCTGTCGACAGTGACTGGGTGCCCGACAGTGAGGGGGAGAAGAGCCTCTACCTGCGGCCGTTCATGATCGCTACCGAGCCGTTCCTCGGCGTGGACTCCGCCAAAGAAGTCAAGTACGTGCTGATCGCCTCCCCCGCAGGGCCGTATTTCGCTGGGGGCGTCAAGCCAGTGGACATCTGGTTGTCGACGAACTTCACCCGTGCCGCCCTGGGTGGCACCGGGGAGGCCAAGTGCGGCGGTAACTATGCGGCCAGCCTGGAGCCGCAGCAGAAAGCGTATGAGCACGGTTGCAAGCAGGTGCTGTTCTTGGATGCGGAGTCGCATACCTACATCGATGAGCTCGGTGGCATGAACATCATGTTCGTCACAGATAAGCAGGAGCTGATCACCCCCGTGCTCACGGGGTCTATCCTGCACGGGGTGACCCGTCGGTCAATCCTGGAGCTGGCTCGCCACCGCGGTCTGAAGACGGAGGAACGGCGTATCTCGATTGACGACTGGCGCCAGGGCGTGGCAGACGGGACCATCCGTGAGGTGTTCGCGTGTGGCACGGCCGCCGTGATCAACCCATTGGCCGAGCTGCGCGCACCGGAGTTCTCGATCCCGGCCGCACCGGACACGCCTGGACCGGTGACCATGTCCCTGCGCAAGGAACTCACCGACATCCAGTTCGGACGTGCCGAGGACCCGTTCGGCTGGGTCGTCGTTCTGAAGAAGTAGGTCAGGATACTCGTAGACTGGTGTGCCGGGGCGCTCTGACGCGCCCCGGCACCATGCTGTGAGGGAGAACATCATGAAGGTTGCGCGGTATTCGGCCGGAAACGGTGAGCTCGCGTACGGGATACTCGACTCCGACGAACTCGTCGAGCTCGCTGGCGATCCGCTGTTCCAAGGGTACGAAACGACCGGCAAACGGGTTCCCCTCGACGAGGTGAAGCTCGTCGCCCCGGTTATCCCGCGGTCGAAGATTCTGGGTCTGGCCCGCAACTATGAAGGGGACCCGGACGGGGATTTTCCTCTCGTGTTCATGAAACCGAACACCGCGGTCACTGGCCCAGGCGCGCCAATTATCGTGCCTGAGGGTGTGCTCAACGTGCAGGCGGAGGCCGAACTGGCGGTCATTATCGGGCGTCCCGCGAAAAACGTACCGGCGGAACACTGGCGGGATGTCGTCTGGGGCTTCACTGCGGCGAACGATGTCACCTCGATGAACTTCTCCCGCAACTTCGACCAGTGGGCCTGGGCGAAGGGGATCGACACATTCAGCCCGCTCGGTCCCTATGT
>DGEZ01000038.1 GCA_002391425.1 Micrococcales bacterium UBA3913 | reverse complement strand
GACGACCTGCAGATCAAGATGGCTCAGGGGGCAAAGCCCGGTGAGGGCGGGCAGCTCCCGCCGACGAAGGTGTACCCCTGGATCGCCCGCACCCGTCACGCCACTGCGGGCGTTGGGCTGATATCGCCGCCGCCGCACCATGACATCTACTCCATCGAGGATCTCAAACAGCTTATCTTCGACCTGAAGCATGCGAACCCGAGTGCACGCGTGCACGTCAAGCTCGTCTCCCACGATGGCATCGGCGCGGTCGCGGCGGGTGTCGCGAAGGCGAAGGCGGATGTGATACTCGTGTCCGGTCATGATGGCGGGACGGGGGCGAGCCCATTGAACTCGCTCAAGCACGCGGGAACGCCGTGGGAGATCGGGTTGGCCGAGACGCAGCAGACGTTGCGCCTGAACCGGCTACGCGACCGGGTCGTGGTTCAGGTCGACGGGCAGCTCAAGACAGGCCGTGACGTGATCATCGGCGCTTTGCTTGGCGCCGAGGAGTTCGGCTTTGCCACGGCTCCCCTCGTGGTGTCCGGCTGCGTGATGATGCGCGTCTGTCACAAAGACACCTGCCCGGTGGGCGTGGCCACCCAGAATCCGGAGTTGCGCAAGCGATTCACCGGCAAGCCCGAGTATGTGGAGACGTTCTTCACGTTCATCGCCGAGCAGGTGCGTGAGTATCTCGCCCAGCTCGGGTTCCACTCCATCGCCGAGGCAATCGGACACTCGGAGGTTCTCGGGATTTCTGATGCGATCGAGCACTGGCGCCGAGATGGGTTGGACCTTGGGCCGATCCTGCAGGGGCCAGACATCTCTGCGGATGAGCCCCGACGCCACCTCGTCGATCAGGACCACGAGTTGGAGAAGCACTTCGACAACCAGCTCATCAGACTTGCCCAGGATGCGCTGGACAACGCCGAGCCGGTACGCATCTCCCTCGAGGTGCGCAACACCGAACGAGCAGTCGGCACGATGCTCGGTCACGACGTAACCGAGCGCTACGGTGAGAAAGGCCTGCCCGACGGCACGATCGACATCACGTTGGAGGGATCCGCCGGGCAATCCCTGGGGGCGTTCCTCCCGCACGGAATTACTCTGCGGTTGTTCGGAGACTCGAACGATTACGTGGGCAAGGGGCTTTCCGGGGGAGAGATCATCGTTCGTCCGCAGCGCGAAAGCGTGTTCCCCGCAGAGAAGAACGTGATTGCCGGCAATGTGATTGGCTACGGGGCGACCAGCGGGATGATGTTCATCCGCGGCGTGGTCGGCGAGCGATTCCTCGTGCGCAACTCGGGCGCGACGGCTGTGGTCGAGGGGGTCGGCGACCATGCACTGGAGTACATGACCGGCGGGCTTGCGGTGATTCTCGGTAGCACGGGGCGCAACCTCGGAGCCGGAATGTCCGGTGGCCTTGCCTACGTGTACCGGCTGAGCTCTGAGTCCGTGAACACGGAGGATCTCGTTACCGGGAGTCTGCAGTTGCTGGAGCTCGATGAGGAGGACGTGCGCACATTGCGGCGCCTCCTGGAGCGGCATCGCCTGGAGACGGAATCCGTGGTGGCCGCGGCGCTGTTGCAGCAGAAGGACGAAAGCTTGGCGAAGTCCTTCGTGAAAGTGCTTCCCCGGGACTACGCCGCGGTCCTGCAGACGCGTAGCACGGCTGTCGCCGAGGGCCTCGACCCGGATGGCGAGGTCGTGTGGGAGCGGATTCTGGGGGCGACCGCCCATGCGTGAGTTTGTCAGCAGACAGGAGAAGTCCCATGGCTGATCCCCGCGGTTTTCTCAAGATTCGGCAGCGCGAGTTGCCGTCGCGTCGGCCCGTGGCGGTGCGCATCCAGGACTGGAAGGACATCTACGAGCCGCAGGATCCTGCACAGCTGCGCGAGCAGGCCAGCCGGTGCATGGACTGTGGCGTGCCGTTCTGCCACTGGGGTTGTCCGCTCGGGAACCTCATTCCCGAGTGGAATGACCTGATGTGGCGCGGCGAGGGCAAGCTCGCCATCGACCGGCTGCACAAGACGAACAACTTCCCGGAGTTCACCGGGCGGATCTGCCCGGCACCCTGCGAGTCGTCCTGTGTGCTCGGTATTAACCAGCCTGCGGTGACGATCAAGCAGGTGGAGGTCACCACTATCGATCAGGCGTTCGCGCGCGGGTGGGTGACACCCCAACCACCGGAGCGTCTCACCGGCAAGACGGTGGCTGTCGTGGGCTCCGGGCCTGCGGGGTTGGCCGCTGCCCAGCAGCTGACCCGGGCTGGACACACCGTTGCGGTGTTCGAACGCGACGATCGCATCGGAGGGCTGCTGCGCTACGGCATCCCGGATTTCAAACTGGAGAAGCGGCATATTGACCAGCGTCTTCAGCAGATGATGGCGGAGGGAACCCGCTTCCGCGCAGGCGTCACCATTGGGGTGGACATTACCTGGCAACAGCTCCGAGAGCGTTACGATGCGGTGGTGATCGCCACCGGTGCGACGATCCCGCGGGATCTGCCGATTCCGGGACGGGACCTGGGCGGCATCCACTTCGCCATGGATTTCCTCACCCAGGCCAATCGCGTGTGCGCCGGTGACGATGTCGCCAATCAGATCACGGCAGAGGGTAAGCACGTGGTCATCCTCGGTGGCGGAGACACGGGTGCCGACTGCCTGGGGGTGTCCACGCGGCAGGGTGCTGCCTCGGTGACCACCCTCGCCATCGGCCGGAAGCCGGGGATCACCCGCTCCGACAGCGAACCGTGGCCGATGACGCCGAAAGTGTTCGAGGTGCAGAGCTCCCACGAGGAGTTCGGTGATCGCAAGTTCCTGGTCAGTACCGTGGAGTTCCTCGGGAACGCCCAAGGCGGTGTGCGGGCACTGCGCGTAGCCGAGACGGAGTACGTCGACGGCAAGCGTCTTCCCAAGGCAGGAACGGAGCGTGAGATCCAGGCGGATCTTGTACTCATCGCACTAGGTTTTTCCGGTCCAGAGGGCAAACTTTTGGCCGAGCAAATCGAAGTCCCCTGTGATAAAAGGGGTAACGTTGTACGTGACGAGACGTACGAAACTGGGGTTCCCGGGGTGTTCGTCGCGGGCGATGCGGGCCGCGGTCAGTCGCTGGTGGTCTGGGCCATCGCGGAGGGGCGCGCGGTCGCGGCGGCCGTCGACGAATATCTAGAGGGGACAACCGTTCTCCCGGCCCCAGTTCATCCAACCGATCGTGCAATTTCGCTCTAGACGTATTGCACCAAACCGATAAGGAAGTCATGAGACGAGCGAAAATCGTCGCGACCATCGGTCCAGCAACCGACAGCTACGAGAAACTTCACGAGCTGATCGAGGCAGGGCTCGACGTCGCCAGGCTCAACCTCAGCCACGGTGACTACTCCGTCCACCAGAAGGTGTACGAGAACGTTCGTGCCGCGGCTAAAGATGTGGGCAAGCCCGTAGGCGTTCTCGTGGACCTTCAGGGTCCCAAGATCCGACTGGGCCGATTCGCAGACGGACCGCACATGCTCGAAGTCGGGGACACCTTCACGATTACCATCGATGACATCGAGGGTACGAAGGATCGTTGCTCCACGACGTTCAAGGGGTTGCCTGAGGACGTCAAGCCAGGCGATATTCTGCTCATCGACGACGGCAACGTGAGCCTGCGGGCCACGAAAGTCACCGACACGGATGTCGTCACCGAGGTGGTCATCCCCGGCAAGGTCTCGAACAATAAGGGCATCAACCTGCCCGGTGTCGCGGTCAATGTTCCTGCTCTGAGCGAGAAGGACGAGCGCGACTTGCGCTGGGGCCTCAAATTGGGTGCCGACCTCATTGCGCTCTCGTTCGTGCGCAGCGCGGACGACATCTCGCGGGTTCACGAGATCATGGACGAAGAGGGCATCCACCTTCCTGTGTGCGCCAAGATCGAGAAGCCGCAGGCCGT
>DGEZ01000056.1:16176-16615 GCA_002391425.1 Micrococcales bacterium UBA3913 | reverse complement strand
AGATGTGTATAAGAGACAGATGCGGGTGTGGGCGCGACCGGTTCCGACGAGCAAATGGTCCAGGTGCTGCGCCGATCGCACAAACCCGTGGTGCTCGCGGCCAACAAGGTCGACGATGCCCGAGGGGAGGCGGATGCGGCGGCACTGTGGGGGCTCGGCATCGGGGAGCCGCACGTGGTCAGCGGCCTGCACGGGCGCGGCACGGGGGACCTCCTCGACGCGGTCCTGGATGTGCTCCCGAAAGTTTCCGGGGTGGCACAGCCCCAAGCCATCGGTCCGCGCCGGGTGGCACTCGTGGGGCGGCCGAATGTGGGCAAGTCGAGCCTGCTGAATAAGGCCGCCGGGGCCGAGCGCGTCGTGGTCAACGATATGGCGGGTACGACGCGTGACCCCGTGGATGAGCAGGTGGTCATTTCCGGACGTCCGTGGCGTTTCGTGG
>DGEZ01000056.1:0-15959 GCA_002391425.1 Micrococcales bacterium UBA3913 | reverse complement strand
CGGACGTCCGTGGCGTTTCGTGGACACCGCGGGGATCCGCAGGCGCGTCCACATGCAGAAGGGGAGTGACTTCTATGCGTCGCTGCGCACGGCCACCGCGATCAGCCGCAGCGAGGTTGCCGTGGTGCTCTTCGACGTCACCGTACCGATCTCGGAGCAGGATGTGCGCATTGTGGACATGGTGCTCGAGGCCGGGCGCGCCCTGGTGCTCGCATTCAACAAATGGGATCTGATCGATGACGACCGCCGCCGCTACCTGGAGCGAGAAATCGAACAGGATCTCGGTCACGTGTCCTGGGCTCCACGGGTGAACCTGTCGGCGAAGACCGGGCGTAACTTGCAGAAACTCGTGCCGGCACTGGAAGCCGCCCTGGACGGGTGGGACACGCGCATTCCGACGGGCAAGTTCAACGCGTTCCTGCAGGAGCTCACCCAGGCACAGCCGCACCCGGTGCGCGGCGGGAAACAGCCACGGATCCTGTTTGGCACCCAGACGTCGAGCCAGCCACCCGAGTTCGTGCTGTTTACGACTGGGTTCCTCGACCCGGGCTACCGCCGGTTCATCACCCGGAGGTTGCGTGAGGTGTATGGCTTCGTCGGAACGCCTATATCCATTTCCATGCGCATCCGGGAGAAACGCCGGCGGTAGTACGGCAGGATGTTTCCATTCTTTTCGTTCTGAATTCGTTCCGTAATGCCGTGTTCACAATAGGGCGTTAACGTTGTGGCGAATTGATGTAGTGCACGGTGCAGGACAGTTCGGCGTCAGATCGCCGGACTCGAATGGTTCGTTCATTGCGGCAGGAGACAACCTACGGGTTGTGAAGGACAAATAGAAGGACAATCTGATGGCCACCGGTACTGTGAAATGGTTTGACGCGGATAAGGGATTCGGCTTCATTCAGCCTGATGAGGGAGGAGAGGATGTCTTCGCTCACTACTCCGCCATTCAGGCCGAGGGGTACCGCAAACTCACGGAAGCTCAGCGGGTGTCCTTTGACATCGTCAGCGGGGCAAAGGGGCTGCAGGCGGAGAACATCCGAGCCCTGGATGTGCCCGCGGGCAGCTGAGTGCGAATAGACTGAGATCTGTAGGCGACGAGAGCCGGGGAATCCCGGCTCTTTTCGTGTCCCAAATATCTCGCACCCATGCGATGCCCGCGGACGAACCCGGCATCGCAGCGGGTCTGCGCGCTGTGAAATGAGGAAACTGTGACGAAGAAGCTCATCGCTTTTGACCTGGACGACACCCTCGCTCCGTCCAAGTCGCCGCTGCCGGAGGAGATGGCCGACCTGGTCGCGCGGCTGCTGGAAGTCGCGCACGTGGGAATCATCTCCGGAGGGCGGTACGAGCAGTTCGCGAAACAGGTCATTGCCCCGGTGAGTTCTCACTCGGGTGCACAGGTGCAGCGTCTCCACCTCATGCCGACCTGCGGCACCCAGTACTACCGCTTCCGGAACGGCCAGTGGGAGCGCGTGTACGCCGAGGACCTCACCGATGCGGAGAAACAGGAGGCGATCGCTTCCCTGGAGACGCAGGCCAAGCGGCTCGGGTTCTGGCCGGAGAAAACCTGGGGCCCGATTATCGAGGATCGTGGCTCGCAGATCACCTACTCGGCGCTCGGGCAGCAGGCTCCGATCGAGGCAAAGTCGGCCTGGGACCCCACCAGTGCGAAGAAGAACGCGCTGCGTCAGGCCGTTCAGGCGGATCTGCCCGACCTTGACGTGCATGCTGGCGGCACAACATCCATCGATATCACGAGGCAGGGCATCGACAAGGCGTACGGGATGCGCAAGCTCATCGACGTCACCGGCATCCCGGCTGCCGACATGCTCTTCGTCGGAGACCGGCTCGATCCCGACGGCAACGACTACCCGGTGAAGGCGATGGGCATCGACACGCACGCGGTCACGGGCTGGCCCGACACGGCGGCCTTCCTGCGCGAGCTGATCCCGCAGCTCGGAGCGGAGGCGTAGCAATGCGCTGGCAGACGGAGCTATCCATTCGCTGGTCGGACCTCGACCCGTACGGTCACGTCAACAACATTGCCCTGGCAGAATTCGTCCAGGAGGCGCGTACGCGGTTCTTCCACCAGCCCGATTGGGGCGGCACACTGAAAGCGGCCGCAGGAAACTCGTTCATCATCGTGGCACACCAGGAGATCGAGTATCTGGCACAGGTGGCCTACCGTTCGGAGCCGATCCTGGCAGAGGTGTGGGTCACCCGCGCTGTCGGCGCCACCATACAACTGGGGTTCGAGCTGTGGGATGCGGATCGCACCCAGAAGTACGTTCAAGCCACGAACATGATCGCATTGGTGCCCGGTGGGCACAGCCTGCCGCGTCGCCTGACCGACATGGAGAAGGCGGCGTCCGAGCGGTTCGCCGGAGATCCCGTCGTGTTCCGCCACCACAGTTTCCGCCCGAAAAACTGACGAGGCTGGGGAAATCCCCGCGAGCCGCTGGCGTCGGGCGTCTCGCCTAGCCGCGCTCGCGGTACGCGCGCTCCACGAGGTCCGCGAACGCGGAGATGTCTTCGACGCTGGTGTCCCACGCGGTCACCCAGCGCACCTCGCTCCGAGACGCATCCCAGTCGTAGAAGTGCACGTTGCGGCGCATCCGCGCGGCAACGTCGGCGGGGAGGCGCAGAAAGATCTGATTCGACTCGACTTCCTGGGTGAACTCCGGAGCGGGGATGCGTCCATCGCGCGCGCGGTCGGTGAGCTGCTGGGCGAGGGAACGGGCCATCTCGTTCGCGTGCGCGGCCAGGCGCAGCCCGAGCTCGTCAGTAAACAGGGCGAGCACCTGAACGCTGATGAAGCGGGCCTTACTCGGCAGCTGCATGAGGAACTTATGCACGAAGTCCGCGCCTGTCACACTCGGGTTCGCCACCACGACCGCCTCGGCCGCCAGTGCACCGGTCTTCGTCGCCCCGATACTGAACACGTCGACGCCCGCGCGGACCGTCATATCGGCCAGACTTGCCCCGGTAGCGGCCAAGGCGTTGAAGATGCGTGCCCCATCCAGGTGAACGAGCATCCCCCGGGCATGCGCCCACCGACACAGGGCGGCGATCTCGTCCGAGGTGTATACGGTGCCGAGCTCCGTGGTGTTCGCGATGCTCAGGGTGGTCGCCTGCGGGGAGTGCACGAAACCGTCGTGCCAGTCGATGCGTTCAAGGTCTGCCACGTCCAGTTTGCCGTTGGCGGAGGGGACGGGAAGCAGCGGGATGCCGGAGAGACGCACGGGGGCGCCACCCTCCTCGCCGATCATGTGACCATGACTGCTCGTGACCACCGCCCCCCACCGGGGAGTGAGCGCAGTCACCCCCACCACATTCGCGCCGGTTCCCGTCAGGGCAGGCAGTACCGTGACGGCCTGCCCCAGCTCCTCTTCCAGCACCCGGGTGAGCTTCACCGTGGTCGGGTCCGCCCCGTACGAGGGTTGATGTCCGGTGTTCACCTCAGCGATAGCAGCCACAATGGCCGGGTGCACAGGTGCATAGTTGTCACTGGCGAGGTCAGTCTCTGGCATTCCCCCAGGATACGCCGAGCACACCAGGTGTCAGAGTTCATCCACGGGGTTAGGATCGTGGCATGACAGATGCAGCTTCCCCCTCAGAGATCATGTTCTACGGTGCCGGATGGTGTGGCGACTGCCGCCGGTCCCGCGCCCTGCTGGACTCGCTGGATGTTCCCTATGTGTACAACGACGTCGAGCACGATGCGTCGCTCGCCGATACGGCCCACGAGATTTCCGGCGGCACGCACATCCCCGTCATCCAGTTCCCGGACGGTACAGTCCAGGTCGAGCCGACGGATCCCGAGCTGTCGGAAAAGCTCGCCGCACTGGGTTTGACGAAGTAGCCCGATGTCTGGCGCGTTCGCCGTAGTCCCCGGAGCCTACGCGGGGGGATTGCGCTACGTGGATGTTGTCAGTGAGGCCGTCTCCGGGCGTCTCTTCCTCCACGGCGCGCAGGTCACCTCGTGGCGCCCGGCGGGGGTCGACGACTCCCTGATCTGGTTGAGTGAGGAAGCCGTGTTTCGCGAGGGTACCGCGATCCGCGGCGGCATCCCCATATGTTTCCCCTGGTTCGGTCCGGATAAGCCCCCCGCAGGAGGCCCCTCCCACGGCCTGGCGCGGCTGGTGAACTGGAGGATGCTCGAGGCGACCGGTCTCGATGATGGGGCCGTCTCCGTGAGCGTAGGCATCGACTCCTCTGAGCCCGCACCCGACCCGGGGTGGGCGCACGCGTTTCGCGTGCGGGACGGCGAGTCCGGCGCGGTCGGCTTCTCGGCACGACTGACCGCGGTATTCGGCGCATCCCTCGACACGAGACTCGAGGTGACGAACACCGGCGCGCGTGCGATCGGGTTCGAAGCAGCGTTACACAGCTATTACCGGGTCGCGGACGTCACCCGTGTGCACATCTCCGGGCTGGAAGGTGCCCCGTTCGTGGAACGGGCCTCGGGGGCCACGCAGGAAAGCCGAGTCGAGCAGGAGCCGATCCGGTTCGCCGGGGAAGTGGACCGCATATACGAGGACGCACCGAGCCGGGTCACGCTCGTCGACGAGGTGACCGGAGGCAGCCTTCTGCTCGAATCTGTGGGGGCCGGTTCGTGGGTGGTGTGGAACCCGCACATCACGAAGGCTGCCGCGATGGCCGACTTCGGGGATGACGAGTGGCGCACCATGGTGTGCGTGGAACCGGCCGCGCTCCACGGGGGGACAGTCTGGCTGGAACCCGGAGAGTGCCACACCCTGGGGGTCGCCGTCCGGCGATCCTAGCCTCACCGCATCCCACCGCATCCCACCGCAGAGACGCCCCCGCCAGCCGACCTGGTGGTGGAGGGTGTGCCAGCTCCGCTAATGTGTCCAGTGGCTGGGCTGTGTCCGCCCAGTGAGCATCCCGAGAAAAAGGAGAACGCATGTCCTGGAACAACGGAGGTGCCCCGAGCGCACCGGGTCCGGCAGGGTATCCCACCGCTTACCCGCAGGCGGGGTACGCGCAGCAGCCGTTCGAGCCGTTGAAGAGTTTCGTTGTGACATGGCTGCTGTCGTGGTTCCTCGGCAGTTTCGGGGTCGACCGCTTCTACCTGGGCAAGATCGGAACCGGGGTCGCGAAGCTGCTCACCGGGGGAGGATTCGGCATCTGGGCCCTCGTCGACCTGCTCATCGTTCTCTGTGGGAATCAGACGGACAAGTGGGGCAGGCCCCTGGAGGGGTACCAGGAGAACAAGACGCTGGCCTGGATCCTCACCCTCGTTTTCGGCTTCGGGGGAGCCATCGTCGGGATCATCCTCATGGTCATGATGGTGAGTGCCACTCTCGTGGGTGTGAGTAGCTCGTATTACGGATAGATCGTGGGGGAAGGGACCTGCGCGGCTGCGGCCCCGTCGCCTCCGGAACGTCTCACTCGGACGAGATGACGTACCCGGCGAAGCCATCGAGGCGGGCCCGCAGGCGTTCGATACGACGCTGAATGTGGCTGCCGAGATCCGCCTGCAACTCGTGGGCGGGAGTGGCCCGAATCGTCAGAGAGCAGCTGAAGTCGTCACACAGGTAGGTGCCCACGGTGCTGCCCGCCTCCCCGGCGGGTCCCGACTTCGGGGCGGTGAAGAGACGAACCTGCTGCGCTGGTTGCTGCGTACCGCACAGGGCACAGATTGCTAGCCGATCCGCGCGCGGCCGCCCGTTCGGCACCCGCAGCATGAGGGTGACCGGGGTCGCCTCGCCACTGGTGGCGTCCGCGCGAACACGGGTAGCACCTGGGGGTTCGCGCCAGTAGCAGAGGTAAGCGCGTTGCGGGGCTCGCGCATCCCGCCAACCGAGGAAATCTCGCGACTCCCACATAATCTCGTGCAGCCCGGGCATCGTCATCTGCGCGGCGATATCATCTCCGGCGTTGATCAGACTCGATCGTATGATCGCTTCGGTCATCGGCTTCATGATCGTCCCAGTCTAGGCGGTCGGGATGCGCGCCACCTCCCCGCGACAACGCGAACGGGTTCGGACGCCCCCAGCAACGTCCGAACCCGCGGCGGTGGTCGACAGGTGCCTCAGAGAACGTCCTCGTCCACCCAGTCGAACGTCTTCGTCACCGCCTTGCGCCACAAACGGAAGGTGCGCTCGCGGTCCTCGATGGGCATGGCCGGGCTCCATCGCTTGTCCTCAGCCCAGTTGTCGATGACGTCCTGTTCCCCCTCCCAGAAACCCACAGCGATCCCCGCCGCGTAGGCCGCGCCCAGGGCCGTCGTCTCCGAGACGCGCGGGCGAACAACGTCGACACCGAGGACGTCCGCCTGGAACTGCATGAGCAGCTCATTCGCGGTCATCCCGCCATCCACCTTGAGCTCCGTGAGGGCCACCCCCGAGTCGGCGTTCATCGCATCGAGCACCTCGCGTGTCTGGAACGCAGTCGCCTCGAGTGCGGCGCGGGCGATGTGCCCTCGGTTCACGAACCGGGTGAGCCCGACGAGCGCGCCGCGCGCATCCGAACGCCAATACGGGGCGAACAGTCCCGAGAACGCGGGCACGAAGTAGGCACCGCCGTTGTCCGGGACCGTCGCGGCGAGCGCCTCAATCTCGGGAGCTGAGGAGACCAGACCCAGGTTGTCGCGCAGCCACTGGATGAGCGAACCGGTGACCGCGATCGAACCCTCCAGTGCGTACACCGCTGGCTGCGCGCCGATCTTGTAACAGACCGTAGTCAGCAGGCCATTCTGGCTGGCCACCAGCTCGGTGCCCGTATTGATGAGCATGAAGTTGCCGGTGCCGTACGTGTTCTTGGCCATCCCCTTCTCGAAACAGGCCTGGCCGAAGGTGGCGGCCTGCTGGTCTCCGAGGATCCCCGAGATGGGGGTGTCGATGAGCAGACCCTGTTTGCGCCCGTACCCGTAGACCTCCGAGGAGGAGCGGATCTCGGGAAGCATCGACAGGGGGATGCCCAGCTGCTCGCACATGTACGGATCCCACTCGAGGGTGTGAATGTCCATGAGCATGGTGCGTGAGGCGTTGGTCACATCCGTGACGTGGATGCCCCCGTCCACGCCTCCGGTCATGTTCCACACCACCCAGGAATCGGTGTTCCCGAACAGGAGCTGCCCGGCCTCCGCCTTCTCCCGGGCCCCGTCGACGTTGTCGAGAATCCAGCGGATTTTCGGCCCCGAAAAGTAGGTGGCCAGGGGGAGACCAACGCGCGCCTTGAACCGGTCGGCGCCCTCTGTACCAGCAAGTTCGTGACAGATCCGGTCGGTGCGGGTGTCCTGCCACACGATCGCGTTGTACACGGGTTCGCCGGTGGTGCGGTCCCACACGACCGTGGTCTCACGCTGGTTCGTGATGCCGATCGCGGCGACCTCGTGCCTGTTCGTGCCCGCCTTTGCGAGTGCCTGCCCGACAGCCTCGCGGATGTTCGACCAGATTTCGATCGGGTTGTGCTCGACCCAGCCTGCGCGCGGGAAGATCTGCTCGTGCTCGAGCTGCCCGACAGAGACGATCTGCCCGGCGTGGTCGAACAGGATCGCGCGCGAGGAGGTGGTGCCCTGGTCGATGGCGATTACGTACTTCTTCTCAGTCATGGTTGTCCTTTCGTCACGTCATCGTGAGGTTCTGGTGGGGTGGATGCCCCCGCATCCACCCCGGTGCTAGAAGGTCAGGGGCGCGAGCAGGCCCGCCGCGACGCCGCCGATCAGGGGGCCGATCACGGGAACCCACGCGTACGCCCAGTCGGAGCTGCCCTTCCCGGGGATGGGCAGGATCGCGTGGGCAATCCGCGGGCCGAGGTCACGGGCCGGGTTGATCGCGTACCCGGTGGGGCCGCCCAGGGAAACCCCGATACCGACGACGAGCAGGGCGACCCCGAGGGCGCCCAGCCAGCCGAGGTTGACGCTGGCCAGCCCGGAGGCCTCACCGGCGGGGCCGATCGAGAGCACCACGTAAACGAGCACGAAGGTGCCAACGATCTCGGTGACCAGGTTCCAGA
This sequence comes from Micrococcales bacterium UBA3913, assembly GCA_002391425.1. GTDB lineage: Bacteria > Actinomycetota > Actinomycetes > Actinomycetales > Microbacteriaceae > UBA3913. The sequence continues at coordinate 7,976 of DGEZ01000056.1, read as the reverse complement.
AGTAGCTGCGGATCTCGGGACCAGTCGAGAACACGCCGAGCTTGACCCCTGCTGGGGCCTCCTGGTCGAAGTGCTTCTTGTACGTCAGCCAGGCCAGCACCGCTCCGATGAACGCTCCGAGCAGCTGGGCGAGCATGTACACGCTGATGGAGGCGGCATCCACGGGCACCCCTGCAACGAACTCGTCGGCGCCGCTGACGGCGATGCCGAGAGTGACTGCGGGGTTCAGGTGCGCCCCCGACTTGTAGGACACGAGCACGCCGGCGAACACGGCCAACCCCCATCCCCAGTTGATGGCCAGCCAGCCCGCGTTGTTGCCCTTCGTGCGAGGCAGGATCGCGTTGGCGACAACGCCAGCGCCGAGCAGGAGCAGGAGGGCGGTGCCCACCATTTCGCTCAGGAAGATGTCTCCGAGATTCACGGATGTTCCTTTCTGTGTGGAGCGACCCGCCATTGGGCCGCCATGTGGGTGCCGAGCCGTCAGTGAGCGAGCGGCTCGAGCGGGAGCAGGTCGGGCGCATCGTTGCGCACCGCACTGGCCTGCTCATCCGTATCGACCTGCTCGGCCGCGTCCTGCGCTGCCATCGCCTGCCGATAGTTCTCTTTCTCCTGGTCGAGAGCGGCCGTGTCGAGCCCAAGCAGGTCAGCGACGAGCGTGCCGATTTCGTCGAGGGCGGAGACCCCGTGGTCGCTCTGCTCGAAGTGTAGCCGGATGCGGTGCAGGAGAATGTCCTCCAGGTGGAGCGCCCCCTCGTGGGTGACCGCGTAGACAACCTCGGCGCGCAGGTAGCGTGGCGCCGCCGCCAGGGGCAGGCCCAGGCTGGGGTCGTCGTCGACCAGGGCGGTGAGCTCGTCGATGGCGCTGCCGTAGCGGTGCAGCAGGTGCGTTACCCGGTGCGCATCCCACCCATAGTGGGCGGCGATGTGCTGGGTGCGGGCCCGTGTGGCGGTATACCCGTCCGCCCCGACCAGCGGGGTGCGCTCGGTGACGCTTGGGAGGGAGTGTGCCTTCTCGCCCAGAACGAAGTCGACCGCATCCTGGGCCATCACCCGGTAGGTGGTGAGTTTGCCGCCGGCGATCGAGGTGAGACCCTCGGCGGGGCGGGTGACGGTGTGCTCGCGGGAGACCTTGGTCGACTTCGACTCATCCAGGGTGCCGGGCTGTAGCAGGGGGCGCAGGCCCGCGTACACACCGATGATGTCGTCGCGGGTGAGGTTCGAGGTGAGGGCCGCGTTCGCGTGGTCGAGTATGTAGTCGATGTCGGCCCGGGTGGCGGTGGGATGCTGCAGGTCTTCGTGCCAGGCCGTGTCGGTGGTCCCGATGATCCAGTAGTCGGGCCAGGGGATGATGAACAGGACGGACTTCTCCGTACGCAGAAACAGTCCAGTGGTTCCGGCGATGCGATCCCGGGGTACCACGATGTGCACCCCCTTGGAGGCGAGCACGCGCAGGCCCCCGCTGCCGCCGGACAGACGCTGGGTTTCCTCCGTCCAGACCCCCGTGGCGAGGATCGTCTCGCGTGCTCGGATGCTGTGCTCCGTGCCGGTCTCCAAATCCGTGGCGATCGCCCCGGTGACACGGCCCCGCGCATCCCTGGTCAGGTCGGTCACTTCGGTGCGGCTCGCCGCGAGGGCACCGTATCGCGCTGCGGTGCGGACCAGGGTGATCACGAGGCGGGAGTCGTCGACCCGCGAGTCGAAGAACCGAATCGACCCGACAACCGACTCGGCATTCACATCCGGGAACGCCTTAAGGGTGGCCCGCTTGCTCAGGTGCTTCTGAAATGGCAACGTCTTGTGGCCCCGTGAGCCGAGGAACGCGAGAGCATCGTACAGGCCGATGCCCACCGCGGAATATCCGCGCTCCAACACGGGTGTTTTCAGCGGCCAGAGGAAGGCCTGCGGGCGCACCAGGTGTGGCGCGATGGTGCTCAACAGCAGTCCGCGTTCGTGGAGGGCCTCGGCGACGAGTTTGACGTCGAGGTTGTACAGGTAGCGCAGGCCACCGTGCACGAGCTTGGAGGAACGGGACGAGGTTCCGCTGGACCAGTCCTGCGCCTCGATGATGCCGACGTTCAGGCCGCGCGTCGCCGCATCCAGGGCGATCCCGGCCCCGGTTACCCCGCCTCCGACGACGAGGACGTCCAGCTCTTCGCGCTCCATCTGCTCCAGCGCCTGCTGGCGGGTTTCTGCGGTGAGTCGAGTCGTGGGCACTGCCGGCCTCCTGATCATCGTTGATGAGGTGTTGTGGACCATCTAAAAAGAATGTGAGAAGAGTTGCAAGAAATTGCACGAATGTGCATAAGATGTCCGTGATGGGGGACAATCGTGACGAGCTCCTGTACCGGGTAGCTCAGCTGTACTACGGCGCCGACGAGACGATGGAGTCGATCGCGGCGACCATTGGGGTGTCCCGCTCCACCATCTCGCGCCTGCTCACCGAGGCGCGAGAATCCGGCATCGTGCGGATCTCCCTGGCACGCACCGGCTCCGCATCCACTGGGTTGGCGCTGCGGCTCAACGAACTGTTCGGGGTGACTGCCCGCGTGGTGGACATGCCGAGAGGGCAGAGCGACCAACAGCGGATGGATGCGGTGGCCCGGGTCGCGGCGCGGTGCCTGGGGGACTGGGTCGCCCCCGGTATGACCCTCGGGGTGGCGTGGGGGACCACCATCTTCCAGGTCGCCACCCACCTGAACCCGCAGCCGGTCGCCGGCCTGCGCGTCGTCCAGCTCAACGGGGCGGCGAACTCGTGGACCACCGGCATCCCCTATGCCTCCGCGATCGTCGCCCGAATCGCCGACGCCCTCGACGCCGAATGCACGTTCTTTTCCGTCCCCGCCTTCTTCGACTTCGCGGAGACGCGGGCAGCGATGTGGCGGGAGCGTTCCGTGCGTAACGTGCTCGCGCAGCAGCGCACCTGCACGCTGGCACTCTTCGGTGTCGGCGGGCTAACCGGCGGCACCGCATCCCACGTGTACAACGCCGGATACCTGGACGCGGCGGACCTGTCCGCGTTGTCCACCCAGGGCGTGGTCGGGGATGTGTGCACCGTGCTGATCCGGGAGGACGGCTCCTACGCCGACATCGCCATGAATGCACGCGCCACCGGACCCACACCCCAGGAACTGCGCGCGATCCCGCGCCGCGTGTGCGTGGTCGCCGGGGACACGAAAGTGCCCGCGATCGTGGGGGCGCTGCGCGCCGGGGTGGCCACGGACCTCATCATCGACTCCTCGACGGCGACCGCCGTGCTCACCCGCATCGAGGCGGCAGGGCGAACGCGTGAGACGTAACGGGTGCGAAATACGGCATCCCTAGACTCCTCGAATGACGTCCGAACAGACCTCCACCCCAACATCCAGGTCGGCTACCAGATCGCGGGCGGGTTCCGTGGGGCGGGTGACGCTCGGCCTGCTTGGAGCGTTCCTGTTCGTGGAACTCACCAGCGGTATCTTGCAGGGCTACTACATTCCCCTCATCAGCCAAATCTGTGACCACTTGGGCATTTCTCATGCCGACTACAACTGGTTCGAAGCCGCACAGCTGCTCCTGTCGGCGCTGGCTGTGCCCGTGCTCGCCCGCATGGGGGATCTGTACGGGCACAAGAGGGTGCTGCTCATCTCCACGGCGCTGACCGCGTTGGCGACGTGGGGGATCGCCTTCTCGGGGAACTTTGCCCTGTACCTGATCACCTTCGCGCTGCAGGGCTTCTACGTGGTGTGGCTACCGCTTGAGGTGGCACTGATCATGGACAAGGGCAGGAGGTCCGGGCAGGCGGCGTCCCAGACCCGGCGCGCCGCCGGGTACCTGATCGTCGCGCTGGAGTTTGGTGCCATCGTGGGCGCCCTCACCGGCGCCGTGTTCTTCGAGTCTTTCGGGGGAAGCGTGACTGCCACGCTGGCGGTGCCCGCTGTTGCGGTGACCCTGTGCTTCGTGGTGATTGCTCTGTTCGTGCGCGAGTCGGAACCGGAGTCGGACGCGACGAGCGTGGATGCGGGCGGCTTCGCCCTGCTGGCACTCGCCCTGCTCGCCCTGACCTCAAGCCTGTCGTTCCTGCGCCTGAACGGGCTCGACGCCTGGTGGGCCTGGCTGATCATGGCCGCAGGCTTCGCCCTGCTGGTGCCGTTCTACCGTCACGTGCGCGGCCGGAAGGACCCAGCGATCGACCTTGACATGCTGCGCAAGCCCACGATGTGGCCGATCCAGGCGACCGCGCTGTTCGGTGGGGTGAGCCTGCTGGGCGGGCAGATTCCGCTGTCCACCTTCGCTGCCACCGATCCCGCTGAGACGGGCTTCGGACTGGGCCTCGCGCCGGGGCCGATCTCGTACATCACCGGCGGTTACCTGATCTCGATCATGGTGGGCGCGCTGCTGCTTCCCGTGGTCTCGAAGCGGGTCTCTCCCCGGGTGGGCATCACCGTGTTCGCCCTGATCAACGCGGTGGGCTTCCTGTTGTTCCTGCCGCTACACGACACCACGCTGGAGGTCATGCTCGCGCTCTACATCTCGGGCATCGGTTCGGGCGGGATGATCGCGGCACTGCCCTCGTTCGCGGCGGCGGCCGCCCCGCGCGGCTAGTCGGGGATCGCCTCGGGGCTGACGAACACGACGAAGACGCTGGGTGGCGCGTTCGCCTCAGCGATCTTCGGCATGATCCTGCACTCGGGCACGATCGCCTCGTCGGGGGCATCATCGTCGCTGTCCGCCTACCTGTGGGTGTGGGGAATCTGCGGTGTGACGGCGTTGGTGGGCTTCGTGATGCTGCTGTTTGTGCCGCGCGACGCATTCAGCGACGAGGCCGTGGATGAGGCCGCCGGGGTGGTCGCGCAGGGGGAGATGTAGCGAGCCCTCACTCGGGTGCTGGGGCGGGGGCCGTGGCAGGGGGCTTTTCGCGTTGTCCGTGTGCGTCCGCTGTCCGCCTTAGAGGGTGCTTGTGGGCGTTCCGTCGAGCATGGTCCCCAGGATGCGGGCGGCGCGCACCTCGTCGCCGGCGCGGCACGCGGTCAGGTTGCGGTCGGCGGCGGTGACGTCTGCGCGCATCCCGAGGGCCAACTCGCCCACCTCGCTCTCCATACCGAGCTGCCAGGCGGCGCTGCGGGTGATCGCGTTGATGGCCTGGCTCGCGGTGATGCGCTGGTCGGGGCCGAGCGCGCGTCCGCTCTCGGTGCGCCGGTCGATCGCGTTGGCGATCAGCTCGAGGGGGTCGATGGGGGTGACCGGGCTGTCGGAGTGCAGGCTGTAGGCCAGGCCCAGTCGCTCGGCGCTGGCCGCGGGGTCGAGCCGGGCGGCGCGCTCTGCTCCTAGGATGTGGTCGGCCTCCGCATCCCCCCACCAGCGAATGTGGTTGATCAGGAAGCTCACGGTGCCACCGGCGTCGCGGATGCGCGTGAGCGTGGCGTCGTCGGCGAGCTGCGCGTGGGTGAGGGCGTGCCGCTGGTACTGGTGGCCTGCGGGTAGGGGTAGGGCGTTCAGCGCGTCGGCGAAGGCGCGGGCGGCTGCATCCCCGTTGCCGTGCGTGTGCACGGTGAGCCCGGCGGTGTCGAGTTCTGCCAGGATACTTGCGAAGCGTGCGGGTTCGGTGAGCCACTGCCCGGTGCCGGCGTCAAGGTAGGGGTGGGTCAGTTTCGCGGTCTCGGCCTGGATGGAGCCATCGAGGAAGAGCTTCGCGAATCCGGTGCGCAGTTTGGCTGTGCCCAGCTGGCGCGCGTTGCGGGCGGCCTGAATGCTCGCGGCCAGTTGCTGCTCGCTGCTCGTGTCGATGTGGCAGAACGCGGCCAGGCGCACGGGAAACTCGGGGGCGTTCACGGTGCTGGCGTACGCGTCGGCGCTGTCGGGGCGGAGCAGCGCTGTCGTGTCGAGGTCGGTGGCGGTCGTGTACCCTGCGTGGCTGGCCTCGACGCCGAATTGTTGCAGGGCGCTGGGCTGGAATTCGCCGGCGAGGGCGGCTCGCGCGATCGCGGTGGCGAGGATCGCCTCGGGCTCGGCCAGAATGCCGGTGGGCTTGCCTGCTGGGTCGCGCTGGATGCCGGGGGTGGGGTTGGTGTCGAGCGCGTCCATGGCGATGACGGCGCTGTTGACGCTGACCACGTGCTGGCTGGCATGCAGCACGAACACGGGCCGGGTGGCGCTGACCTGGTCGAGGGTGCGCCGGTCGAGGGGGCTGCCTTCAACGTGCCAGGGGTCGTATCCCCAGGCGAGGATGGGCGTGGTCTCGTCGGTGCTGTCGCGCGCAGCCTGGAGTCGGGAGAGGACCTGCTCGATACTGTGGCATCCTGCGTCGGTGCCGCCACCGGGGGTGCGGCGCTCGATCGCGCCGAGGTATGCTCCGGCGCCCCACAGCCAGCCGGTGTCGGGGTGGCTGTGCGCCTCGATGAAGCCGGGGTAGAGCCAGGCCTCTGCCCAGCGTCTGTCGATCGTGGTGTCGTCTGGGGGAGTGCTGCCGATGGCCTGGATGCGCCCGTCGGGTGCAATGGTGAGGGCGGTCGCCCCAGGATGGCCGTATATGCCGCGTGCGACATATGTTGTTCCCGATGCTGCTGCCATGGTGTTCAGCTTAGATCCCCTGACTGGGAATGCTGGTCTGCGCGGCGGTCGTGGAAAGCATGTAAGATATCTTGAGTTGTCGCGAATGCGGCGGCTTCGGGCTGTGGCGCAGCTTGGTAGCGCACCTGACTGGGGGTCAGGGGGTCGCAGGTTCAAATCCTGTCAGCCCGACAGAGAAGCCCAGGTGAGAGAAGGTTTCTCACCTGGGCTTCGTCGTTTCTGTTGTCCTTTTCGGAGGGGTTTATGGAAGCATCCGGCCGCGGGCGCTGATGCCTTCCGGGAGCCTGCGATTGCGGCCGTTGTGACGAGCCGAGTTCACCATCTTCGAGGGACAGACGCGGGTGGCCTGCTGGTACAGGCCCGTCGTGAAGCGGCTGTTCTGGATGGGTTACCCGCTGGAGCTGCACTCCTGGCTCACACCGGAACTGGAGGAGCGAATCGAACTGAGCCGGCGCTTCGACCCGGGGACGCTGCCTAAGACGGTGGTGCTGGAGCCGAACTACATCGCGACGTCTGCCTACTGATGAACGCCGAGCCATACCCGTCCTGGGACGAGAAGCTGAACCGGGCGCTGCAGTCGTGGCGTGACAGCGCAGCCCATCAGGCTCGCCGTCCGATGTTCGCGGACGACCGTCCGTGTGAAGACTGCCGCCGTGATCCGTACGTCATCATCGCCCAACTGGAGGACGACTCCACGGCGCATCGATGGCCCCACTGGATGCAGCACACACTCCGTGAGCACCTGATCGACGTGCGCGGTGAACTGTCCGAAGCGCTCGCTCTCCGGCCCTACGCCGGAGCGACGATCGCCGCGTACCTCGACGGCGCCGGGCTCCGACCACGTCATACGTGGGATCAGACGACGCGACAGGCTGTGCAGATCGTGACCGACCAGGCAGTGCTCGTCGACCTGTGGCTGCGCTACCGGATGGCGACGCTGGCACCGTGGCCGAGGCGGGTGCGGCGGGCTGCTGGCCGCGAAGCATCCAGATAGGGGACGTTGCATCGCGCAACACGGAGACTGGACTCAGTCGGCAACCGAAGACGAGGTGATCGTTGAGATCGAGCGTGGTAATGACGGCTCCGTCTTGGCGTTCGCAGCTGACGGGGCTCCAATTCGCCGAATGTTCCCGGAGTGCAGTCTGTATCGCGTGCGAGGACTATTCCTTCGTCACTTCTGCGAGCTTCTGGTTGCTGACGATCTAGGCCGTGTTGCTAAATGTGGGTGTGGAGCCTTTGGGTGATTCTTGAGTCGTGTCGCGAGATGTCATCACGGACGAGGTCTGGGAGCTGATCCGGGACGTGTTCCCGCCGGTGAGGACACGGGGCCGTCCTCCGGTGGATCGGCGCACAGTGGTCGAGGCGACCGCGTGGCGGTTCCGCACGGGATCGGCGTGGCGAGACCTCCCCGATCGGTTCGGGAGCTGGAA
>DGEZ01000003.1 GCA_002391425.1 Micrococcales bacterium UBA3913 | reverse complement strand
AGATGTGTATAAGAGACAGGACCTGCCCGGTGGTGACGTTTGCCTTCTGGCTCAGCCGAATGTTCAGGAAGCGTTCGTAGTGCCCGATATCTAGGTCGGTCTCCGCGCCGTCATCGGTGACGAACACTTCGCCGTGCTGGAAGGGGTTCATCGTGCCCGGATCCACGTTGAGGTATGGGTCGAGTTTCTGCATCACGACGTGGACACCGCGTGCGGTCAACAGGTTGCCCAAACTGGCTGCGGTGAGGCCCTTGCCCAGTGACGAGACCACACCCCCAGTTACGAAAATATGCTTGGTGGTCTTCGTCCCGTGCGCGTCTGCCATGGAACTCCATCCTATCCCAGTGGGAGCGATTATTCAGCGTTGATGGCGCGTGCCATCTCGAGCAGTTCGCGGGCATGGGCCAGAGCAGTCGGCGAGGTGTCCAGCCCGGAGAGCATGCGCGCCAGTTCCCTGTCGCGCTGCGCACCAGCAACGACGCGGACGGAACTCTCGGTGTACTGGCCGTCGGAGTCCTTGTGCACCACCAGGTGCTGGTGCGCGAAGGAGGCGACCTGTGCCAGGTGGGTCACGACGATCACCTGGGCGTGTCGAGCCAGTCGGGCGAGCCGTTTCCCTACCTCGATGGCGGCCGCCCCGCCGATTCCGGCATCCACCTCGTCGAAGATGTATGTGGGGACGCTATCTTTCGCGGCGACCACCACCTCGATCGCGAGCATGATCCGGGACAGTTCTCCTCCTGAGGCCCCCTTGAGCAGTGAGCGCGGCTGTTGCCCGGGCTGCGAGGATAAGAGGAATTCGACACGGTCTCTGCCCGTTGCGCTGTACTCGCCCAGCGGGCTTACCTCCGCGTGCAACACGGCGTGGGGCATCGCCAGCGCTGCGAGCTCTGCGGTAGCGCGCTGCGTGAGCTCCTGCGCCGCTGCTGTGCGAGTCTGCGTCAGCTGTGCAGCGAGCGCTGCCAGCTCGGTCTCTGCCTGTTCCAGGATGGCTCGCAGCCGCGCCCCGGTATCGTCGTCCGCTTCTAGCTCGGTGAGCTCGGCGATCCCTGCCGTGTCGAAGGCGAGGACGTCGTCGAGTGTCGGCCCGTACGCTCGGCACAGCCTGCGCAACTCGGCGAGCCTATCCTGTGCCTGGGCGAGGGCCTCGGGTCCTGCACTGTCGAAGTCGTCCGCGTAGCGGGTCAGCTCTGAACTGGCTTCCTCGAGGGCGTAGCGGGCGTCCCTCAGGGCTGTGGCCACCGCATCCAGGGTGGAGTCCATACTGGCGGCTTGCTCTGTGCTCTTGCGTGCCGTTTCCACGAGTCCGATCGCGTCGGGGATCTCCCCGGTGCCGTCCGCCAGTGCTGTGGCGGCGAGCGCCACCGCCTCCCGAATCGCCTCGGCGTGGGACAGCCGGGTGATGCGCTGCTCCAATTCCGCGTCTTCTCCGCTGACGGGGGACACCCGGGCGATCGCCTCGAGATCGCTGCGCAGCTGCTCGGCTCGCGCGAGGCGCTCCTGGCGGCCTTCGTCGAAGTCGCGCAGTTTCGCCTGCGCGGCCCTCCGGCGGTCGAAGGCGTTCCGGTACCGGGCCAGTAGCTCAGCATTCCCGGCGTAGTTGTCGATGAGTTCGCATTGTGCCTGTGCGCTGGCAAGCCGGATCTGATCGTTCTGCCCGTGGATGGCGACCAGCTGGTGTCCGAGTTCTCCGAGCGCGCCGATGGGGACGGCCCGCCCGCCGACCGTTGCTCGGCTGCGCCCGTCCTGGTTGACGCGGCGCGACACGATCAGCTCGTCGTCATCGATCTCCGCGTCTAGGTCGCGTGCGGTGTGTTTAGCTTCCGGCGCCCCGGACACGTCGAATACTGCTTCCGCGATGGCACGCTGTGCTCCGGCCCGGACTGCGGACTGCTCGGCCCGCTCGCCGAGCACCAGTCCGAGCGCCGTGATGACCATTGTCTTGCCTGCGCCCGTTTCCCCGGTCACCGCGGTGAAACCGGGGGAAAACTCCACATTCGCCCCGGCGATCACCCCGAGGTCGGTGATGTGCAGGTGCGTGATCACCTGTTCCTCCAGCTCTCCGAAGGGAGATTGAACTTGCGCACCAGGCGCTCGGCGAAGGGCACTTTGCGCAGTCGTGCGATCCTCATCGGGGCGGGGCTGCGCCGCACTCGGACGACGGAACCAGACGGAGCGGCACCGCTACGCGCGGAGTCACACCACACCATCGCTTTGCCAGGGGTGATCGTGTCATCGACAACGACAGCCACCTCGGAGTTGGCCGGGATCACCATAGGCCGCGCGAACAACGCGTGTGCGTTCAGGGGTGTCACCAGGAGCGCGTCTATCTCGGGCCAGACGATCGGTCCGCCAGCGGAGAAGGAGTATGCGGTTGACCCCGTCGGAGTGCCGACGATGATTCCGTCCGCTGCAAAGCTGGTCAGGTCGTGGTCATCGATGCGTAACCGTAACCCGATCATGCTCGACGGCGGTGACTTCTCCACGGTAACCTCGTTGAGCGCCCAGGAGTGGAATGTGGTCTCGCCGTTGAGCACAACATCGACCGTCAGTGCGACTCGCTCTTCGATCTCATAGCCTCCCTGGGCAAGGGCAGTCACCGTCTCCACCAGGTCTGCGCGTTCCGCCTCGGCGAGGAAGCCTACGTGGCCGAGGTTGATGCCGAATACCGGGACACTCGCGGCACGCACCAGGTGCGCCGCACGCAGAATCGTGCCGTCACCGCCGAGCACGATAACCAGTTCAACGTCCTGGGCTTTTTTCTCGTCAAAGATTTCGACCTTGTTCAGGGGAAAAGCCGCAGAGCTGAGGCCGTCAAGGTCTTGGTCGCTGACCATGGCCACGATGCCGAAGTTGCCTAGCAGTTGGGCAGTCTCCCGCGCTGCGGCAATCGCCTCGTCTCTGCGCGTATTCGTCACGAGCAGCATGCGTCGGGGGCTCTGCGTCACGGTGCTGCTCCTTCTGCTAACCGGCGTGCCCGTTCCAGGGCGCCATGAATCTCCTCGTCCCATTCTCCCCGATCCGGGCGCATCGTGCGGCTCATCCACAGCAGGAACTCTCTGTTCCCGTATCTGCCTGCCTGGGGAGATGGCATCACCCGGCAGGGCGCAAGTCCGTGTGCGCGTCCCGAATCGGACACCTGGTCGATGGCGTATTTCCACATTCTGGGGTCCGTCACGACGCCGCCGGGTCCCAGGTGCGCCCGCCCGACTTCGAATTGGGGTTTGACAAGCACGACCACGTCACGTGCGCGCGTACGCTCAGCAACTACGGGGATCACCTGGGTCAGCGAGATGAACGACAAGTCTCCAACCACAACCTGGATTCGTCGCGCGTCCTCGGGGCGCGGCAGCGTCTCCAGGTCGAGCTCCTTGATGTTGAGTCCCTCCACATTGATGACGCGGGCATCCGCACGCACCTCTGCGGCAAGCTGACCGTGGCCCACATCCACCGCGTACACCTGGGATGCACCCGCTTCGAGCAGCACCTGCGTGAAGCCACCGGTGCTTGCCCCCATGTCCAGGCACACCTGCCCGGAGAGACGAAGACCAGGCCATGCCTGCACCGCGGCCGCGAGTTTCGCTCCGGCGCGGCCGACGTAATCGTGCCCACCGGTGACCTCGAGAACAGCATGCTCCGGGATGCGCGCACTTGGTTTGCGCACCGGGACTCCGTCGACCCGCACGCGCCCTGCGGTGATCAGCTCCTGCGCGTGTGTGCGGGAGCGGGCACGCTCCCGCTGGACGAGGGCCACATCTAGTCGAACTGGGTCGGCCATGTTCAGCGCAACGTGTCCTGCCCGATGGTGGTCTCCAGCTCGGCAGCGAGCTGGGCAAGGATCTTCTCGTACTCTGCTGCGCGCTCCGGTACTGGCAGAGAAGCTATCCGCGCCAGCGAGGGGTCATACAGCGTTCCTGCCGAAGAGTCCTGAGGGATATCGTCTGCCATGCCCCCAGCTTATTCTCCTTCGCCAAGACCAGCCGGAACCTGAATGGCGGTGGGGGGAACATTCGAGGTCCACACGAGTGCACACGCAGCACGCAACGCCTCCACGCTACGCACGTCCCCGTGCGTGATGGTGAGGATGGCCCGGTCTAGCCGAGCGCTGACAGTCCCGCATTCCGCGGTGTTTCCGTTGAGCACAGCGGGTTCATAGTACTCGTTCAAGGCACGCAGGTCGCGGGCGATATACGTGGGTCGTTGGTCTGGGTCCGCACGCAGCACCGTCAACGGGGTATCCACCCCGGTGAGGACGAGGAGGGAGTCCATCTCCCCGCGATGGGCCCCGAGAATATCGGTGTCCAGCCGGTCTCCGATCGCCAGCGGCCGCGTCGCCGCGAAACGCCGACGCGCCACATCGTAAATCGGGCGCTCGGGTTTGCCTGCGACCTCCGGGAATTTTCCGGTAGCCGTGTGCACTGCGGCCAGAAGCGTCCCATTGCCCGGCGCGACGCCTTTTTCCCGGGGGATGGTCCAGTCGCCGTTCGTGCCCACCCAGACCGCGCCGGCCTCGATGGCGTAACTGGCCTCAGCCAGGTCGTTCCACGTGAGTTCTGGGGTGAACCCCTGGATGACCCCGGCGGTGTCCGGGGTGGCCACGGTCGTGATCCGGAACCCCGCATTCTCGACCTCCCAGCGTAGGCCATCCCCGCCGACGACGAGGACCTCTGCCCCCGCGGGGATACGCTGTGCGAGCAGCGGGACCGCGGCCTCCGGGGAAGACACCACATCAGCTGCGGTCACGCCGCGAATACCCAGCCGGGTCAGATGGTCGGCCACCGTTTGCGTGCGCCGGGAGGCATTATTGGTGAGGAAGCCAAGCCGGTTGCCCGCCGCCCTCGCTGCATTGAGACTGTCCACCGCATACGGTACGGGGTCTGCGCCGATGTATATGACACCGTCCAGGTCGAACAGGAGAACATCGAAGGCATCGCTGAGGGTGCGGGCTGGGGGAACGGACATCATCACTTCTCCACGTCTTGGTGCCCCGCATCTGAACCCACGGGGTCTTCTGCATCACTATTTGCATCGGCATCCACTGAGGTTGCTGCCTCAGTATTTGCATCCACCGGAACTACTTCTTCCGCGTCCGTGTCGGCTTCCCCTTCCGCATCCGCATACTCCACGTCGGGAAGCTCAACCACCTCGACGTCATCCTCCGGCTGAGCGAGCGGGTTCCCGTCGGCATCAATCCCGAAGAGTTCTTCGGCGACCTCCGCGCGTGCCACCCAGGTAGCGGATTCCTCATCCCTCCCCATACCGGAGAGGACCTCCGCATAGGCCCGGTACAACCGCGGACTGTACCGATATGCGGTGTTGGGGTCCAGCTGCGGGATCTCCAATTCGACCAACGCTTCCTCGTCCTCCCCGAGGTCGAGCCGAGCCCCGCTCTTGACAATCGCAAGGTCAACTTGAACCTCCACGGGAAGCGTTTCGAGCGGAACCGAGCGAGCCAGTTCCAGCGCTTCGTGAGGTCGGCCCAGGGCACGTTCACAATCGGCCATGATGGGCACCTGTGTATTTGAGCCGGTGATCCGCCGGAAGGTGCGTAACTCCCGCAAGGCGAGCGAGAAATCACCGGTCGCGTACGCGGTGAGGCCAACGGTCTCGCGAACCACACCGACGCGGCCCGCCTTCCGCGACGCGGCCTGCGCATGGCGATGCGCTAACGCAGGTTCGGTGTCTATGAGCCGAGCCGCCATGGCTAAGTGGCGGGCGACCCAGTCGGCATTCTCCTTCGTCAGGGTCTTCAGTTCCTGACGTGCAGCCTTGTCGAGGTCTTCCGGCCTAATTTCATCGGGGATGCGCGGGTCGTCGTGTCGCGCTGTCGGCGAGGCCCCGTCCCGGCGCCCCTCGTCACGACGCGGCGCAAAACCGCGCCGGTTGTCCCCTCCTCGAGGGCCACGCCCCCCCGACTGGGGCCGGCCCCCACGTCCAGAACCCCCGCCCCGGCCACCGGGACGGCGCCCTTCGGAACTGTCCCGACGAAAACCAGACGAAGAACGACCCTCAGAATTGTTCCGGCGATAATCTGATCCGGAACGTCCTCCAGAACTACTCTGACGGTGCACTGCGCCGGAACGGCCTTCGGACCTGTCCCCGGGATACCCGGAACCCGAGCGCCCCTCGGAGGAATCTCGGTGGAAACCCGACCCAGAACGCCCACGGGGGGCACTGTCACGGCGACCACCGCGCGACTCTGAACCGGAGCGAGAACCACGAAAACCTGCACGAGGCGCACCGTCGCGCCCAGGCTGTTCCTCACTCCCAGCGCGCGAACTCCCTGAGCGGAACCCCGACCCGCCACTGCGGCCTCGCCGCGACGCGTCTGAGGCGTCCCGCCGATGGGGATGTTCGGAGCGTTCGGGGCGCTGCTGCCGCCCCGAACGCTCCGAACTTCCAGATGGGCGGGGCCGACGCCCCGGCTTCCCCGACCGGCCAGACTGCGACCGTCGATCGTGTCGCTCACTGTTGTCGTCCATGGGCCCCTCCTTGGGACAGCAAAAACACGTATGGCCACCATTGCTGGTGGCCATACGTTGACGTTAAGTCCGGCGGTGTCCTACTCTCCCACAGGGTCCCCCCTGCAGTACCATCGGCGCTGTGAGGCTTAGCTTCCGGGTTCGGAATGTGACCGGGCGTTTCCCTCACGCTATGGCCGCCGAAACACTATTGATTTATCGTTTCGAGAATCCTCTCAAGGATTCTGATTCCCGACCGTAAATCGAGAACCACAAAGTGGACGCGAACATTCTGACAAGTAGTCAAGAAATGTGTATCAAGTTTTCGGCCTATTAGTACCGGTCAGCTTCACAGGTCTTTAGTCCCTGCTTCCACATCCGGCCTATCAACCCAGTGTTCTAGCTGGGGGCCTCTCGCCTAAAAGGCATGGAAATCTCATCTCGAAGCCGGCTTCCCGCTTAGATGCTTTCAGCGGTTATCCGATCCAAACGTAGCTAATCAGCGGTGCCCTTGGCAGAACAACTGACACACCAGAGGTTTGTCCGTCTCGGTCCTCTCGTACTAGAGACAGATCTTCTCAAATTTCCTACGCACGCAGCGGATAGCGACCGAACTGTCTCACGACGTTC
>DGEZ01000149.1:3986-5829 GCA_002391425.1 Micrococcales bacterium UBA3913 | reverse complement strand
ACCGCCGAGGCGGAGCCCAGCTCGCGTCCGGTCGTGCGCTCGACCCAGCTGACCACCGGCATCACCGCGAGGCTCAGCGCGGCGATGGCGATGCCGACGGGTGAGTGGTCGGGCTCGCGCATCCCGATCAGCGACAGCACCGCCTCGACACTGATGTAGGCGGCGAGAGCGAAGAACGAGATTGCGATCAACCGGAGTGCGACCTTCTCCCGACGTTCCGGATCGTCGGCAGCGAACTGCCAGGCGACGGCGACAGCGGAGAGCACTTCGACCACGGAGTCGAGCCCGAACCCCACCAGGGCGGCGGATGATGCGACGGCACCGGCGCTGACTGCCACGACGGCCTCGATGATGTTCCACGAGATTGTGAACCCCACGATGAAGCGGATGCGACGCCGCAGAACGGCGGCGCGCTCAGCCGTGATCGTGCGGGGAGCGGTGTGGGGGCTCATTCGGAGACCTCCTCGCAGCAGCCCGGAACGCTGCACTCCACGTCAAGACACTCGACACCGTTGTCGACCGCCAGCGTGGCATCCAGGAGTGCCCGCAGGGCCGCGGTCAGGTGGGGGTCGGCGATCTCGTAGCGGGTGCGGCGACCCTCTGGCTCGGCGACGACGATGCCGCATCCACGCAGGCAGGCCAGGTGGTTCGACACGTTGGTGCGGGTGAGCCCGAGTTCGCGCGCCAATTGGGCGGGGTACCCGGGGCCGTCGAGCAAGGTGAGCAGGATGCGCGAGCGGGTCGCGTCCGCCATGGCGCGTCCGAGGCGATGCATCGCATCCAGGCGATTCGTAATAGTCAGCACACACTGACTATACAGCACATAGTGACCAATGAGGAGGATATTGTCGGCGCCGTTCTTTCAGCCGAGTGGGGCGTCCCCGTCGTCGCCCGCCCAATGAGAACTCCGGGCGGTCAGGACAACTCCGGGCGGTCAGGACAACGTGGTACGTCACCCGGCGACGGCCCGCGCCCGCTCGATTGCACCCAGCACGCGGGTGCGCAGTTTCTGCGCCTCTGTGGCGAACCCCTGCTGCAGCTGCGCATAGTCGTGTCTGCCCTCGGGGGTTTCCACCGGGATGGGGTCGAGTCCGAGCACACGGACGTCGTAGGGGGAGGCGCGCATATCCACCACCCGGATCCGACGTGCCAGGTCGAACGTGTCGAGCAACAGCTCGCCAGGGATGAGCGGCCCGAGCTTGCTCGCCCATTTGTATACATCCATATTCGCGTGCAGGCACCCGGGCTGGTCGGCTGCCGGCTGACCCTCTCGGGTGAGCTGCCGGGCATTAAGCGGCCGGGCCCCCGGAGTGAAGAAACGGAACGCGTCGAAGTGCGTGCACATCAGTGGCGTCGCCTCAACGACGCGGTCCGTGGCCGCCTCTCCTAGGCGCAGCGGGATCGGATGCCGGTGTGTCCCCGGGGCCTGCCGGTACACCATCGCCCACTCGTGCATCCCCCAGCAGCCGAGGGCCGGACGCGCCGCCAGGGTGCGTTGGAAGAACTCGGCCACGAAATCCACGGTCGCACCGCGCTCGGCCAGGTAGGCACCCACATTGACGCGCACGGACCCGTCCGCATCACACCGATACCACGTCCAGGATGCGCGCGGCTCGTGCGCCGCATCCTCGAGGACCACGGCTGCACCCGGGTGCCACCGACGCAGCAGCGAGGGCTTCGTCGGGTAGTACGTGTACAGGAAGTCCTCGGTGGGGTCGGGTTCGTGCGTGCGACGGCGCGCCCGCCACTGTGCCGTGGCAGCATCAGCCCGGCGTGCGTGCTCCGCCTCCCGAGCGCGCCACGTGGCCCCAGACAGCACGCACACATCCGTATCCGTGTTCAC
>DGEZ01000149.1:3188-3734 GCA_002391425.1 Micrococcales bacterium UBA3913 | reverse complement strand
TGGTGCTGCCCCCAGTGGGCTCTCACCACCTGTGACAGAACACCTGTGCCCGGACCGCGAGGTCCGGGCACAGGCCGTATCAGATTATTCGGGTATTCTTCAGCGCCCGAGGCCGAGCCGACGGCGACGAGCAAGCACGAGAATCACCCCGGCAACCATGAGCAGGACACCCACGATCGCCCCCGTCGCAACGAGGGATGCGCTGGAGTTCTGCAACACCGAGCCAGCACCCGTCCCCGCGTCATTGCCCCCGATGGCAGCTGCAGCCGCACTGGACGAAACGGGCTCATCCACAACCGCGGTCTCCGACACAGTGAGGACCGTGCTCACTGTCGTACCCGTCTGACGCCCGCTCAACGTCACCGTGTGCTCGCCCAACGCGAGCCCCGTCTCCAGTGAATACGTGGCCGAGCCGTGAAGCACATCTACCTGGCCCACGCTCGTTCCATCAATGGAAACGTCCGCTACCCAGTCGCCGTTCAATCCCGTCAAGGACGCCGCAGCATCTGCAGAATCAGGCACTTCCGTATCTGTGAGCGTCAGCGC
>DGEZ01000149.1:0-2859 GCA_002391425.1 Micrococcales bacterium UBA3913 | reverse complement strand
TAGGAGACAATCATCGGGTCACCGTCCGCAGTGAGGAGCTTGATGGTCAGGCCAGGTGTATCCGAGCTGACGATCTGGCTGGTGTGGGCGTGGTCTGCCGTCACAATCACGAGTGTCTCGCCATCTGCCTCGGCAAATTCGAGGGCTGCCTGCACCGCCTCATCCAAATCCGCGGTCTCGCCGATCTGTCCGCATGCGTCTGCGGCGTGGTCACGCTTGTCGATTGAAGCGCCCTCGACCTGCAAGAAGAACCCCTCCTCGTTGTCGAGCAGGGAGATGGCCTTCTCTGTCAGGTTGGCCAGAGAAAGGTCCTCATCGAGACGCTCAGAGTTCGCCTCGCACGTGACCGCGTCGCCGCTCGCGCCACCGTCCGTGGCATACGCAGCGGCATACCGCGTCGGGAAGTTCCCCGAGGTGAACAACCCGAGCACTGGGGACTCGGCATCAGCCTCGGTCACCGCGGACAACTCCTCAGCGGTGGTCACCGTCTGGTAGCCGCGCGCCTCGGCCTGCTCCCACAGGGTCATCCCCTCGTACGCGCCTGCCGTGGCTGTCTCCTCGAACGTCGCCGCCCCGCCCCCCAGTGTCACGTCGGCGCGCACGTCCAGCAGTTGCTCCGCGATCGAACCCGCCCCGCCATTTTCGAGGGCGTTTGTCGGACACGTCGCGCTCGTAGCCTCTGGGCCGTAACACTTGCGATTCGTCACGGGGCGATCTCCGCTGCAGGAGTGGCATCTTCGATTTCCGCCGTCGAAACGTTGCCCGTCTTCTTCCCGTTCGCCTTCGCGTATTCCAGGAGGGAGTTCACCGCATCCCCGTTGACGTCAACACCGATAGCGCCGTTGTACGTCTTCGTTCCAGTCGACCAGCCCGTGCCCGAGGCAGCCGAATCGGTGACGTATTGAATGGAGCCGTCCGTGTTCACGGAGTAGGTGGTGTACTGACCGGTCAGCGGCAGCGCGTCCAGGCCCTCGAATTCGCCTCCCGCGCCCTTCTCATAGTTACGTGCCACCGTGATCTCGGAGTCCCCCATACCATCTCCGATCAGGAGGATGACGTTCTTCGCACCCGAATCGACGATGCTGTCCCGGATCGCCTCTGTCATGTCGAGGCCGTCATTACGGGCAGCATCACCCGTGCCGGTAGGGGAAGACGTGTCGGCAAGTGCCGGCTGCGCCAGCATCCCGCCGCCCAGTCCTGCAATGAGAATTCCTGCAAGCCCGAGGCTTGTGAACCTGCGCATGCGAACCGCTGCGCCGCATGCATGCATTGTGGCCATGCTTTCTGCTCCTTATGACGAGAGTGAGGAAGTGTTCGCCACAATGACAACGTCCTCAGGTGACGGCACGGTTGCCCAGGTGTGAATCTCGGATGGCTCAGCTGTGAATTGTGAGAGTGAGAGGTGCGCTATCGCGACACGCACACCCCAGCACGCGCCGTGGCGCGTAGGAATACCGCTGCCTCAGTAGGTTTTCACCGCGATGCCGCGCTCTTCGAACATGGACCTCGCCCGCGCGACCTCAGCCTTGGTGGGTTCCGGGGTGTCCTCAAGCTGGTAGAGCAGGCCGAGCTCATGCCACTTGTCACGCCCGTACTGGTGGAAGGGGAGGATGTCGATGTGGTCCAGATGCGTCCATCTCGACGCGATATCCGCGATCCCCTCGATGGATGCGTCACTGTCGGTGAGCCCCGGGACGAGAACATAGCGACCCCAGAGTGTGATGCCAGCTTTGTCCAGACGGTCGCCGAAGTCGACCGACGGTTGCAGTCGACGCGTCGTGGTCTGCTTGTACCCCTCCGGTGTACCCTCCTTGAGGTCGAGCATGACCAGGTCGATCAGGTCCATATCCTCGTCCTTGACGAGGCGTCCGAGGTACCCGCAGCTGTCGAGCGTGGTGTGGATGCCCTCCTCCTTCGCCCGAGTGAAGAGCTTGCGCAGGAAGTTCCACTGGAAAGTCGGCTCGCCACCGGATGCGGTGACTCCACCGCCGGTGTACTCATACACTTTCTTGTACCGTTTGACCCGCTCCCACACCTCATCGAGCGTGGCAAACTGCCCGAACTCTGTGAACACCGAGTCGGGGTTGTGGCAGTACTGGCAACGAAGCTCACATCCGGCCATGAACAGGGTGATCCGGGTGCCGGGGCCGTTGATCTCGCTTGATGTATCCCACGAGTGCAGCCAGCACGCATCGCCAGCCCGAATCGCCGCAAGCTGGTCCTTGGTGAGCGGGGTCTTGCGCGTGAAATGCGCTTTACGGAACGTTTGCAATTCAGTCACGTGACCTACCTCACACCATGCTGCGGAAGACCCGCACTACTAGCCTACCAAGGAGCTAGGCACGAGCAGCGGCGCGCCCCTGTGCGACGAGCTCATCAGCACGCTCATTATCGGGGGTTCCGGCGTGGCCTTTCACCCAGTGCCAGCGGACGTCGTGCCTCTGACAGGCCGAATCCAGCCGCTGCCACAGCTCGACATTTTTCACCGGCTTGCGGGTCGAGGTGCGCCAGCCGTTCTTCTTCCAGCCGTGAATCCAGGAGGTGATCCCACTGCGCAGGTAGGTGCTGTCCGTGAACAGCTCCACATGGCAGGGACGCGTCAGCGCTTCAAGCGCCATGATGGCCGCGGTCAGCTCCATGCGATTATTCGTGGTGGGGCCGGGGTCTCCCCCGCTGAGTTCCCGCACCTGATCTCCGTAACGCAATACGGCGCCCCATCCGCCCGGGCCCGGGTTCGGCGCGCATCCCCCATCGGTGTGAATCGTCACCGTCAGAGGTGCGCGCCCTGTACTGTGCTGAGTGTCCGTGCTCATCCGTGTCAGGGTATCACTCGGATACGACGCGCCACCCTCCGGTCAC
>DGEZ01000150.1 GCA_002391425.1 Micrococcales bacterium UBA3913 | reverse complement strand
AGATGTGTATAAGAGACAGGACGTGGGCGTGTCGGTGACGGTCACCGGCGGTGATTCCCTGGTGTTCACGTCGGCGGTACCTGCTGTTCACCTGGGTCGCAGAAGCTATTCGGGCTACAGGCGTTCCCCAGTACGAAAGCAGATCACATGAAAGCCCACGGAAAAGACTGGCAACCCGGTTATGGTTTCCCCGCCGATGCAGGAGCGAGCAGTGCGCGAGCTGCACTCCGGCGCAGACTGGCCGCCGGGGTAGTCGCCGCGCTCATGTGTGCGGGCAGCGGCTCTGTGGGGGCCTACGCGGACACCGCCGTGGATGAGGCGGAATCCTCCACCATCGTGATCAGCGAGGTTTTCAGCAAGAACGCGGATGAAGGTACCACGGATGCGGAGCGCTATGACTGGGTCGAGCTGCAGAACATCGGCTCTGACCCGGTGGATGTCGCAGGCTGGGTGCTCTACGACGAGAAGCTGAGTGATACCAAGAACTATGTGATCGGCACCTCGCAGGTCACTCCGACAAGCACGAGCATTCCGGCCGGGGGATACCTCGTGTTGTACATCCAGGATGATCCAGGCCTGGGAAAGGGAGACACCGTCTACTTGACCTCCGGTGCCGGAGAAAATGGTGCATTTGACGAAGCCAAACTCGTCGACGGGCCGGTGACGTGGACGGATGGTCAACATGCGAGCCCGTCCTGGGGGAGGACCGCGGACGGTGACTACCAGCTCACCTCGGTAGCTACCCCGGGTGAGGCCAACCAGTTCGCTGAGGAGTCCGAGACCGAGGAGTCCGAGACCACGGACGACATCATCAAAGATGAATCTACGGGCGTCGTGTTGGATGCGATTGACCTGGAGGACGATGCGGTGACCCTGAAGAATCGGGGAGGATCCGACATCTCGCTGGATGGCTGGGTGATCAAAGACAGCGATGATACGCATGTGGTGAACATCCCGACCGGACAGACCCTGGCGGCGAGCGGGGGTGCTCTCACCGTCAACCTCAAGGACCTCGCCGATGTCGGTCTCGGCAAGGCCGACAAGGTGCGGGTGTACAACGCGGAGGGCGAACTCGTCCTGCAGTACACCTGGAGCATCGAGGAGGAGGTCTGGGATCAGTACAAGACCACGATCGTCTTCGAGGCGAATAGTGACGCCGACGGCATGGTCACCACCGGGGGTCCAGACTCCGACGATTCAGAGGACGGTGACCAGGAGGTCTCCGAGGACGCCATGACGATCGAGGCGTGGCCCGGGCTGTCCACGGTGACTACGCTCGACTCCGCCGGAGAATTCGGCGCCACGGAGATCGGCGGAGACCACACCGACGGAAACCTGTCCGGCCTGGTGTATGAGGCGGCCACGGACAGCAGCCCGGCTATCCTGTGGGCTGCGGACAACGACCTCAACCCGACCCTGGGCGAGACCGAGGAGAAGGGCGCGGGCGCTCTCAACAAGTTCGTGCAACAGGAGGACGGGTCCTGGGTCCAGGATTCGGCGGATGGCTGGAGCTGGACGACCTCGGACGGGCAGACCAAGGGCGGTAAGCAGCTTCGGTATCCGGATGGTACCGGGGGGGGTGGATTCCGAAGGGGTGACGATCCTCAACGGGTCGAGCGCCAGCGGTGTGTTCGTGTCCACCGAGCGCGATAACACGAACAAGAATGTGTCGCGGCCATCCATTCTGCGCTACGACGTCACCGCGGAGACCACAGACACGAACGGGGACGGCGCAGAGGACCTGATCGCCACCAATGAGTGGAACCTTCTGGAGGCAATTGGCTCGACTGGGGAGACACTCTCGACCAAGGATGAGGCGAATCTCGGCCTGGAAGGTATCGCGTTCATCCCCGACAGCGTCCTGACGGCCGCCGGATTCGTGACCGCTGAGGGCACAACCTACGAGCCCGCGGCCGAGGCGCACTTCGGGGGTCTGTTCTTCGTCGCCTTGGAGAAGAACGGGCACATCTATGCGGTGTCGCTGGATGAGGACAGCAACGAGGTGACGCTGGTGCATGATGTGGCCATCCCGCAGGAGGCCTCCGCCGCAGGGTTCACGGTCATCCAGGACCTCTACTACGACGCGGACACGAACCAGCTGTGGGCCCAGTGTGATAACGAGTGCGGTGCCTCGGGCAGCCAGAGCGCGAAGCTGGCGACCTACGTGATTGATGCTTCCGGATATCTCACCATCAGCCACCTCTACGAGGTTCCGGATGCCGTGGCGGACCTGAACACGGAGGGTTTCGCCCTCGCATCCCTGGCGACCGCGTCGCCGGTGATCGGCGGGGACTCCTCGACGGTCTACCGGCAGGTGTTCTGGTCCGATGACTCGGTGACGGACGGATACTCCTTGCGCACCGGGTACCTCGCTGCGGGCAGCACCTCCGGGCCGTCTGTCTCGGGTGTGAGCAACGGACAGAAGATCAGCGTTGGTGCGCGCATCACCGCGACGTATACCGGACTCGTCCCGGATCAGGACTACACCCTGACCCTGCACTCCACGCCACAGGTCGTTGCCCAGGGGCACACCGATGCGGCAGGAGCCGTCACGCTGAGTTTCACGATCCCCGCCTCCACTGCGCTGGGTGATCACACCCTGCGTCTCACCGCGGATGCAGATGCCACGACGGTGGCAGTGTCGACGGCCATCACGGTGGTGGCAGCTGCGGTGGAGAGTAGCTCTGGCGCTGCATCCTCGTCACAGGGCCGCTCTGTCGCTGCTGACGCCGGTGCGGATCTTGTGAACAGCTCGGCGAGCTCGGCCCTGCCGTGGGCGGCGCTCGCCGTCGTCCTCATGCTCGTCGGATCCGCGGCTGTCGGTGCTGCAGTCCGGTTCCAACAGCGCCGGATGTGACTCGCGTGGAGGGGTGCCCCGGGGAGCGTCCCTCCACAACACCGGCACCGCGTACATTAGGAGTGTGAAATTCGGCGCGCGCGAGGACCCGTTCTCGTCTCGCAGACACATCGCACGGTTCGCTCTCGCCCTAGCCGTTGCCGGAGTGGGCATCGGTCTGGTGGGAGCGGCGTTCCGGTGGTGTCTGCACGAGGCGGAACAACTCCGTGAGCTTGCGCTGACCTGGGCCGCGTCGCTGGGATCGTGGGGCGTGATCGTCCCGGTGGCGACAGTCGCTGTCTGTGCGCTGATCGGCAGGGTATGCGCACGAATCACCCCACGCGCGTCCGGCAGCGGCATCCAGGACGTCGAAGCGGTCTGGCGGGAACAGGAGGGACTCCCCGGGTTCGGCGTTCTGCCGGCACGGTTCATCGGAGGCGTCCTGGCGATCGGTTCCGGGATGACGCTGGGCAGGGAAGGTCCCTCCGTACACCTGGGCGCAAGCATCGGGGCCCAGGTGGCACGCTGGTTCGGGCTCAGTGACTACGAACGCAAATTGATGTATACGACGGTCGGCGGTGCCGGACTCGCCGTGGCCTTTAACGCCCCGATCGGAGGCGCCCTGTTCACGATCGAGGAAGTGACCCGGTCTTTTCGTATCCGGGTGGTCCTCACCACGCTCGCGGCCACGTCGATTGCGGTGGGGGTGTCCCGCTACCTCATCCCCGCGGACCCGATTTTTGCCGTGTCTGCGGTGTCCGATAACGGGTTCGCGAGCTTGTGGCTGTTCGCCGTGTTTGGGGCGCTAACGGCCCCGATCGGTGCCGCATACAACGCCCTCGTGATCGGTCTGCTGCGCGTGACCGACCGGATGCGCATCCGTGCGACCATCCGGGCCACCGTGATCGGCGGGATTCTCGGCGCGGTCCTGTGGATCAACCCGCTGATGGCCGGCAGCGGGGAAAGCCTCAACCAACTGCTCCTGAGCGGGGTGGGGGTGTCCCTCGGGATGCTCGCCCTTCTCACGGCCGTGCGATTCCTCCTGGGGCCGCTTTCCTATGCCGCGGGAACCCCCGGCGGTCTCTTCGCTCCGCTGCTCGCCCTGGGCGCCCTGTGGGGGTCTGTGTTCTACACCGTGGTGACGATGCGCGCGGGGGATGCCGCCGCCGCGATCCTCGGCGACAGCCCCATCCCGCTGATCATCGTGGGCATGGCGGCGTTCTTTGCCGCGACCGTGCGGGCGCCCCTGACCGGCGTGGTGCTCGTTGTCGAGATGACGGCGACCACAGGGGTGATCGCGGGGATGCTCATCGCCAGCGTTTCCGCCGTGTTCGTCTCCGTGCTGCTGCGCACGGATCCCATCTACGACCGGCTGCGCGTGCGGATGCTAGAGCGTCAGGGGACATCCCGTCAGCGCTCGGCGGAGTGACAGAGCGCGACCACCGCGTTCAGGGTGTGGAGTTGGCCACGGCGCGGCGAATGCGGCGGTTGAGTGTCGGCCTGGCCAGCGTTTCGAACGCCGGGCCGAATCCGATCAGGATGCGCGTGAGCGCGTCCGCCGTAATGCTCGCGCGATCTCGCTCGATGCCGCGTGCGAGCGCGACTGCAACGCGCTCGGCGGGGACCGGGGTGATCGCGCCGGAAACGGCGGCGGTTTCCGGCGGTTTGCGTGTGTTTTCGCGGGCAAATCCGGGGGTTTTCGTATCCGGAGGGTACAGCACGCTCACGCGCACGCCATGCGGCTCGACCTCGTATCGCAGCGCCTGTCTCTTATACACATCT
>DGEZ01000069.1 GCA_002391425.1 Micrococcales bacterium UBA3913 | reverse complement strand
AGGGATCTGACTGTAAATCAGCCGGCTTATGCCTTCGGGAGTTCGAATCTCTCACCTGCCACCACACCCTCATCCCCCGGTGATACACCGGGGGATTTTCACAGGCGATTACGGCGTCATCCTGTCGAGATGCGTGTTTCTTGTACACGTAGGATGTTCTTATGCGCAAGCCAGGAACGCGGCACCTCCACCGCGGCATCATCTTCTTCGCGGGTGCACTGGGAACGATTCTGCTTTCCGGATGCGCAACAGGAGGGGCGGTCACCTCGGGGGAAACCAGCCCAGTTGTGACCGAGTCGTCTGCTTCCGCGTCGGCTGCCCCTCTGTCCGAAGAAGATCAGGCGTTTTCGGATTTCGTGGCCTCCCTCGATGTGCTCGTGTCTGAAAACCTGCCGTCGCAGACACAGGTGACCGAGGCGTTGGAAGCGGTGGCACAGTTTTCTTCCGTGAACGTCTCCGTCACAGCCGATCGCACGCCGACAAATCTGAACGTTGACTCGATCTCCGTGGCGTATCGCTACGACGAGGACACCTGTTTCCTCGGCCAGTTCATCGATAGCCAGCTCGTCAGCGAGAAGGCCGCTCCGGTCAATGGCGTATGTCTGGTCGGGGAGGTGGCGCAGTGACTGCTCAGGATGAGGGTCCTGCTCTGGCTCGATACCAGAAGCGCTCCAGGCGTGCGAAGCCCGGCATCATGGCCACCGTGACGTTGGTTCTCGGGGAGCTGCTCATCACCGCTGGCGTCCTCATTTGCGCGTTCGTGGCATGGCAGACCTGGTACTACGACCCGTCCATTTCGCGTGAGCAGTCGAGTGTCGCCGACGAGTATGTCCAACAGTGGCAGCAGGAGGCCTCTTCGGACGCCGCTACGGACGACACCTCCGGTACCGAGGATGCGACGGTATCTGCCGAAGACGCCCCCGTGGCCGAGACCCCCGCAGAGGAGGGCGAGGTCTGGGGCGTCATGTATGTGCCCCGGTTCGGCTCCGATTGGAAGAAACCTGTTGCGTGGGGCACCGATATGGCGACCGTGCTGAACACCTTGGGGATCGGCACCTACGAGCAGTCCGTCATGCCCGGTGCCGTGGGGAATACGATTGTGGCCGCACACCGTTCCGGTCAGGGTAGCGGGTTTTACGACATCCACAAGCTCAGGCTTGGTGACGAGATCATCATCGAGACGGAAGAGGGATGGTACACCTACGCGTACCGGAACACGGAATACATTGTCGACACGGATGTGCAGCTGCTCAGCCCCGTGCCGATGAAACCGGAAGAAACCGCGACGGGGAAGATCTTGAGTCTGCAGAGTTGCAACCCGCTGCCGGTCTCCAATGAGGAGCGCATCATCGCGTATGCGGTTCTCGAATCATTTACCCCTCGTGAGGCTGGAGCCCCGCAGGTGGTCCAAGACATGGGAGGAGGGGACTGATGTACGGTCTCCTGTGGCGGGTACTTCCCGGGCCGTGGTGGGTGCGGCTACTGCTGTTCGTGCTGATCGTCTGCCTGGTCCTGGCCGCGCTCGCGATCTTCGTGTTCCCCTGGGTGCAAGCCACGTTCTTCGACCCCATCGATATCACGGTGGATGGTCTTTCCGCGTCGGTAGCGTGACGCCGCGCGCGCACCCCCGACGACGGCTGCCGCAGCCACGGAGAGAATGATGAGAACTCCGATGGCGCTCCCGACAACGGCGGGCAGCTCGGCAACGATGTCCTCCGCGTTCAGAGCTGTGGCGGCACTGCTGAGGGATGTCCCGTCACTGGCATTGTCCGAAGCCTGAGTGGATGCGGAGGCGGTGGCACTGGGGCTACTTGCGCTACTGGTGACGCCGCAGAATGGCCCGCTCTCTGTTCCGTCACTGATCAGGGTGTCACTGTCGGGTTCCCATTCGAAGGTGTAGTTCCCTGACAGCTCGGCTGTTCCTGGCTCACTCGCGGGCATGTACCACGTCACGGTATAGGTTCCCGCATCCCCCAGACGAGTCACGGCGGACAGCGTATCGCCGTCAACTTGCGGGCACCCGGTCTCGTAGTGTTTGTCGTCGGGGCCTATCACGCTCAGCGTCGTATTCGCATCGATTGCTCCGACAGGGGAGTCGAACACAATGCTCACAGATCCGGGTTGTTCGGAGATGGTGCTTCCCAGGTCAGGGGTGACGGAGACGACCGAATCTGCGGCGTATGACGCGGTGGGCAGGAGCAGGGTCAGTGCTATCGCGAGCACTGACCCTCCCCGTGCCACCAGGTGGCTGTGGTTACCGAGCCACAAGCCACACCGCCTGGTCTGTGCCCAGCGCCTCTGAGACTCCCGGTTCGCTGGCAGCAATGACCTCACCCGCCGGCACGGGATAGGCAGTGGCACCGAAGTTCACGATTACCGTCACGTCTGCAACAGTGAAGCTGAGCACATCCGGTCGGCCGGCGTCATTCCAGGACAAGGTGGCCGACCCGAGGCCATGCTCACGCCGTAGCGCAATCAGGTTCTCGTAGTGCCGAAGGAAGGAACTCGGGTCCTGCTGCTCCGCATCTCGGGCCAACGGGCCGAAAGTTGCCGGCTGCGTGATCCAGCTCCTGCCCGTGGGGCTGTACCCGTATGCGGGGGCGTCCTTCTCCCAGGGCAGGGGTACACGGCAGCCATCCCGCCCGAGACGATGCCCTCCGGTGCGTGCGAAGGTGGGGTCCTGGCGCTGGGCAGGATCGATGTCGATCACTTCCGGCAGGCCGAGTTCCTCCCCTTGATAGATGTAGGCTGCGCCAGGAAGGGACAGCATCACCATCGCGGCTGAGCGCGCACGCGGTATGCCTATTGCGTCGTTGAAGGTCGTTCCCTCGACAAGGTCGTATCCGCCGTGTTCGGGATGGGGTAGTGAGAGTCTGCTGACCGGGCGAATCACGTCATGGTTGGAGAGCACCCAGGTTGAGGGGGCGCCGACCGCACCAAATGCGCGCAGCGAGTCCGTGATGACTTTCTGTTGCGCTGCTGCCGACCACTCCGCATAGCAGTACACGAAATTGAAGGTCTGCTGCATCTCATCGGGGCGCACCCACTTGGCGAGTTCCTCGGGCGGGCTCACCCACGCCTCGGCGCACATCATCGTATTCGGGTTCGCAGCCGTGAGCACGCGGTGCCAGCGCCGGAAAATGTCGTGGATGCCCGGCTGCTCCCATGTGGGGGCAACAGTCCC
>DGEZ01000047.1 GCA_002391425.1 Micrococcales bacterium UBA3913 | reverse complement strand
CCCGAACTCGCTGTCGCCGTCCTCGCCGAGCGGCGTGTGCAGCGAGATCGGCTCGCGGCCGTACTTCTGCACCTCGATGACCTTCTCCGGGGTCATGTCGAGTTCTTGAGCCAGTTCCTCCGCCGTGGGCTCCCGACCGAGATCCTGGAGCATCTGACGCTGAACGCGCGCAAGCTTATTGATGACTTCCACCATGTGCACCGGGATGCGGATCGTGCGCGCTTGATCGGCCATCGCTCGGGTAATCGCCTGACGAATCCACCATGTCGCATACGTGGAGAACTTGAAGCCCTTTGTGAAGTCGAACTTCTCCACGGCTCGGATCAGACCGAGATTGCCCTCCTGGATCAGGTCGAGGAACTGCATGCCACGCCCCGTATAGCGTTTCGCCAGGGACACGACCAGTCGCAGGTTGGCTCCCAGGAGGTGGTTCTTTGCCTTCTGACCGTCACGGGCAACCCATGCCAGATCCCGACCGAGCTGGGTGCGCTTCTCCTGCGCATCCATCTGGGAGAGCTTCTCCTCGGCGAACAAACCTGCCTCGATTCGCTTGGCAAGCTCCACCTCCTGAACAGCGTTCAGCAGTGCCACTTTGCCGATCTGCTTCAGGTAGTCCTTCACCGGATCCGCCGTCGCACCCGTTATCGCCGTCGACTGCACCGGGATGTCGTCGTCTTCCTTGCTTGAGAGAACAAAGCCTCCTGCGGGCAGGCGCGTTGCAGGCATCGTCGACTGAGCAGCCGCCTCATGGGCTTCCGGCGCATCCTCATCATCAGCCGTGTCGTCGGTATCTTCCGCCTCGGAGTCCTCCGCCTCCTCGTCGAGAACGTCCTCATCGTCGATCAGCTCGTCCTCGATGTTCTCGGGCGCCGCCGATTTCTTCGCGCCACGCGAGGTCGATCCCGCGGCGGATGCGCGGGACCGCGTTGTGGTACCAGGTGCCTTCTTCCGCGACGAGGCGGACGTCCTCGCAGAAGACCTCGCGGCCTTCTTCTTTCCCGTCGACGCGGCAGCCTCGTCCGTCGATGACTCAGCCGCAGCACTGGCGGCCTCACTGAGCGGCTCCGCAGGAGCGCCCTTAGCTGACCCTGCCTTGCGCCGACTGGACGCGGGCTTCGCAGCAGCGGATGTCTTGGCCTTCTTGGACGCGCGCGGAGGCGTCGCCTGCACCGCATCCTCAGCAGATGCGACGTCCTCCGTCTTGGCCCTCGTTGACTTCGTACTCTGTGTCGCCACCCTGGCTTCCCTCGTTCCGCGCTGTTGTATCCGGGCATTAGAAGAACCCTTGTCAAGTCGTCCCGATACTCATTCCTCCGCCCATCTAAGCGTAAGGAACAGGGCGACCCGCAGGGCCTGACTACCTATTATGGCATGGAATGGACGTGCGCTGACGCCTCACTCCTTGGAAGTACCAACGCTCAAGACAGTGTCACTATTCCGCATCCGGTAGACGTGATGACGGCGCGCCCGGTTCCGCGTCAGGTGCAGGCAGATGAACAACATAACCGCGCCAACTGCCGGGACCACCTGCATCCCCAGGAATGCGACGCGGAACGAGTCCAGGGAGTACAGCTCAGAGATCGCTCCAGCGGCTATGCGCAGAGAGTCCATCACGTCCAGCACCACGCCGACGCAGAGCAAGGCCAGGAAGCTCGAGGTGAAGCCCCCCACATTGACCACTCCATTCGCGACGCCCAGGCTGTTGTTCGGGTTGACAGTTCGCGACACATCGAAGGCCACCATGCTCGCTGGGCCACACAGCCCGATGAGCGCCATGTGCAGGACGATAAACCACAGGGGTGGCACCCCGGGCCACACCGCCAGGATCACCCAGGAGGCCGTGTTGGCTGCGAGCACCGCGAGGACCATCCCCACCCGAGCTCGCGGGAATCGCGACATGACGATACCGGCGAGTGGACCGGTCACCACCGCGGTGAAAATCGGGACCATGAGCAGAGACGCCGAGACGGCGTGAGAATAGCCGAGGGCCTCCTGGAAGAACGGCATCCCCCAGAGCAGGCCGATGACGGATCCCCCGGGGAGCGTCACATAGTGAATCCAGAACCCAAGCCAGGTCCCGGGCCTCGCCAGGGCGATACGCAACCGCCGCATCACGAGCGAAAGCTGGGATGCCTGGGGCCGGGGAGAATCTGCAGGCCCATCCGCAACGAAGACGACTACCAGGAGCAGTGCCAGCGCCGCAACGCTGGCAGCGGACAGGAAGGACACCGTCCACCCTTGCCAGCCCAGCAGAAGAGCGAACGGAAGCGCAGACAGGAGCTGGCCCAATTGCCCCATCGTGCCGGTGAGCTGGGTCAGCGCCGTGGCAATGCGAGGGGTAAACCACGACACGACGATACGCAGCGCCGAGTTGAAGGTCGCAGCATCGCCCATCCCCACCAACAGCCGAGCCACCAGGGCCAGGGAGAATTCGGGAGTGAGGGCGAGAAGGAGCTGGCCCGCCGTCATAAGAGCCGCACCGACGATGAGGAGAACACGCGGGCCGACACGGTCGATGAGTATTCCCACCGGTACCTGGAGCAGCGCGTAGACGATAACCTGCACGACGGCCAGGGTGGACAGCACTGCCGCGGTGACCAGGAATCTGTCCTGTGCCTCGAGCCCGGCGACACCGAGCGATGACCGCTGGAGCACGGATGAAAAGTAGGCGAGAGCTGCACCAATATAGACGAACCATGCACGGCGGGAATTCACCGGTCAATCCTACCGGTGCCCGCAGGGTCGGCGGCGACCGGCTACAGTGGGTGAGCGTGAACAGCACGTCCGGGCACGCCATCATCACAGGCGCGACATCTCCGATCGGCGAGACGGTTTTACGTCGCCTCGTCATATCGGGGTATACCGTGACGATCGCTGCACGCGTTCTCGATCACGCCCGGGCCACCGTCGGGAAACTCGATGACCTCTCCGTATCCGATCGCATCGCGATCGTGGAGTGCGATCTGGCCTCTCTGGATTCTGTGCGCAGCTTCGCTGCCCAGGTTGACCGCCCCTGGGATCTGCTTCTGGAGACCGCCACGGCAGCACTGTCCCCGTACCGAAGCCTGACCGATGATGGCTGCGAGTGGAACTTCGGCATCAACTACCTCGCCCACTTCGTCCTCGCGGCAGAGTTGTGGCCCCGCGCGGCACCCGAGGCGCGCATCATTACGACGACGTCGCCGACCGCATCCACCGCCACGCTCAAGCTCTACGATCTGCGCTGGGACCACGGGTACCGACCCGGGCGCGCGTATGCATCGTCGCGCCTCGCGACGATGATCTGGACAGCAGAGCTCGCCCGCAGACTTGACGAGATGAACAGTTCCCGCACGGCGGTGCTCACGCATCCTGGTTTCATCCAGGAGCGGCCACGATTGGGACGCACGACGGCCTTGGCGGAGCGCATTATCGGTCATTCGGCGGCGGAGGGCGCACAGACCCTCGTCAGCGCATGCGACCCGGACATCCCCAACGGCTCCTTCATCGTGCCAGACGGACCCGGTCAGCTCAGGGGCGAACCGACCTGCGCACAGCCTCCCGCAATCGCACAGGACCGCGACCTAGCCGGGAGGCTGTGGCGGATGTCGGAACAACTCTCCGGCGTGCCTTTCCTGGATACGTACCCCGGCGTTCCCCCGCAGGGATGACCGCGCCGCCGCGCGGTTGCAGCTACTTATCCCCGTCCGCATCCTTCTTCGCCTGAGACGCCAAGAACGTTTCAAACTCCGCAGCAATCTCATCGGCTGTCGGAAGGTTCTGAAGGTCGACATCGTGCGCCTTCGCCTTGACGAAGTTTTCCATGTATTCGTCGTATCGAAGCTCCAGCCCGTGGACGAGGCTTTCCAGCTCCGAGTTTTCCCTAATCTGCGCTGACACCTTCTCGTCGAAGGAATCTCTGCGGGCCTCTAGGGAGTCGGCGGGAACCGTCACGCCTGTAGCCGATTCGAGGCGATCCAGTGCTGCCGCGAGCACATCTGGGTACTCGGCCTCGGCCAAGTAGTGCGGTACGAGCGTCACGAAGGAAGAGAACGGAAGCTCTCCTCCCGACGCTTCGTGCAGGCGAACCTCCAGCATGTGCACGAAGGACGCCGGGAT
This sequence comes from Micrococcales bacterium UBA3913, assembly GCA_002391425.1. Lineage (GTDB taxonomy): Bacteria > Actinomycetota > Actinomycetes > Actinomycetales > Microbacteriaceae > UBA3913. The sequence continues at coordinate 2,563 of DGEZ01000047.1, read as the reverse complement.
CTGCGTCTGAGGCTTCCACATTCCCCACTCGTCCTGGATATCCTGCCTATTGCCGGACACGGCGGACTGTATCGGGCGCGTGTGCGGGACCGGCATGGGAATCGAGTGGAATGCCGTCACCGAGCTCACCTGTAACTCGATGATGAGTTCCTCGAGGCACTCCGCCACGGACTCCCACCGAAAGTCCGGTTCAAACCCATGCAGGTAGAGGAACTGCTGCCCAGCCTCCGTCTCCACGAGGGACACCTGCAGTTCGGGGATATCCAGCTGATGGGTGCGGGTGCCGTCATAATGCGCGACGGGCCGACGCGCACGGTAGTCGTACAGCACATCGCGTGCGAATTCGGCGACGAGCGTATCCCGTCCGCATTCAGAGATCGTCTCGTCGAGCTGCGGCGCAAGCTGGCCCGCATCGGAGAACCCGGACAACACCACCACGAGCGGAAGCCCGTCTGGTACGTCCTTGACGTCGGGGAATACTGTGACAATCTCGTCGAAACTACTCATGATGCTTCCCACTCTAATTGCGTTGATGCCTCTGATACCCGTTGTGCCTCGCGCTGTGAGCGAACGCGCGCTGCATCGGCACCGGGCCTGAGGAAACCGACAGGAAGAACCCGGACGGGAATCGTATTACCGTGTTCCCAGACAAGCCGTAGTAGGCTCGTCGTCGTGTCCTGGCTGTTTCACTCCTTCCCTCTTGAACGGCCGGGAACGTCTGCCCATTTTTACGTGAAGTAGGGAGTATCTGAGTGTCGGACCATACCAGTGACGTTGTTGTTCTCGGGGGTGGATCTGCGGGGTATGCCACCGCAATTCGCGCGGTCGAGCTGGGAAAGACAGCCGTCCTCATAGAGAAAGACAAAGTGGGGGGCACCTGTCTGCACCGAGGCTGCGTCCCCACCAAAGCACTCCTGCATTCGGCGGAAATCGCCGACGATGTTCGCGAATCTGGCCACTATGGCATCCAGTCCCAGTTCCAGGGCATCGATATGCACGCTGTGGCCGCGTACAAAGACGGCATCGTCAGCAAGAAGTTCAAAGGCCTCCAAGGCTTGCTCTCCGCGAAGGGCGTTACCACCATCGCCGGTGAGGGCCGGCTTGTGGATGCGCACACGGTTGCTGTGGGTGATGACACCTACACGGGAGCACACGTTGTGCTGGCGACCGGTTCATATTCGAAGTCCCTGCCCGGCTTGGAGATCACGGGACGCGTCATCACCTCCGAGCAGGCGCTGCAACTCGACTACGTTCCCCAGCGGGTAGCCATTCTCGGCGGTGGGGTCATCGGCGTGGAGTTTGCCAGCGTCTGGCGCTCCTACGGCGCAGAAGTCACGATCATTGAAGGCCTGCCCCACCTCGTGCCCAATGAGGAGGAGTCCATCTCGAAAGCTCTCGAACGGGCCTTCCGCAAGCGGGGTATCTCCTTTTCCACGGGAGTGCGTTTCTCTGGAGTCACCCAATCAGACACAGGTGTGACCGTCTCCCTGGAGAATGGCGCGAGCGTCGAGGCCGACCTGCTCCTCGTGGCGGTCGGCCGTGGACCATCCACGTCGGGAATCGGCCTCGAGGAGGCTGGCGTCACCCTTGACCGGGGTTTCGTGGTGACCAATGACCGGCTCGAAACCTCCGTCCCCGGCGTTTACGCCGTCGGCGACATCGTGCCCGGGCTCCAGCTCGCCCACCGCGGGTACCAGCAGGGCATTTTCGTGGCTGAGGAGATATCCGGGCTGCACCCGAGCGTGGTGCCTGATGTGAACATCCCGCGGGTCACGTACTGCGACCCCGAGATAATGTCCATCGGGCTGACCAAGGCCAAGGCCGTCGCTGAGTATGGGGCGGAGCGCGTCGTCTCGTTTGACTTCAACCTGGCGGGCAACGCGAAGAGCGAAATCCTCGGCGGCACCGGGTTTGTGTCGATGGTCCAGGTCGTGGACGGGCCCATCGTCGGTGTCCATGGGATCGGCCCGCGCATCGGGGAGTTGGTCGGGGAATCCCAGCTCATCGTGAACTGGGAGGCCCATCCATCAGACATCGCTCCGTTTATCCACGGCCACCCCACCCAAAACGAAATGCTGGGCGAGATCGCCCTGTACCTTGCGGGCAAACCGCTGCACACCCTGTAGACCTGTGATGACACCGCGAAAGAAAGCAGAGAAATGAGCGTAGAAGTCACCCTTCCTGAGTTGGGCGAGTCTGTTACCGAGGGTACGGTCACACGTTGGCTGAAGAACGTCGGCGACCGTGTGGAAGCCGACGAGCCCCTGCTCGAAGTCTCCACGGACAAGGTCGATACCGAGGTCCCCTCCCCCGTGTCCGGCTACGTGCTGCAGATCCTGGCGGCAGAAGACGACACCGTCGCCGTCGGCAGCACCCTGGCAGTCATCGGCGACAGCGCCGACGCACCCGCCGCACCGAACGCGCCCGCCGCCGCACCGGCAGCTCCCGCAGCTGCCACACCCGAGCCTGCTGCCACACCCGCATCCCCCCCGGCCAGCACCGCCGCACCCACCAGTACGGCACAGGGGACACCGGTTGCGCTTCCTGAGTTGGGCGAGTCTGT
>DGEZ01000011.1 GCA_002391425.1 Micrococcales bacterium UBA3913 | reverse complement strand
CCAAAACGCGGCAATCAGCAGCACGGCAGGACCGAGCATCGCCCAGATCAGGGTTGCGCCACGAAAGTTACGCCGAAAGGACGTGACAAACATCCGGTAGACCCCGGACCCCAGATCCTCATTCTGACGTCGGATCACATCGGTTGCGGCCGTGATCGATGCCCCTATGGTGACCAGTGGCAGCGAGAACACGATCCCGAGGAGGTTCACGATGACCACATCGCTCACCCGCCCCACGGCGAGCCAGAACGGCGAGTCGAAACGAAATAATCGTGAGAACAATGTGTAGCCTTCCCGAACCCTGACGGCGAACAAGCACAGGATATCTGGACACCCTCGGAGAAAGTTGTCGGTATCGGTTCCGGAGACGGTATGCTGGCTTCGCTACAGTGCCCTGGCCGAAGCACGCCACCGTCGGCGAGCCCCCGGCACGGTCCTCTTTCTTGAACAGATCACAGAGTAAGGGTGGTTTATATGAGTGCCCAGGTCTTCGACGTCGATCCCTGGATGATCACGACCTCGACCCTGCCCCAGTCGGATGCCCGGTTTGTTGAAAGCATCACCTCAACAGGTAACGGGCACATGGGCATGCGCGGCAACTTCGAGGAGGGATTCAGCGGCACCACGCACCAGGGCACCTATCTGGCGGGCGTGTGGTTCCCCGATAAGACCCGAGTCGGATGGTGGAAGAACGGGTACCCACAGTACTTCGGCAAGGTCATCAACGCCACGAATATCATCGCGATCGGCGTCGAGGCCAATGGCGAGACGCTCGACCTGGCCACCTCGAATATCAGCGACTTCCACCTCGGCCTCGACATGCACAACGCACTCCTGTCTCGCAGCTTCACCTGGGCCCTCGCCGACGGGTCCGCACGGCTGCGCATCCGGTTCGAGAGGTTCCTCAGCGTCGTCACCGCCGAGCTGCTGTTCCAGCGCGTCGCCGTGACCTCGCTCACCGGCCGCGCAGACGTGATCCTCACGCCGGGCCTGGACGGGGACGTGCACAACGCGGACGCGAACTACGGAGAGCAGTTCTGGACCGAGCTCTCCCGAGGAGCAGGAGACATCAGCCACCTCACCACAGAGACGATCGAGAACCCGTTCGGCACACCTCGCTTTACGGTGACCTGCGCTTTCACCACCGAGGCACAGGGGCTGAGCCTGCACAGCAGCGTCGACGAGCCGCTGCACGTGGGCGCGCGGTTCATCGGCACCGTGTCCAGTGGGGACAGCGTGACCCTGGAGAAGACCACCGCCGTCGTCACGAGCAGGGATGTTCCCGAATCCGAACAGCTCGCGCACGCATCCTCACTGTTGAGCAAGGCCTCCGATACGGGATTCGACACGCACTTGGCCGCCCAGACAGCGGCATGGAAAACGCGCTGGGATCGCGCCGACATCGAGATTCTCGGGGATGACGCCACCCAACAGGGCGTGCGCTTCAACCTGTTTCAGCTGTTCTCCACGTACTACGGGGAAGACACCCGGTTGAACATCGGCCCGAAGGGCTTCACCGGGGAAAAGTACGGAGGCGCCACCTACTGGGACACCGAGGCCTACCTCGTCCCGTTCTACCTGGCTCTGGCCAAGCCGGAGGTCGCCCGCGCCCTGCTGCAGTACCGTTTCGACCAGCTCGACGGCGCCAAGCACAACGCCCGCCAGCAGGGTCTCGCCGGGGCGCTCTACCCGATGGTCACGTTCACCGGGGTTGAGTGCCACAACGAATGGGAGATCACCTTCGAGGAGATTCACCGTAACGGGGCGATCGCGTGGGCGATTTACTATTACACGCTGTACACCGGCGACCGCAGCTACCTGGAGGGCGACGGCCTTGAGGTGCTCGTCGAGATCAGCCGCTTCTGGGCGGACCGCGTGCACTTCTCTCAGCGCCGGGGCCAGTACATGATCCATGGCGTGACCGGACCCAACGAGTACGAGAACAACGTCAACAACAACTGGTACACAAACTACCTGGCCTCCTGGGTGCTGAGGTACACGGCGCAGACCCTCGACGAGGTGTCCGCCGAGCGCCGCGCCCGCGCAGCGGTTCCTGAGGCGGAGGCCGCGCACTGGCGTGACATCTCCAGCAATATGTACCTGCCCCACGACGACGTCCTCGACATCGCGGTTCAGCACGACACCTTCCTGGACAAAGACCTCACCCCGGTCGCACAGCTCGACCCGAGCATCCGCCCGCTCAACCAGCACTGGTCGTGGGATAGGATCCTACGCTCCCCCTACATCAAGCAGGCGGATGTGCTGCAGGGGATGTACTTCTTCGAAGATGACTTCTCCGTCGACGAGATTGCGCGGAACTTCGCGTTCTACGAGCCGTTGACCGTGCACGAGTCGTCGCTGTCCGCATCCATCCACGCCGTGTTGGCCGCCCGCATCGGGGACCGCGACAAGGCGGTGTCGTTCTCCACGCACACCGCTCGGTTGGACCTCGACAACTACAACAACGACACTGAGGACGGGCTGCACATCACCTCGATGAGCGGAGGCTGGCTCGCCATCGTCCAGGGGTTCGCGGGGATGCGCGTGTTCGGCGGCACCCTCACGTTCCGTCCGTTCTGCCCGCCGCAGTGGCAGCAGTACTCGTTCACGGCGAACTATCGGGGTGCCGTCCTCAAGGTGTCCGTCACGAGTACGGAAGCGCGCTTCCTGCTCGTCGAGGGTCCGGCTATCACCGCCACCGTCAACGGGGTGGAGTACGAACTGGGTGGGGAGACCGTCGTTCCCCTCTCCTAGACTGGAGAAGTGAGCACCCGCCCCGCCGACGGACAACCCGCATCCGCGCAGCACAGCACCGTTGCGCGCACCGACGACCTCCCACTCGTTCCCGTTCCGGTCGACGCCCGCGGGGCGCAGCTGGCAGAGCGCGATGGGCTGCGGCGCCTGGCTGCGGCATTCCCACTGTGGGCACGAGACTTCCTGTCGACGAGTTGGCAGCACCTGCTGGAACCCGCTCTCCCGCGCCTCCCCGAACATTTGCACCACGGCACCCGGACGCCCATTGTGCTGCTGCCTGGGGTGTACCAGACGTGGGTGCCCCTCTCCCCCATCGCCGAGGCGCTGAACCGGAGGGGCCACCCCATCTATTGGTTCCCCGACCTGGGGCACAATCTGCTGCCGCTGCCCGAGAGTGCCGACATCGTGCAGCGCGGCATCGCACGGGAACGACTGCCTGAGGTGTACCTGGTCGGGCACAGTAAAGGCGGGATTCTCGGAAAGTACCTGCTCAGCCACGCCAGCACCGCCCTACCCGGGGTACAGCTGCGCGGCATGACCGCGTTTAGCGCGCCGTTTCACGGCTCACGTTATTCGCGGTACATGCTCTCGCCCTGGTTGCGCGGTTTCCAACCGGGGCGTCCACCGATCAGCGATCTCGACGACGACACCGCGGTCAACGCGCTGATCATCTCCGTGTACGGCGTGTTCGACCCCCAGATTCCCGAGGGCAGCTGGCTTCCGGGCGCGCGCGCCAACATTCCGCTTCCGGTATACGGTCACATGCGCATCCTGCGTGACACCCAGGCCGTGGCCATCGCCGCACACCTGACGAGTCAGGTTCTCGGGGATGGGCATAGAATAGGCGGATGCGCGAATCAGGACCCGCGCATACAGGGAGATGTGGAGTGATGAGCGACAAACTCAACCGTCTGGTGTGGATCGACTGCGAGATGACGGGGCTGGATCCGCAGATCGATCAGCTCGTCGAGATTGCGACCGTGGTCACGGATGCCGAGCTCAATGTGCTCGATCCGGGGCTGGACCTGATCATTCGGGCAGACCAGTCGGCCCTCGATCACATGAACGAGTTCGTCACGCGCATGCACACCACCTCGGGCCTCATCGAAGAGATTCCTGAAGGCCTGCCCCTGGCCGAGGCGCAACAGCAGACCCTCGACTACGTGAAGCAGTTCGTGCCCGAGCCCGGTACCGCCCCCCTGTGCGGCAACACGATTGGTACGGATCGGATGTTCATCGCGCGCTATATGCCCGAGTTGGACACCTACCTGCACTACCGCAACATCGATGTATCGACCCTCAAGGAGCTCGCACACCGCTGGTACCCGCGCGCGTACTTCAACGCCCCTGAGAAGAAGGGCGGACATCGGGCTCTCGCGGATATTCTCGAGTCCATCCAGGAGCTGCGCTACTACCGGCAGGCCATCCTTGTTGAGCAACCGGGCCCCTCCTCAGAGCAGGCCCAGGCGATTTCCGCTGCGCTCACTCAGGCGTCCTCGGCATCTCAGCCTCAGTGATGCGGGGTTGCGCGCATCCCCACGGGACCGGGCGTCGCATCCGGCCCGTGTCAGTTCGCACTTCCTGACCTGAACCGGTAAACTCTTTCAGGTTGCGCGCCATTGTGGCGCTGAAATGGTGGCTATAGCTCAGTTGGTAGAGCACCTGGTTGTGGTCCAGGGGGTCGCGGGTTCAAGTCCCGTTAGCCACCCCAATAAATACAAGGGGAGTATCTCCCCTCTCGTGGCCCTGTGCCTACTCCGGGTAGCGTACCTGAACACCGAACATGCGTCCCTCATGCGTGGAGATGACCCGGCCGGGAAGCTCCAACGAGAGGGTCCCGGGGGCACACTCAGCGATCACCGGAGCGATGCGGGCGACCGCGCGGTGATTCAAACTGCCTACCTTCCGCCCCTCCAAGTAGACACCGATCTCGGGGGTTTTACCTTTCTTGAGGCGTACAGATACGACGACATCGCGCGCGCTAGTGCCGATCGCCTCCTGGAACTTGTGCGCATCGTGGGCGTACGCCCACTCCTGGGTGTTCAGTTTCTCCGGACGAGGTGCCGGAGCTTCAGTGGTCTTTCTGCGACGGAACCATGCCATGTCGGTGACAGTAGCAACGCGCCCTCAGCATGGCCCGAAAAATGCCGCGAAATCTCACCCCCCACAGTGAACGCATACTCACTTCACGACCGATACTTACCTGGGCAGGTCACGGCAGCACCACGCTGGCAGCACCAGCGGCGGGCTCACGCATCCACAAACTGGCTCTCCCCGAACTCAACGGTGGACCGTCCGGCACTGAGCTCGGACACGACGGCGCTCATCGCGTCGCACTCCTGCGGCGCAGCGTACAGGTGCAGCGTGACCGCCTCCCCGTACTCCGCAGGCCCCACCGCCCATCCCCGGCGCCGGGCCTCCGCCTCGATCTGGGGAGCGCACCGGTAGTCGGCAACCACCTGGGCCTCGACACGCAGGACACGCAGGACACGCGGCGCCTGCGCGACGGCACCGGCCACCGCCGCACGGTATGTGCGCGTCAACCCCGCCGCCCCCAGCAGCACACCCCCGAAGTAGCGGGTCACCACCGCGACCACGTCGCTAAAGCCCGCCGCGGTGAGGGCATCCAGCATAGGCATCCCGGCGGTGCCACTGGGCTCGCCGTCATCGCTACACCGCTGCACGCGAGAATCAGGGCCGAGCACGAACGCCGTGCAGTGGTGACGTGCCCGTGGATGCGCATCCCGCACCCCCGCGATCACCGCGCGCGCCTCCGCCTCCGTCTCGACGCGGTCGAGAACGGTGAGGAAACGTGACCGGCTCACCTCAAGCTCGGTCTCGACCCGGGACGAAATCGTCTCATACCGGGCCAGCATCAGCCCCACCTGTATGCGTGCACGTTCTCCAGCCCCGCCCAGGTTCAGCTCTGCGTCTGGGCCTTCTCCAGGATGAGCTCGCGCACGCGGGCGGCGTCAGCCTGACCGTGCATCGCCTTCATCACTTGGCCGATGATCGCCCCTGCAGCCTGAACCTTGCCCGAGCGAATCTTGTCGAGAATCTCCGGCTGCGCGGCGAGGGCGTCGTCAATCGCAGACAGCAGGGCAGTGTCGTCGCTGACCACAGCGAGCCCACGGGCCTCCACCACAGCCGAGGGATCTCCTTCTCCAGCGAGCACGCCCTCGATCACCTGGCGGGCGATCCTATCCGTAATAGTGCCAGCCTCGACCAGCGCGGTGAGTTCTGCCACCTGCGCCGGGGTGATCGTCAGCTCGGCAGTACTGATGCCCTGCGCGTTCGCGACGCGGGTAAGCTCCCCGGTCCACCACTTTCGCGACGCCACAGGGGATGCCCCGGCGGCGATCGTGGCCTCGACGATGTCGACCAGCCCACCATTGACGATGTCCCGGAATTCCAGGTCCGTGAACCCCCACTCCGTCTTCAACCTGCTGCGCTTGACGTGCGGCAGCTCGGGCAGTGTCGCACGCAGACGCTCCACCGTCTCGCGCGTGGTGACCACCGGAACCAGGTCCGGCTCCGGGAAGTACCGGTAGTCGTCCGCGTCCGACTTGATCCGCCCGGGGCTCGTCACCCCGGTGTCCTCATGCCAGTGCCGGGTCTGCTGTACCACAGTTCCCCCGCTCGCCAGCACCGCCGCCTGACGCTGAATCTCGTAGCGCACGGCGCGCTCCACCGAGCGCAGCGAGTTGATATTCTTCGTCTCCGTGCGGATCCCCAGCTTTTCCTGTCCACGCGGGCGCAGCGAGATATTCGCGTCACACCGGATGGACCCCTGCTCCATGCGCGCATCTGAGACCCCGAGTGCCTTGACGATGTCCCGGATCGCCGCCACATAGGCGCGGCCCACCTCCGGCGCACGCCCCTCGGTGCCGAAAATCGGCTTCGTCACGATCTCAACGAGGGGGACGCCAGCACGGTTGTAGTCCACCAGCGAGTACTGCGCATCCTGGATGCGCCCGGTACGCCCGATGTGGTTGAGCTTGCCCGCGTCCTCCTCCATGTGGGCGCGCTCGATGGGGATCGTGAACGGAGTGCCATCCTCCAGCTCGATTTCGACACTGCCCTCGTAGGCGATCGGCTCATCGTACTGGGAGATCTGGTACGCCTTCGCCAGGTCCGGGTAGAAGTAGTTCTTCCGCGCGAACCGGCACGACTCGGCAATATTCGTACCGAGGGCGAGCCCCAGGCGGATGCTCGACTCGATCGCCTGCTCATTCACGGTGGGCAGGCTCCCGGGCAGTCCGATGCACACGGGGCACACATTCGTGTTCGGCCCGTCACCGAACTCGTTGGCGCATCCGCAGAACATCTTCGTCTTCGTATTCAACTCGACGTGGACTTCGAAGCCGAGCACTGGCTCATACAGCTCGATCGCCTTCTCATAAGGCAGCACAGCATCCTTCGCCATCATCGCACCGCCTTTCCCAGCTCTGGTGCTTTCGCAAGTATCGGTCCGCCCCACGTCTCCTCCAGCAACGGCTCAAGCGCGCCACCGAACGCGTACAGCCGGGCGTCCTGGTAGGCGGGTGCGCACACCTGCAGGCCAATCGGGAGGTTGTCCTCATCAGCGAGGCCCATCGGCAGGCTCATCGCCGGGATCCCGGCCAGGTTAACCGGGATGGTCGCCACATCATTCAGGTACATGGCGAGCGGGTCGTTCAGCTTCTCCCCCAGTTTGAACGCCGTGGTCGGGGCGGTCGGAGAAATCAGCACATCCACCTTCTCGAATGCGGCCGCGTAATCACGCTGGATGAGTGTGCGCACCTTCTGCGCAGATCCGTAGTAGGCGTCGTAGTAGCCCGCCGACAGCGCATAGGTGCCGAGGATGAGACGGCGCTTCACCTCCGGACCGAACCCCACCTCGCGCGTGGCGGCCATCATCTGCTCGACGTTGGGGGTGCCCTCGGGCATCACCCGGAGCCCGAACCGGACGCCGTCGAACTTGGCCAGGTTACTGGACGCCTCCGCCGGCAGGATGATGTAGTACGCGGCGATCCCGTACTCGAAGTGCGGGCAGGAGATGTCCACCAGTTCCGCACCCTGCGCGGCCAGCAGCTCACAGACCTCATCGAAACGGTGGAGGACCCCCGGCTGGAATCCCTGACCACGCAACTCGGAAATCACACCGACCTTCAGGCCCGTCAGGCTGCCACTCCGGGCGGCCTCCGCGAAGGACGGCCAGGAGTAGTCCAAGCTCGTCGAGTCGTGCGCGTCGTGTCCGCCGATCACATCGTGCAGCAAGGCGGCGTCGAGCACGGTGCGCGTCACCGGACCAATTTGGTCGAGGCTGGATGCGAGCGCGATCGCCCCGTAGCGGGAAACCCCACCGTAGGTCGGTTTCACTCCCACGGTGCCGGTCACCGAGGCGGGGAACCGAATCGACCCGCCGGTATCCGAGCCCAGCGCCAGGGGCGCCTGGAACGCGGCCACGGCGGCGGCGGAGCCGCCACCAGATCCCCCAGGGATGCGGTCCAGGTCCCACGGGTTGTGGGTGGGACCGTAGGCCGAATGCTCCGTGGACGACCCCATCGCGAACTCGTCCATATTGGTCTTGCCCAGGGGAATCAGCCCGGCGGCACGTGCCTTCGCCACCGTGGTGGCGTCATAGGGCGGCACCCAGCCTTCGAGGATCTTCGATCCCGAGGTCGAGGGCATATCCGAGGTGGCGAGCACATCCTTGATCGCGATGGGAACGCCCGCCAGCGGCGACAGCTGCGCACCGGCGGAGCGCTGCGCATCCACTGCGTCGGCGGCCTGTAAGGCGATGTCATCGGCAACGTGGAGGAAGGCATGAACCTCAGACTCCACCTCGTGGATGCGGTTCAGGTGCGCCTGCGTGACCTCGCGGGAGGAGATCTCCCCTGCGGAAAGCTTGTCTGCGAGCTCGGCGGCGCTCAGCCGCGTCACATCATTCTTGTCGCTCACGCTTACTCCCCACCCAGAATCGTCGGCACCTTGAACATGTTGTCCTGCGCGTCGGGGGCATCCGAGAGCGCCTGCTCAGGAGTCAGCGACGGCTGCACGACATCCGGCCGGAACACGTTCGTCAGGGGAATCGGGTGACTCGTGGCGGGCACGTCCGGGGTGGCCACCTTGTTCACCGCTTCGACGGCAGAGACGATCTGCTGAAGTTCTGTTGTCAGGTGTTCCAGTTCATCCGGCTGCAACGCTATCCGAGAGAGCTCGGCGAGGTGTGCGACCTGCTCAGTTGTGATCTCAGGCATACCGACCAGTCTAGTTTGTTTGCCGCGCACCGGCTCACCACCGGTCACCACCGGCTCGCTCAGTCCCGCTGGGTGGCGTCCTGTACCTCACCGACGAGCTCCTCGATAACGTCTTCCAGGAACAGCACCCCGACGGTGATCGCATGATCGTCGACGACTTTCACCAAGTGGGCTCCGTTGCGCTGCATCAGAGCCAGCGCATCCTCCAGCTCTGTACCCAGTTTCACTGCGATGAGGTGGCGGTACCTCTTCACCGGGATCGGCTGGTCGAACTCGTCCTCATCCTCCAGGTCCAGCACGTCCTTGAGGTGCACGTATCCCAGTGGCTGCCCGTCCTCGTCCACGATGATGTACCGCGAATAGCCGTGCTTCGCGACCGCGCGCTCGATATCGGCGGGGGTCCCCTGCCGCCCCACGGTGACCAGCCGAGCAGCCGGGACCGCGACATCCGAGGCCACCTTCGAGGTGAACTCGAACGCGTTGCCCAGGGTTCCCGCGTTGTCAGTGAGCATGCCCTCCCGGGTGGATTCCTCCACGATCGTGGCGACCTGGTCAAGCGTGAACGCGGCCGAGACGGCGTGACGAGGGGTGACCCCGCACATCTTGAGCACGAGATCCGCACCATGGTTGAGGGTCTTTACCACCGGGCCGAATACCCGGTCGAACACGACCAGGGGCGGGGCCAGCAGCAGCGCCGCGCGATCCGGGGCTGAGAGGGCGATATTCTTCGGCACCATCTCGCCGAACACCACGTGCAACCCGGAGACGAGCACCAGCGTGATGACGAACGCGACAACACCGCTGGCTTCCTCTGGAAGCCACACCAGCACATATTCGAGGAGGTGGTGGATGGACGGCTCGGACACGTTCAGGATAAGAAGCGAGCAGATCGTGATCCCCAGCTGGGTGCAGGCGAGCATGAGCGTGGCGTGCTCCATCGCCCACAGCGTGGTCTTCGCGCTCCGGGAGCCCTCCTGCGCTCGAGGCTCGATCTGGGCACGTTTGGCCGCGATGATCGAGAACTCAGCAGCCACGAAGAAGGCGTTGCACAGCAGCAGCACGGCCAGCCAGATGATTCCCGCGAAATCACTCATCGGTCGCCTCCCGTCTCGTCATCGGAGCCGTCCGCGGCGCGCCCCTCGACGTAGTCGGCGACGATCTTGTCCAGGTCGTCGATGCTCGGTCCGTCCGGGTCGGGCTTCGGAATCACGCGGATGCGGTCGATTCTGCGGCCATCCATGCGCTCCACCCGCAGCGTCGCGCCGTCGACGTCGACCTCGTCACCGGCGGACGGAATCTTCTCCAGGCAGGCCATGACGTACCCGGCCACCGTCTCGTAGGGGCCGTCCTCGGGGATCTTTACACCGGTGAAGTCCTCCAGCTCGTCCGGCCGCAACAGGCCCGAGATCGACTTCTCCCCGCCGCCGAGCGGGATGACGTCGGCCCGCACCCGGTCATGCTCGTCCGAGACCGAACCGACGAGCTCCTCGACAAGGTCCTCAAGCGTCGCCGCCCCGGCCGTGCCCCCGTACTCGTCCACCACGATCGCCATCTGGTACCCCACGCCGCGCAGGAGCCCGAGCAGAGTGTCCAGGTTCATCGTCTCGGGAACACGAAGCGGATCGGTGCGCAACGCCGTCACCGGAACCTCCGCCCGACGCTCCAGGGGGATGGCCACCGCCTGCTTGATGTGTACCAGGCCGATCACATCGTCCAGCCCGTCATCGATGACGGGGAAACGCGAGTGTCCGGTGGAGCGTGCCAGCGCGACCACATCGGCAGCGGTCTGGTCTCGCTCGACGACGACCAGGCGCGGTCGCGGCGTCATCACGTCACTGGCGGTGTGGTCGGAGAAATCCAGCGTTCGCTCCAGTAGCGTGGCGGTTTGCTCATCCAGGCTGCCATGCATCGCCGAGGTATGCACCAGGCTGGCCAATTCCTCGGCGCTCCGGGCGCTGGAGAGCTCCTCCTTGGGTTCTATCCCGAACCGGCGCAGGACCGCGTTGCTCGAGTCGTTGAGCACGATGACGACCGGGCGGAAGATCTTCGTGAACATTACCTGGAACGGGACAACAATCTTCGCCGTCGTCAGCGGCAACGCGAGCGCGAAGTTCTTCGGGACGAGCTCCCCGAACAGCATGGAGAGCACGGTGGCGACCGCCACCGACACCACGCTGGAGAGGGTGCTCAGCCAGGGCTCTTCCAGGTGCATCCACGCGAACAGGGGCGCCAGGAACCGGCTGAACGCGGGTTCCAGGGTGTACCCGGCCAACAGCGTGGTGATGGTGATGCCCAGTTGCGCACTCGAAAGATGCGTGGATGTGTGGCGCAGCGCATTGATCGTTCCGGTGAGGCCGGTCATGCCCTCATCGCGGTCGCGCTCCAGCTGGGCGCGGTCAAGATTGACGAGGGAAAACTCTGCGGCAACGAAAAAACCCGTGCCAATGGTGAGCACGACACCGAAGACGAGCAGTATCCACTCGTTCATCGTGCCGCCAGGCTGGTACTCGGAGGTTCGTCCATGGGTGTAGGCAAGTATATCCATGGGATGCACGACACCGCCACCGCAGGTACCTGCGTCGGGCACCTACTCAGCTCATCCGCACCTCAGGCGTAGCCCCGGGACTGGTCGCGGCGCACCAGCCACAGGGCCAGTGCGAAGAAGACCACCGTCCACCCGACAAGGCCGAGCACGAGCCATCCGGGGAATGCGGCACCGGCTCCGGCCCACAGCACGAACTCCCGCGCCTGACGGGTGGGCAGGGCCAGGGACACGTCAGCGGCCCAGTGCGGGAACCCGGACGGCGCCAGAAACAGCCCTCCTCCGAAGGCGAGCCCGAACATGAGGATCTGCACGACAGCGATTGCCGCCTTAGCGGGGAACGCGTTCCCCACCGCGATACCCAGCATCATGAACGGGAGTGCGCTCACCGCGAGCGCCAGGTAGCCGCCCAGGAGCTCACCCGGGGTAAAGTCCGCTGCCGTGCACACGAGGCCGACGAGTAGCACCGGCAGCACCGCCACCACACTGACGCAGCCGGTCGAGATCGTCTCGGAGAGGATGCGGGCGGAAGCCGGGGCCGGAAGCGTGCGCGTGTACCTCGTCCACGGGTGTTCACGGTTCTGTGCAACGCCGAGACCGAGGCCGAACAGGCTACTCGTCATCACCGCAAACGTGGCCAGACTGAGCACGGCGTCGCGCGAGGCCGCGGGGTCTGCGACGACATCCGGTTGCGGCAGTACGAACACGCACAGCGCCAGCGTAGGGAACACGAGGTTACCTACCCAGGACATGGGCACGCGCACCGTCTGCAGGAGGGAGTAGCGTGCGTACAGCAGGGTGCTGCGCAGGACCGAGGTCATCGCGGCTCCTCTCGGGCGATTCGGGTCAGGTGAAGGAAGGCCTCCTCCAGGCTGGCACCCCGGGTGGTCAGCTCTGAGAAGTCGAGGCCGGAGCGCACCAGGCACCGGATGAACGCGTCGGAGTCGGCAACACGAACCTGCACCCTGCCGGTGGATGCCGTGTGGTGGATGCTGCCAGGTTCCACCCCCGTGGCCGCGGGGATCCGGTCGACCGCGCTCGTGCGGAACTCGACGATCCTGCGCCCCGCCCCGGCAAGGACCCCGGCCAGGGAATCGTCGGCGAGAATCCTTCCGCTGTCGACGACGACGACACGATCGGCGAGCTGTTCGATCTCCTCAATGTAGTGACTGGTCACGACCAGGGTTGCGCCTGCCTCGTGCCGCTCGCGCAGGACCTGCCACAGGGCAGAGCGCGCATCCACATCCAGGCCCGTGGTGGGCTCATCGAGGAGCACCAGCGCCGGGCGCCCCGCGAACGCGAGTGCCACACTCAGTGTGCGGCGCTGCCCTCCAGAGAGCTGCCCCGTGCGCCGCCGCTCCAGCTCAGTGAGCCCGAACTGCGCGAGCAGTTCCGTCACCGGGACGGGGTTCGCGAAGTGTGCCGACACGAATTCGACGACCTCGCGAACGGTCAGCAGGGGCGGCAATGCCGTTTCCTGGGGGGTCGAGCCGAGCTGCTGGCGATTCTCGGGGATGCGCGGGTCGCCGCCGAAAATGCGCACCTCGCCACGGCTTGGACGACGCAACCCCTGCAACAAGCTGATCAGGGTGCTCTTCCCGGCACCGTTGGGACCGAGC
>DGEZ01000034.1 GCA_002391425.1 Micrococcales bacterium UBA3913 | reverse complement strand
GTATAAGAGACAGCTTCTGGGATGCGCTGCAGAATGAGGCGGCGGGCAAGACCTCTCTGATCGCCGATATGAACGAGATCGCGGGCGCCTATTTCCTGTCGCAAGGACTGCCGATCACAACCACCGACGAAAGCGCGCTGAGTGACTACGAGTCCTTCATCACCTCGGTCGCCTCGAATATTCAGGCGTTCGAGTCCTATGTGTCCCCCACCATCGCCCAGAGTGGACGTGCTCTCCTGCAGCTGTCTCTTAGTGATGTCCGCCGCGGGATGCTCGATAACGAGGACCAGAGCCGATACAAGTGGGTGCTGCCGAGCGACGGCAGCACACTGTTCCAGGACAATTGGTGCATCCCCGTTGGCGCTCCGAATCCGGAAGGGGCGCACGAGTTCATCAACTATGTGCTCGACCCGGATATTTCCTTCCGCGAACTCGAATACATCGGTTACCCCACCGGTATCCTCCTGGATGAGCGGTCCACCTCCAAGGGACTCGATGACATGATCTTCTTCACGCAGGACCAGGTCGACAAGATGCAGCGTCTGGCGATCACCGATGCCAACGACCGCCTGCTCGAGATCTTCAACGCCCTCCAGGCGGCGGCCGGATAACCGGCGGGAGTCATCATGAGCCATCCCGTCGCGATCGAGGTGCCTCCTCCTCCCCTGACGCACCGTCGGGGGAGGAGGAAGTTCCGGTGGAGCGTCAGTCTCGCCGCAGCTCCCCTGGCTGCCTACTTGTTCCTGTTCTTCATCGTTCCCTTCGGCGTCATCCTCTGGTACAGCTTTGGCACCAAGCCCGAGGGACTATTCGGCGGAGTCATCCCGGACACGTCACGGTTGAGTTTCGACCGGTACGTCGAAGTTCTCACGAATCCAGACTTCTTCACGGTCTTTACGAAAACGCTCTGGATCGCGATCATCGGCTCTGTGCTAACGTTGCTCATCGCCTACCCGATCGCGTACTGGATGGCCCGGGTGCTCTCTCCCCGTTCTCGCAACATCGTTCTCATGCTCGTGCTCATCCCGTACTGGACGAACTTCCTCATTCGCACGCTCGGCTGGCAGATCGCCCTCAACCAGGACGGATTCATCAGTCACCTGCTGCAATCCGTGGGCATCCTGCACGCACCCCTGGAGTTCCTGTACACCACGCAGGCTGTTCAGCTGGGCGTCGTGTACAACTACCTGCCGCTGATGATCCTGCCGCTGTATGTGACCCTCGAACAGATGGACTGGCGCCTGCTCGAGGCGAACAGCGACCTCGGCGGTAACGCATGGTCCGGATTTCGCAAGGTCACCCTGCCCCTGTCCATGCCGGGAATCGGCGCCGGACTCATGCTCGTCTTCGTCCCCCTCATGGGCGACTACATCACGCCGTCCATCCTCGGTGGCGCCAAGGGCACGATGGTCGGCCAGCTCGTAGCAGGTCCGTTCACTTCCACATCCAACTGGGCGCTCGGCTCGGCGATGGCCGTCATCCTCATGCTCATGATCCTGTTCATCGTGATCGCGTGCACGTGGCTTCTTCGACTCCTGAGTGCCGTGATCAAACGCGCCAACCGCATCGTTGTCCCCGCACTGACCTCGGAGGGAACCGCATGACGTCGGCAGCCGTGTCATCCAGCCAGATCCCCACCGAAGAGCGGAAACGGAGGCCTTCTGCAGGAGTCGTTGCGCTCACGGTATGGGGATGCTTGGGGCTCCTGTTCCTCTTCTTCCCCGTGATCATCATCGTCATCTACTCCTTCAATGCGGGCAGTAACCTGCAGATATGGGAGGGGTTCAGTATCGCCCCCTACATTGAGGCGTTCACGCGGCCAGACTTGCTTGCCCCGGTCGCTGTCTCCTTCCGCGCTGCATTCGGGTCGGCGCTGCTCTCGGCTGCGCTGGGCACACTTGGAGGAATCGCCCTAGCCCGCGCTCAGCGGAGCCGATGGCTTCCCGCGCTCGTGGGCGTCCTCGGGCTGGTCATGGTTACCCCGGAGATCATCAATGCCGTGTCGTTGCTGCCCTGGTTTGTCGAACTCGGTCAGAAACTCGGATTTCCCCTGTTCAATGACGGCATAGTACGGCTCATTGTCGGGCACTCCTTGTTCTCCTCGGCCGTTGTCACCTTCGTCGTGCGCGCCCGGGTGCAGGGCCTCAACCCACAACTGGAGGAAGCAGCGGCCGACCTTGGAGCTTCGCCCGCACGTCGGTTCTTCGACATCACCCTGCCGCTGATCGGACCGGCAGTGGTCTCCGGTGCTCTGCTGTCGTTCACGCTGAGTCTGGACAACACCGTGCTATCGTCCTTCATCTCCGTCGCAGGATCCAACTCGTGGCCTGTGTACGTCTGGGCGTCGGTTAAGTCGACTCTCCGCCCGGAGATCGCCGCGATGTCCACCCTGCTTCTCGCGGTGACCATCATCGTGCTCGTCCTCGCGGCCGTCATTCTCCGCAGTGCCTCGAAGAAATCCGGGGCGAAGAACGCCGACTTGTCGAGCATGCTGGGATAGGCCATGCGTCAGAGTCGCACATCCCCGGACGAAACCTCGAAAAAAATCATCGAACTCTTGCAGGAGGATGGCCGTCGTTCCTACTCCGATATCGGGAAGACGATTGGTCTGAGCGAAGCGGCCGTGAGGCAACGCGTCCAGAAGCTCTCCGACAGCGGGACGATGCAGATCGTGGCTGTTACGGATCCCCTCCAGCTGGGTTTCTATCGCCAGGCGATGATCGGGGTGCGCGTCTCGGGGGACTCTCGCTCGGTTGCGCAGAAACTCGCCGAACTGCCGAACACCGACTACGTCGTCCTCACCGCGGGACGCTTCGACATCATCCTCGAGGTCGTCTGCGAGAGTGACGAAGACCTCGTCGAACTCCTCAACACAGAGATCCGGCAATTCGACCACGTCATCGAGACCGAGACCTTCGTGTATCTCAAACTCGTCAAACAGCAGTACAACTGGGGAACCCGATAGAGAGAAAAATGCAGCACACCACCGCTTCTATGCAACAGACCGCCGTCGACCACCTGTGGATGCAGTTCACCCCGCACCGCTCCTATGCGGACAATCCGAGTGCGCTCCCGGTCATCGTGCGGGGGCAGGGGCACCACATCTACGACTCCGAGGGCAGGGAGTACTTCGACGGCCTGTCCGGTTTGTTCGTTGTCGCCGCCGGCCACGGCCGCGAACGCCTTGCACAGGCAGCAGCCCGGCAAGCCCAGCAGCTCGCATACTTCCCGATCTGGTCCTATGCGCATCCCACAGCCATCGAGCTCGCTGAAAGACTTGCCGGATACGCTCCCGGTGACCTCAACAAAGTCTTTTTCGCATCGGGAGGCGGTGAGGCTGTCGAGACGGCCTACAAGCTCGTCAAACAGTATTGGAAGCTGCGCGGCAAACCCGGAAAATACAAGGTGCTGTCCCGCTCGGTCGCC
>DGEZ01000114.1:25150-25418 GCA_002391425.1 Micrococcales bacterium UBA3913 | reverse complement strand
GGCGGGTAAGATGAACGAGGCCGCGCGCCCTGAGATGTTGCCGCCACCGACCGCGAAGGATGCGCCAGTGGCCTCGCCCATCCCGTTGTTCTCGAAGACGAACACCATCGGCAGGTTCAGGACCTTCGCCATGTTGATCGCCTCGAACACCATGCCCTGGTTCGATCCTCCGTCACCGGTGAAGGACACCGACACACCCTGGTTCTTCAGGTACTTCGCCGTCAGAGCCGCCCCGATGCCGAGGTTCGGTCCGCCACCGACGATGCCG
>DGEZ01000114.1:22774-24820 GCA_002391425.1 Micrococcales bacterium UBA3913 | reverse complement strand
GCAGTGCCCGTGGCCGCGGTGGGTGGAGACGATGTAGTCGGTGCGGTTCAGCAGCGCGCACACGCCCACCGCGATGGCCTCTTCCCCTGCGTACAGGTGAATGAAGCCGGGGATGTCACCGGACTGGTTCTCCAGGTGCAGCCGGTTCTCGAAAGCACGGATACTGGACATCCGCCGGTACCACTCCAGCAATTCCTCTTTCGGGAGTTCCTGCGCCGAGAACTCGGTCAGGCCGTCTGCCGTCGTCGTCGCTTTTGTTGCCATGCGATCCTCCTTGATCGTATCGATCGGTGTGCACGTGCCGCGTCGCCATCCGACCTGCGACGTTGCACGAACGCCTCGTTGTCTCGAAACCTATGGGGTATGACCGGGATGCGTAAGCCACCACCCGGGCACTGTCGCTGCGTCCGCGGATTCAGGCCTTAGAGGCAAGTTGCAACCATCCGCAACCTTTTCTACAAATCCGTTCACCAAAGCGGGCAAAGGCGCTACTGTGAGACAGTGGTCACCAATGGCGGTGACACTTGTCAGGAGGAGTCCACCATGTGGGAAGCTGCACTTGACCCCCGCCCGTTACCGGACGAGTTCGACGATCTTCTCGCAAGCGTCCGAGAGGCGGTGCTCAGTGGTCGCAAACCCCCGGCACAGCCGCGCCCGGTGATCGCCAACTCCTGGCGGCGCATGCAGCGTCTGGGTGTCTCCGCCCAGGCAAAACCCCGGCGGACCGCATCCGCGGAGGCCCTCGAACCCGCCACACCTTTGGACATCGCCGCGCTGACGAACGGACGGCTCCCCCTGCCCGATCAGCTTTCGCTGATGAACTTCATCCCGTTGCTGGAACGCGAGTTGCGGCCCCTCCTGGACGACAACGTCTTGCTCCTCGTCTTGTCGAATGCTGAGGGAGAGATCGTCTGGCGTGAAGGCGGGCGAGGCCTGAGCCGGGACGCTGACTCGCTGGGGTTCCAGGTCGGCGACTCGTGGACGGAGCGCTCCGTCGGAACAAACGCCATCGGAACCTCTCTGATCGAGCGGATGCCCGTGCAGGTGCACGCCGCGGAGCACTTCTGCCAGGCGCAACAGCTCTGGAGTTGTACCGGAGCCCCCGTGATCGATGTGCGCAACGGTCGGCCCCTGGGGGTCATCGACCTGTCCACGACCGCATCGAAGTCTCATCCGGCGCTGGTCAGCCTCGTGGCCAGTCTGGCCAGCGAGGTTCAGATGACGATCCGGCAGGCGCACCTGTGCGCGCTGGACAGGCTCCGCTCCCGCACCTGGATCGGGGCGAGCAAGATCACCTCGCCGTGGATCGTCGTCGACACCTACGGCTGGGTGGCACTCTCCCACGGCATCGTGCCGCCACAGCGCGTGTCGTTGCCCGAGCCGTGCGATGGCACCGTGATGGTTCAGGAGATCGGGCTGGTCAGTGCTCTGCCCGTACCCGGCGGCTACCTGCTTCAGCTCGTCGACGAGGCCGAAGACATCAGCGCCCAACTCCAGATCCGCCGTGAACCCACCGGACAGGGCAGCCTGATCGTCCACCGCGCCGAATCCTCGTGGACCTACACGCTGACTCCGCGCCAGACCCGCATCGCCGAGCACATTGCGGCGCACCCCGAGGGCCAGTCGGCCATGCAGATCGCGCTCGCACTGTACGGCTCCGAGCGCAGCGAGGTGACTGTCCGGGCAGAGATCAGCCGGCTGCGCCGCAAGATCGGGTCTTTCCTAACCGCCCGCCCGTACCGCTTCACGTATCCGGTCGTGGAGAGCACCATCGAGGAGCCCCGCCCCGCGCACTGAGGGGCCCCTCACATCACAATACGATTTCAACCGACGCGGGGTCCTGGGTGTTGTCAGTTGTGTCCTTTAGCATCGTGAGCATGGCTCGACATGCTTCGCGACGCAGCGTGAAGAAAAACAAGCGCGCACAGGCTCTTGAGGAGTCCCTCCTCGACGGACAATCCCCCGCTCCCGAGAGCACCGGCACCGCGCAGAGCGAAACGGCCGTGTCGGACGCTTCCTCCGGCAGCACGCGACCGGCACCGCGTC
>DGEZ01000114.1:17084-22489 GCA_002391425.1 Micrococcales bacterium UBA3913 | reverse complement strand
GCGCGCACGAAGGCGTCGCACTCGTCGACTACACTGGCTCCCCGAAACGTCTCCCGATAGTTGAGGTGCCCGTGTCCCGTTCTGTTTCCTGTGTCACTGTTTTCTGCGGATCAGCGTTGGGGGTGCGCACCGAGTATGAGGACGCTGCCCGAGCCCTGGGAAGGCTCCTGGCCTCTCAGGGTATTCGCCTCGTCTACGGCGGAGGGGATGTCGGGCTCATGGGAGTCCTCGCGGATTCGGCCCTGGATGCTGGCGGGCACGTCACGGGCGTCATCCCCCGGCACCTCGCCGATAAGGAACTCGCGCACCCGCGGGTCGCGGATATGCGCATCGTCGGCACGATGCACGAGAGAAAACAGCTGATGTCGGATCTTGCAGACGGCTTCATCGCCCTCGCCGGGGGGCCGGGGACTCTGGAGGAGATCAGCGAACAGTGGACCTGGTCGCAGCTCGGCTATCACGCGAAACCCTGCGTCATCATCAATACGGCTCACCTCTACGACCACTTCATCGACTACGTCGAACACATCGTGTCCGAGGGTTTCGTCCGGTCAGAGCAGGCAGAAATCCTTACCTTCGTGGATACCCCTGAGCAGGCGCTGGCGCAGATTGAGACGTATCACGCGCCCGCCGCAAAGTGGGCCTGAACCATCACCGGCGTGCCGACGGCACGCCCAAGGGTCGGATGAGGAACTTCAGGACCTCGGCGGCGCCGAATGTCACCGCTCCCAGGGCGAACGGCACCAGCCATCCCTCCCAGCCCAGTGCTGAGGAGTGGAACCACTCGTGCATGGGGGGCAGGTACAGGAAGATGACCTGGAACGCCACGAGCGCGCCCGCGGCAATCCACACCAGTCCGCTGCCTTCGAACTGTCGGAAGCTCAGGCCCGAACTACTCAGGAACCGGCAGGTGAACAGGTAGAACAGCTGCCCGAACGCAAGCGTCTGCACGGCGATGCTCTGGCTGTCGGCCAGGCTGAACCCGCGTGACTGCGCCCAGTGGAACGCGACCAGGGTGAGCACGGCGATGACGGCAGACACCGCCAGCACGAAGCCAAACAGGCGGCCAGTGATCAGGGATGCGCGCGTATTCCGCGGCGGACGGGCCATGATCCCCACCTCCGCGGGTTCGTAGGCCAGCGGGAGCGAGAGCGTCACCGCCGTGACCATGTTGATCCAGAGCACCTGCGTGGGTTGCAGGGGCAGGGAGAAGCCGAACAGCATCGCCACGAGGATGACCAGGGACTGAGCACCATTCGTGGGGAGAAGGAACGCGATCGACTTGCGGATATTGTCGTAGATCCGTCTCCCCTCTTCCACGGCACGTTCGATCGAGGCAAAGTTGTCGTCTGCGAGGACCACTTCCGCCGCCTCCTTCGTCGCCTCCGTTCCCTTAATGCCCATGGCGATGCCCACATCCGCTTTGCGCAGGGCCGGCGCGTCATTGACACCATCCCCGGTCATGGCGACCACGTGCCCCCGAGCCTGCAGAGCCGACACGATCCGGATCTTGTGCTCCGGGCTGGTGCGCGCCCAGACGTGCACCTGGGGAGCGATCTCTTTGAGCTGCTCGTTTGACAACTCCGCGAGCTCGCTTCCGGTGAGCACGAGGTCCTCCGGGGCGGAGATAATGCCCAGGTCCTGTGCGATAGCGCGCGCGGTACCGGCGTGATCCCCGGTGATCATGGTCACCTCAATGCCCGCTGCATGGCAGGTGCCGATCGCGGCGATGGCTTCCGGACGCGGCGGGTCGATGATTCCGACCAGTCCGCGGAAGGTGAGTCCCTCAGCGACGTCGCGGCGCCGAACCCTCCCGCGCACTCCGTCCGCGCTGATGGAGGCGGCTGCCAGGACGCGCAGCCCTTTGGCACTGAGTGCGTCAATCTGCTGTTCCCAATAGGCACGGTCCAGCTCACGGAGTTTTCCGTTCGGGGAAAGCTGCGTGCTGCTACGGTCCAGGAGGCGGTCGGGCGCCCCCTTGAGGAAGATGATGGGGCCCTCCTCGGTGCTGTTCATGGTGGCCATGTACTTGTGCGCCGAATCGAAGGGGATCTGGGAGACCCTTGGGGGCTGGTCCGAGTCCGCGTACCCCGCTTTCAGCGCAAGCGTTCGCAGCGCACCCTCGGTAGGCTCGCCGACGAGCATCCAACGTCCGGACTCGTCCTGGTGTATTTGCGCGTCATTGCAGGCCGCCACCGCCTCCACGACCGCGGACAGGTCGGGGAAGCCTGACACCTGAACGGGCGCGGAACTCAGGTGAATCTCCCCCTCGGGGGCATACCCCGTTCCGGTGACCGTAAAGTCACGCTTAGCGGTGACGATCTCGCGGACGGTCATCTCATTCGTGGTGAGCGTCCCGGTCTTGTCTGAGCAGATGGTCGTCACCGAGCCGAGCGTCTCGATAGCGGTGAGTCTCCGGGTGATCGCGTTTCGCCGGGCCATCGCCTGCACACCCACAGCGAGGGTAATCGTGACCAGAGCGGGCAGCCCCTCCGGGATGGCAGCTACTGCGAACCCGATGGTTGCGGAAACGAGCTCCCCCAGCGGCAAATCGTGGACATAGCGACCCACGAGCGCCATCACAGCGGCCATCCCGAGGATCGCGATGGAGATCTGCGTCCCGAGCACGCGCAGCTGCCGGGTCAGTGGGGTCTCGAAGTTCTCGACGCCCTGCACCATGGACTGGATCGCCCCGATCTCCGTGCCCTCCCCTGTCCCGGTGACGACCGCGGTCCCCTGTCCGCTGGTGATGATCGTCCCGGAATAGAGCATGGAGGTGCGATCGCCAAGACCAGCGGTTTGCGCCACAGGATCCGAGCCTTTTGACGCGGGGACTGTCTCTCCCGTCAGGGCGGCCTCGTCCGCGCGCAGGGACGTGGACGAGAGTATCCGCGCATCAGCGGGAACCTTATCTCCGGGAGCCACCCGGATCACATCGCCGGGGACCAGCGCGGACGCGTCAATGCGCACCCAGGAGCCGTCACGCAGCACATCGGCCGTCTCGGAGAGCATCCCGCGGATCCCGCGAATCGCCTTCTCCGCCTGCCCCTCCTGAAGGAACCCGATCAACGCGTTGATGATCGCCACAGCGGCGATGACCACGACGTCGACCCAGTCGCCCAGCAACGCCTTGAGCACGGCAGACCCGAGCAGGATGTAGATGAGGATGTCGTTGAAGAAACCGAGGAAAACCAGGATCGGGTTCTTCCCCGGAGGCTCGGGAAGTTTGTTCGGTCCGTGCTCCAGTAACCGTTGCTGCGACTGTGCAGAGCTGAGTCCGTCGGCAGTCGCATCCACCGAAACAAGGACGTCCGCAACCGGGGCCGCATAGGGCGTCTTCATGGCATCCATTATTTCAGCCCCTCACGTCCATCCGCCAGCGCTCCCGCGTTCGTCCCCGTCTGCGCATCGCCACTCTCCGACTCATAGGGACGCTCGCCACGCCTGCGCATCACGATCAGGTCGACGAGCGCCCCGATGAGGAATCCTCCGACAATCCCCACGACCGCGTTGACGAGGGGACCGGCGTTCACCCACCACGCGCTGACCAGCCCGATGCCCACCGAATACAGAGCCCAGCATGCGGCAGCTACCGCACTCAGCACGGCGAACCGCCGATACGGATAGCGGAGCGTTCCAGCCGTCATATTCACCGCCACGCGCCCCACGGGAATATACCGGGCGGAGAAGATCAAACTTGCACCACGCCTATTCAGCATTCTCTGGGCGTAGTCGAAAATGTTGCGCACACGCGGGCGGGAAAAGATCCGGAACCGCGTGACATCGCTACGGCGCCCGATGCTGTACGCGATCTGGTCACCACCCCACGCCCCGAGGCCCGCGACGACGGCGAGGGCCCACAATTCCGGCGCGGGGTCGCCCCCGGCTGCGATCGCGGCCAGTGCCACGACGATCGATTCTGAGGGCAGCGGCGGAAAGAACCCATCGACGACAGTGAAAACGAACAGAAGCGGCAGCACCCATGCGGAGCCTGCGATGTCCAGAACAATCCCCTCAATGTGGAGCATGCCTTCACCTTAGAGGATGTCTACGTCGCCACGCCGGGCGCTAGATGTACACCGAGGGGTCCTCGAAGGGGTCGTACTCGACGGCTCCGGAGCGCGGGCGGATCTGCGCAGGGATGCCCACCGCCACCGAGTTCGGCGGCACGTCATGAACGACGACGGCGTTCGCCCCCACGATGCTTCCGGCACCAACCGTTACGGGTCCCAGGATTTTCGCACCCGCGCCGACGGTGACCCCGTCCTGCAATGTCGGATGCCGTTTGACGGGTTCCAAGCTGCGGCCCCCCAGGGTAACCCCGTGGTACATCATGCAGTCGTCCCCGATTTCCGCCGTCTCCCCGATGACCACACCCATGCCGTGGTCGATGAAGAAACGCCGGCCGATCTGCGCTGCTGGGTGTATCTCGATTCCGGTGAGGAATCGAGAGAATTGCGACACACCCCGAGCAAGTCCGCGCAACCCGCGAACCTGCCACAGCCGATGGGCGAGGCGGTGCCACCAGATTGCGTGCAGTCCCGAATAGGTGAGGAAAACGAGCACAGCACTGCGCGCAGCCGGGTCGTGGCTGCGCGCAGTGCGTATGTCCTCACGAATGTGCATCACGCGGCGATGCGCACTCCTCTCCGACGAATTAGTCGATCAGATCCTCGTACAGCGGAGTCGAGATGTATCGCTCTCCGAAGTCCGGGATGATCACGACGATGTTCTTGCCCGCAGCCTCGGGACGTGCGGCGACCTGCAGTGCTGCGGCAACCGCTGCGCCGGCGGAGACACCACCGAGGATTCCCTCCTGCGAGGCGATGTCTCGCGCTGTCTTCTTGGCCGTCGGGTAATCGATGTCAATGACCTCATCGTAGACGCTCGTGTCCAGCACGTCTGCGATGAAGTTCGGGCTAATGCCCTGAATCTTGTGAGGTCCGGCAGCGCCACCGTTGAGCAGCGGGGACTCCGCAGCCTCCACGGCGATGATCTGAGCTTCGGGGTTCCGTTCCTTGATCACCTGGCCGACACCGGTGATGGTGCCTCCCGTGCCGACGCCGGCCACGACGTAGTCGACGACCCCGGCGGTGTCCGCCCAGATCTCCTCGGCCGTCGTGGTCCGGTGAATCGCGGGGTTCGCCTCATTGGTGAACTGGCTGGCGAGGATGGCGTTGGGGGTGTTGGCGACGATCTCCTTGGCCTTCTCCACCGATGCCTTGACGCCCCCGGCCGCAGGGGTGAGCACGAGCTGCGCGCCGTAGGCACGGAGCACGACGCGGCGTTCCTTGCTCGCGGATTCGGGCAACGTGATGATCACGTTGTACCCACGCGCCGCACCCACGAGGGCAAGCGCAACTCCCGTGTTGCCGCTGGTCGCCTCGACGATCGTGCCGCCGGGC
>DGEZ01000114.1:16340-16866 GCA_002391425.1 Micrococcales bacterium UBA3913 | reverse complement strand
CGATCGTGCCGCCGGGCTTGAGCGCACCAGCGCGCTCAGCTGCATCGACGATGGAGACGCCGATGCGGTCTTTCACGCTCGATGCTGGATTGTAGAATTCCAGCTTTGCGAGCACGTTTGCAGTGGAGTCCCCGACGACCCGATTCAGTCGGACCAGCGGTGTGCGTCCGACGATCTCCGTGACGTCGTTGTATATCTTCCCGGTTGTCGTGGCGAATGTCTGGATCGTCATTTCGTCTTCCTCTTTTCGTGAAAGTCCCTGAGACACAATACCTAAATTTATGGGCGATAAAAACTTTACTTATGTCCTGTGCAGACGGCACTCAGATTACGAAACGTGACGACGAGTCTTCGGCTTGCGGCGGAGTGTCTTCTGCATGAGCACCGTCCCCACCCATTTGCCAAACTTGAACCCCACCTTCCCGAGCCTGCCGACCTCCTTGAAGCCGAGCTTCGCATGCATCCGGATGGATGCCTCCGCACCCCGGTCTGCGATAACGGCGACGAGCTGGCGCACACCGCGATC
>DGEZ01000114.1:0-16184 GCA_002391425.1 Micrococcales bacterium UBA3913 | reverse complement strand
TCTGGGGGCCTCGGAGATGTGTAAAAGAGACAGTCCATGAGCAGAGTCATCAGCTCCGCCCCCAGCCGCAAGCCGGTCGCTGCCGGGCGCAGGTAGATGGAGTCCTCCACGGTGTGCTTGTAGGCCCCACGAAGATTCCACGGCGAGACGTACGCGAAACCGAGTACCTGGCCGTGCCCCGAGACCGCCACCAGGAACGGCAGATCGAGGTGCTCGAGATAGTCGAATTTCTCCTGCCATTGCGCAACAGATTTCGGCGTCTCATCGAAAGAAACCACCGTGTTCTCCACGTAATGGCGGTAAATCTCGGCGACATCCCCCATGTCCTGCCGCGTGGCCGCCCGAATGGAGGGAACCCCCACATCCGCAATCACACGTTTGCGCAAGTGACGAGGCAACTTGCGCCCAGGGTTGTATTCCTCCGGAAGCATGGGTCCATGCTAGTGCCCGCGCCGCACACGGGCAGGAGAATCTATGATTCCGACAGAGACCAGTCGACCGGAGTCGCCCCCTGAGCGACCAACGCACTGTTCGCGCGGCTGAACGGCCGCGACCCGAAGAACCCTCGGGATGCGGACAGCGGCGACGGATGCGCCGAGGCGATCACCGGCGTATCCCCGAGGAACGAGCGGGCGGACTGCGCATCCCGACCCCACAGAATTGCGACCAGGGGAGCATCCCGCGCTGCCAGCGCCCGGATCGCACACTCCGTAACCGCCTCCCACCCGATTCCGCGATGGCTCCCCGGCGCGCCGGGGGAAACCGTCAGCACCCTGTTCAGCAACATCACGCCGTGATGCGTCCACTGGGTGAGGTCTCCGTGGGCGGGCACCGGGATACCCACATCGTCGTGCAGTTCCCGGTAAATGTTCTGCAAAGACTTCGGGACGGGCCGAACCTCCGGAGCTACCGAAAACGCCAGCCCGACGGGATGGCCCGGGGTGGGGTACGGGTCCTGCCCCAGGATGAGCACGCGGATCGAGTCGAAGGGGATCGTAAACGCGCGAAGCACAAGTCGGCCCGCAGGAAGATAGTGGCCGCCGCGTGCAGTCTGCTCCCGGAGTTTCTCGCCAATCTCCGCAATCGTGCCCTCCACCGGGCGAAGAGCCTGGGCCCAGCCGGGGTCCACCAACTCCGAGAGGGGATGCGCGGGCACTATTCCCCGTACCTCCCGGTGACAGGCTTCTGCGCGGACCACGGGAAGGTGATCCACTTTCCGGTGTGCCGGAGCACGTACTCCGGTTCGAAGACCGTCGTCGGTTTCGCATAAATCGTCGCCGTGCGCACCTCGGCACCGGTGTCCTCCAGCAGCGCGACCGTCAGCTGCAGGGTCTTGCCGGAGTCCGCGACATCGTCAGCGATGAGCACGCGTCTGCCCTCCAAAGCCGTCGTATCCAGCAGCGGAGGCAGCACAACCGGCTCCGGGAGGGTCTGGGCGACGTCGCTGTAAAACTCGACGTTGAGGCTTCCGCAGACTTTCGTCCCCAAAGCGTACGACAGCGCACCGGCAGGAATGAGGCCACCTCGCGCGACGGCGATCACCACCTCGGGAATCCAGCCGCTGTCAGCGATCATCTGCGCGAGTTCACGCGCAGCTTGCCCGAAATCCTCCCAGGTGAAGATTTCGCGCTCAATAGACGATGTCTCGGTCTCAGAAGTCATACGTCGAATCTAGCGCGGAACGCACCCGCGCAGAAAACGGCGAAACACCGGCTTTACACGGAGAGCCTAGGCTTGCAGTCATGAATAATCGCCTCCGCGCTGTCACGGGCGGACTCATCGGGGCACTTGCCTTCGTTGAAATCACCAGCGGCATCCTCCAGGGCTACTATGTGCCGCTGACCAGCGACATCGTCCGGTACCTCGGCCTGTCCAGCGATGCGGACTTCAACACCTTCGAGGGCACACAGCTGCTGCTATCCTCACTCGTCGTGCCCGTCCTGGCCAAACTCGGCGACATGAAAGGGCACAAGAAGGTCCTCCTGATCTCCACGGCCGTGACCGCGGCCATGAGCTGGCTGCTGGTCATCGCCCAGGGACCCGTGTTCTTCGGGATTGCGTGGACGCTGCAAGGCTTCTACACCGTGTGGCTTCCCCTGGAGATCGCGCTCATCTTCGATCGCGGGCGGAAGGAGGGCACGGCCGCATCCACGACCCGGGGGGCCGCTGCGTTCCTCGTCGTGGCTCTCGAGTCAGGCGCGATCGTCGGGGCGGTAGCCTCCGGGCGCGTATTCGCCCTGTTCGGCGGTGAGGAAGCCCTCACCGCATCCATGCCGTTGACCCTGGCCCTCCCTGCCATCGCGGTTACCCTCGCATTCTTCGCGATCCTGTTCTTCGTCCGGGAATCCACTCCGTTGCCCGGTCGTTCCCTGGATGCCTCCGGATTCGCACTCCTGGGGCTCGGGCTGCTCGGCATCACCTCGGGGCTCACGTTCCTCAAGACGAATCCGCTGTCCACCTGGTGGGTGTGGGCGCTGATTATCGGCGGGATCCTCCTGTTCTGGCCGTTCATCCGGCACTGCCTGCACCGCGAGGATCCTGCCATCGACATCCACGTGTTCCGCCAGCCGAATATGTGGCCGGTCCAGTTGTGCGCCTTCCTCATCGGAATCAGCCTGCTCGGTGCCCAGACGCCGCTGTCCACCTTCGCCGGAACCGACCCTGAGGTGAACGGATTCGGCCTCGGCATGTCCGCCTCTGCACGTTCCCTGCTCATCGGCGGTTACCTGTTGTCGCTCATCGTCGGGGCTCTGCTCTTTCCCGTGTTCTCGCGGCGCACCTCGCCGCGGCACACCCTCATCTATGCCGCATGGGCGGTCGCCGTCGGTTACGGTGCCCTGACGGTGCTGCACGGGAATGTGTTCCAGATGTACGGCTGCATGGCCATCGCGGGGATCGGGGCGGGGATGCTCATGGGCGCGATGCCCTCGGCGGCTGCCGCCGCGGCACCGATCGGGCAAACCGGAATCGCCTCCGCCATGACAAACACGACGAAAACGATCGGCGGGTCCTTCGCCTCCTCCGTGTTCGCGATCGTCATCCCCCTGGGTGCTGTACAGGCAGCCGGTAGCACGGCAGGTGGCCTTCTCGGGTATACCCTCGTGTGGCTGATCTGCAGCGCCGGGGCCGTGCTCGCCGCGATCCTGCTCTATGTCGTGCCCAAGCAGGCCTTCACCGACGAGGATGCGCAGCAGCAGCCCTCCCCCGGGCTTGCCCCGGAAGCGTCCTGATTCGTGCACTGCTGAGCGATCCTCGACAGGCACCTGACCCTGGCTTCCCGACCGAGCCCCTCACATCCGGGGCCCAGGCCGCGGCCTCACTCGGGGGCTGCTCGGTATGTTGCGAAACATGTCGGGCACTCGTTGACCGGCCCAGGAGGCAAAACCTAGACTCACGCTCACCCACCGAGCACGCGTCCGACGCGACAGACCCAAGGAGTGACGATGAGCACCGACCCTTCAGCCTGGTCCTTCGAAACACGACAGATCCACAGCGGAGCATCCCCAGACCCCGCAACTCACGCACGAGCTACCCCGATCTACCAGACCACCTCGTATGTGTTTGACAACGCCGAGCACGCGGCAAAACTGTTTGCCCTGGAGGAATTCGGCAACATCTACTCGCGCATCCAGAACCCCACCCAGGATGTCGTCGAACAGCGCGTGGCCGCCCTCGAGGGGGGCACCGCAGCCCTGCTGGTAGCCTCTGGACAGGCCGCCGAAACATTCGCTGTGCTGAACATCGCCCAGGCGGGAGACCACATCGTATCCTCGTCGTCGATCTACGGGGGAACCTACAACCTCTTTAAGTACACGCTGGCGAAGCTGGGCATCGAAACCACTTTCGTGGAGGACCAGGACGATCCCGAGCAGTGGCGGCAAGCGGTTCGTCCGAATACGAAGCTGTTCTTCGCGGAGACCATCGGAAACCCGCAGATCAACGTCCTCGACATTGAGACAGTCGCCCAGGTGGCGCACGAATCCGGGGTCCCCCTGATTGTGGACAACACGGTGGCCACTCCGTACCTCATCCAACCGCTGCGCTGGGGGGCGGACATCGTCATCCACTCGGCGACCAAGTACCTCGGCGGACACGGCACCACCATCGGCGGCGTCATCGTCGACGGGGGAAGGTTCCCGTGGAGCCAGTACTCCGACAAGTTCCCGGGCCTGACCAGCCCGGACCCCTCCTACCACGGGATCACCTACACCGAGGCGCTCGGGGATGGCATCGCCTACATCATCAAGGCCAGGGTTCAGTTGCTGCGCGACCTGGGCGCCGCCATCGCCCCGCAGGCCGCATGGAATCTGTTACAGGGCATCGAGACCTTGAGCGTGCGCATTGAGAGGCACGTCCAGAACGCCGTGGATATCGCGACCTGGTTGGAACAACGCCCTGAGGTGGCGAGCGTCAACTACGCCGGGCTGGTCTCCAGCCCGTGGTACGCGGCAGCCCAGAAGTATGCTCCGCGGGGTGTATCGGGGCTCGTCTCCTTCGAGCTACACGGCGGAGTGGACGCCGGACGAACATTCGTCGAATCGGTCTCCTTGTTCTCCCACCTGGTGAATATCGGGGATGTGCGCAGCTTGATCGCACACCCAGCATCCACCACCCACTCTCAGCTCTCCGCCGAGGACCAGCTAGCCGCAGGCGTGACGCCGGGGCTCGTCCGGCTCTCCATTGGGCTGGAGGGGGTTGACGATCTCAAGGCCGACCTCGCCGATGCGTTCGAGGCGGTACGCGCGAGCCAGGGAGAATCCGTCAGTATCGACTGAGGTCGAGACGGCGGCAGATGACGAATGGATGCACAGAACCCGGATCAGACACTGGCCTCACCACACCTCGTGACGGCGGAGGACTTGTTGCGCCTTGCCGGCGCTCCTCCCGTCACGGGGGCGTGGCGGTCCGGTGACCCCGTTGCGGGACGACGGTTCGTCAGCGTCGACGTCGCCCTGGAGTCCGGGGTCACCCTGAAGGACGCGCGTATCGCGTATGAGACGTGGGGGACGTTGTCCGCAGAGGCGGACAACGCCATCCTCATTCTGCACGCACTCACCGGAGATGCCCACGTGAGCGGGCCCTCAGGCCCGGGACAACCCACCGCCGGCTGGTGGTCCGACCTTGTCGGCCCTGGCCGCGCCGTGGACACGGGACGCTGGTTCGTGGTCTGCGCGAACGTACTCGGCGGGTGTCAGGGTTCCACCGGGCCGAGCTCGCAGCGTCCAAACGGGCAGGAGTGGGGCCCCGACTTTCCCGTCCTGACCATCCGGGACCAGGTGGCCGCGCAGGCCCTCCTCGCAGACAGACTGGGCATACGGCGGTGGCACGCGGTCATTGGCGGCTCCATGGGCGGCATGCATGCACTGGAATGGGCGGTGTCGTGGCCCGATCGTGTCGAACGGTGCGCTGTCCTCGCCGCCCCCGCAGCCACTCCTGCCGATCAGATCGCCCTCAACCACGTCCAGCACGAGGCGATCGTCTCCGATCCAGCCTTTCGAGGCGGGCGATACTATGACAGCCCCGATGGCCCGCACCATGGTCTCGCCCTCGCACGGCGGATCGCGTTGCTGAGCTACCGGAGCGCCGCTGAACTCGAGGGGCGCTTCGGCAGAGCCGCACAGAGCACGGTCTCTCCCCTCTTCGGGTCGGGCCGGTTCAGCGTGGAGTCGTACCTGGACTTCCACGGCAACAAATTCACCCGCCGCTTTGACGCGAACAGTTACCTCTGCCTCATGCGCGCGATGAATTCACACGATGTTGGGCGAGGCAGAGGGGGAATCGCAACCGCGCTTGAGCGCATCACGGCTCGAACCCTCGTCGTCGGGATAACTACCGACAGACTCTTCCCCGTGGATGCTCAGCGAGAGATCAGCGCGCACGTACGAACCTCAGTGACGGGATCAGAACCCCACGTGGTTGACTCGATTCACGGTCATGACGCATTCCTCATTGAAACGCACGACATCGGACCCCTCATCGAGGAGTTGCTCGTTCACTCCTGAGCCGGGCGTGCCGAGACGGATGCGGAAGACGCAGCCGCCATGGCAGACTCCGTAGCAGCCGACACGGTGGCCCCCGCGGTGGCACCCACATCACGTCGGACCCGATCGGCGAAGCGGTGAACTCTCACCACGACGCGACCGGTACGCGCATCCCGCCACTGCACGGACAACCGCGCGAAGCACCAGCCCAGGAGAAACACCAGCAGGCCATTGCGGATGGTTGCAACGATGAGAAGTGCCGGGTTGAGCCAGAGAAAGAGGTAGTAGAGCGTCGGGAAGATCACCTGCGTGAGGCCAGCGACGATCAGCGTGTACCGGGCGGGTACCTCGAAATCGCGCTGCTGCATGACCAGCCCGACGATCACCGGAACGGCCAACCAGGACATGAACTGGGGCGACCCTACTTTGTTGAACACGATGAGCACCAGCACCAACCCGAGCATGAGCACCGGGAGGACGCTCCGGATGCGCGCCCCCGAGCGCCGCGCCAGCACAGCGAGCGCGCACAGCGCCGCAGCGGCGAGAACCATGAGCGGCTGGAGCACATCCCCGGCGACGGTAACTCCTACCCCATAGATTTCGTTGGTGAGCAGGTGCGAGTTCCACACGATCCCGGCTGGTCCCCCCAACGCGCCAATCCACAGGAAGGGGGTGGCCGCGACAGCCTCGGCCTGAATCCCGCGGTCATTCTGCGAGGTGATGAACCCGAAGATCACCTCAGGGGAGGCACCCAGGACGAGGTAGCCCGCGACGAGCGCAATCGTAAAGAGGAACGCCCCCGTGAACAGTGCCCATCTGCGGCGCAACAACAGGAACAGGGCACCGAAGACCGCGATCGGCCAAATCTTGATCCAGCCAGCGAGAGCGAGCAGAGCCCCGCTGATGCGCGGGCGTCTCCATAGCCAGGAAAGGGCGATGAGCGTGATCGGCACGCTCACGGAGTCGACCCGGCTCAGAGCCACCGGACCGAGGAGGACGATGAACGCGAGCCACCACCAGCACAGCCACAGTTTCTGTGTGTTGCGCGGGTTCCACCCGAGCACGGAAAGCGCCGCTGCCGTGTTCAGGGCTGTCACCAGCAGGATCCAGAGGGGGTAGTAGGCGGCGGTGCCGAATATATATGGGATGAGCAGGACGGGCAGCGACCCGCCCGGGTACACGAATGACGTGTCCACCGCCGGCCACACACCGGTGACGAACGCCTTCCGAATCTGATTTGCGTACCAGTAGACGTCTCCGACGCCACCAAGAACGGTGCCCAGGATGGCCACGAATGCGTGCCCGAGGAAGAAACACACCCAGAACGCCACAGGGCGCGACAGCATCTGTCGGCACAACGTGCGCAGTGAACGTGCGGTGAATGATTGATGAACAGTCATCGCCTCGTCGGATAGCACCGGAACATCGTATCGTACAGTTCCGAGCATGTTGTGGAGGTGCACAAAAGCCCTCCCGAAAGAGGGCTTTGTGTACGCTACGTTCTATAAATACTTTTTGCTTTCTTTCTCGGCCTTTTAACGTAAGAGTCATTACAGCGGTTAACGGCCGCGACGCATACGAAGACGGAGCACGAAAGGGGCGCATCGCATGACGATCGTCAACCCAGTTGGCCAGGAAAAGGGCCAGGAAGGCAAGTCTCCCGCCGAGATCGCGTGGGCGGGTTTTTCTGGAGAAGCGTGGCGCCAAGACATTGACGTACGCGACTTCATCCAGAGCAACTACACCCCGTACGACGGGGATTCCAGCTTCCTCGCAGGTCCGACAGCGAAGACGCTGTCCGTGTGGGACTACCTCGAGAAGAATTACCTGTCGGTAGAGCGCAAGAAGCGCGTCTACGATGTCGACACCGACATCCCCGCAGACATCGACGCATTCCCCGCGGGATACATCAGCGACCAGGACGATGTCATCGTCGGCCTGCAGACCGATGTTCCCCTGAAGCGCGCCATGATGCCCAACGGTGGGTGGCGCATGGTGGAGACCGCGATCAAGGAGGCGGGCAAGGAGCCCAACCCCGAGGTCAAGAAGATCTTCACGCGCTACCGCAAGACCCACAACGATGCAGTGTTCGACATTTATACGCCCCGCATTCGCGCTGCGCGTCACTCGCACATCATCACCGGTCTGCCCGATGCCTACGGCCGCGGCCGCATCATCGGCGACTATCGTCGCGTCGCATTGTATGGAGTCGACTTCCTCATCGCTCAGAAGCAGAAGGATAAGGACGCCGTCACCAACCAGCCGTTCAGCGAGAACTGGGCCCGTTACCGCGAAGAGCACTCCGAGCAGATCAAGGCACTGAAGAAGCTCAAGCGGATGGCCGAGTTCTACGGATTTGACATCAGCAAGCCGGCGAAGACAGCCAAGGAAGCCGTCCAGTGGACATACTTCGGCTACCTCGCATCGGTCAAGTCCCAGGATGGGGCGGCCATGTCGATCGGTCGTCTGTCCTCGTTCTTCGACATCTACTTCGAGCGCGATCTGGCTAACGGCCTGATCTCGGAGCAGGATGCGCAGGAGATCATCGACGCCCTGGTGCTCAAGCTGCGCATCGTTCGCTTCCTGCGCACCATTGACTACGATCAGATCTTCTCCGGCGACCCCTACTGGGCAACGTGGTCTGACGCAGGCTTCGGCGACGACGGACGCCACATGGTGACCAAGACGTCGTTCCGTCTGCTGCAGACTCTGCGCAACCTCGGCCCCGCCCCGGAACCGAACATCACGATCTTCTGGGATCCGAAGCTGCCCGAGGGCTACAAGGAATTCTGCGCCGCAATCAGCATCGAGACCAGCGCGATCCAGTACGAGTCCGATTGCCAGATTCGTGAGCACTGGGGCGACGACGCCGCGATTGCCTGCTGCGTCTCCCCCATGCGGGTGGGCAAGCAGATGCAGTTCTTCGGCGCACGCGTGAATGCGGCGAAGTCCCTGCTCTACGCGATCAATGGTGGCCGCGACGAGATGACCGGCGAATTGATCGTCCCCGGGCACGAGCCCGTGCAGGGCGACGGTCCGCTCGATTTCGATGACGTCTGGGCCCGTTACGACTCGATGTTGCAGTGGGTTGTCGAGACCTATGTCGAGGCGCTGAACATCATCCACTACTGCCACGATCGCTACGCCTACGAGGCTGTTGAGATGGCACTGCACGACAACGAGATCGTGCGTACCCTCGGCTGCGGCATCGCCGGTCTCTCCATCGTCGCGGACAGCCTGTCCGCCATCAAGTACGCGAAGGTGACGCCGGTGCGCGACGAAACAGGGCTGATCGTCGACTACATCACAGAGGGAGACTTCCCGAAGTACGGCAACGACGATGACCGCGCCGATGAGCTCGCACAGCTCGTGGTGCACACCGTCATGGAGAAGATCCGCAAGCTGCCGACATACCGTGACGCCGTTCCCACCCAGTCCGTGCTGACGATCACCTCGAATGTGGTCTATGGCAAGGCCACGGGCGCGTTCCCCTCCGGCCACAAGAAGGGCACCCCCTTCGCTCCTGGTGCAAACCCGGAGAACGGCGAGGACACACACGGCATGGTCGCCAGCATGTTGTCGGTCGGTAAGCTCGACTACAACGACGCACTCGACGGCATCTCGTTGACCAACACGATCACGCCGACCGCGCTGGGCCGGGATGAGGAAGAGCGGGTCCACAACCTGGTAGGCGTCCTTGACGCGGGGATGGGCGAGGGTCTCTACCACGCCAACATCAACGTGCTCAACAAGGACACCCTGGTGGACGCCATGGAGCACCCGGAGAACTACCCGAACCTCACCGTTCGCGTCTCCGGCTATGCGGTGAACTTCGTGAAGCTCACCCGCGAGCAGCAGCTCGACGTGCTTAGCCGCACCTTCCACCACAGCGCCTAAGCGCCGGGATCATCCGAGAGCGTCGCCCCGGGTTCCGTCCTCCATCACGGAGGGCAAGAACCCGGGGCGACGTCGTTAGGTTCGCACACGAGGTCGTTTAGCGACCTTCTTTTTACCTGTCAGATCCAGCCAGGAGCGCACTCACGAAGTAGCGCTGGAAGGCGAAGAACACGATCAGCGGCACGATCATCGACAGGAATGCCCCACTGGACAGCACATCGATATTCGAACCGAACTGACGCATCTCACTTTGCAGAGCCACCGTAATCGGTTGCGTGCTCGAGTTGCTGAAGATCAGCGCAACCAGCAGGTCGTTCCATGTCCAGAGGAACTGGTAGATCGCCAGCGACGCAATAGCGGGAAGCCCCAGGGGGAGGATGACGCGCAGGAAGATCCTCCACTCGCTAGCTCCGTCCAACCGGGCCGCTTCCATCACCTCCAGGGGAATCTGCCGGAAAAAATTACGCATCAGGAAGATGGCAAACGGCAGCCCATACGCCGTGTGAAAGATCACCACTCCGAGGATCGACCCGAAGATCCCAATTTTGCCGAACAATGTCGCAATCGGGATGAGCGCTATCTGCAGCGGTACGGCAAGCAGCACGATCGTACCGATGAGCATCCAATCGCGTCCGGGAAAATCAATCCAGGCGAAGGCATAGCCCGCCATGGAGCCGATGATGACAACGAGGAGAGTGGTCGGGACGACGATCAGCACGGTGTTTCCGAACGAAGACAGAATCGTCGTATTGCTCAACAGGTTCGCATAGTTCTCGAACGTCAACTGGATGGGGTCGGTGAATACCGTCCACCAGCCACTGGAGCTGTTGTCCGCGTTGCTGCGTAGCGAGATGAGGAACAGGCCCACGGTCGGGGTTAGCCATATCAGAGCCACGAGAATCAGGACGACATTGACGATTCCCTTGTTGAAAAACCGAAGGATCTTCTGAGCGAGATTCAGCTTGGGACGCACCACGTCCATGCCCACTGTGGTCATCGAACCTTCTCCTCCCTCATCCTCTTCACATTGACGTACATGAATGGCAGCACGATGATCAGCAGTAACACGGCGAGCGCACTACCGAGCCCCTGGTTTTCTCCCCCGCCGAAGGACACCGTCCACATCTTCACCGCGATGACGGTTGCCGAGGGCAGTGAGGACGTCGGCGGGATCGTGTACACGAGGTCGAAGATCTTCAGGACATTCACGATCAGGGTGACGAAAACCACGACGAGGGTCGGAGCCAGCAACGGCACCGTGATCCGACGGAACACTTGCCACTCATTCGCCCCATCGACTCGTGCCGCATCCAAGAGTGACCTGTCCATCGCAGACAGCCCGGCAGCGATCATGGTCATGGCAAAGCCCGCCCACATCCACACGTATGCGGTGATCAAGACAGAGTTGATCAGTGTGTTGCCCAGCCACGAGAGACCGGTGAACGCCTCGGTGAAGCTCTGCGCGGCAAGCTCAATCGTGTAGGACTCCCCTGCGGTCAGGCCCGACAGAGTGTATGACCCATCGCCGGCAGTCGTCGTCGTGGCGACCTCCTGCCCGGACGCGTCCAGCGCGACGACGGTGATCCCGGGCAGGCCGTACTCGCTGGAGTCGATAGCCCCGCTTTCTCCCCCGCCACCCGAAGTGAAGTCCAACCAGACCGTCCCCGAGACGGCGTCAGCTGCAGCGGATGCCGTCGACGCCGCCGCCACCGCCGTGGAGGGGACGTCATCCTGCTTCAATCCCACCAGCGCGAAATCCTGGACGGATCCGGCCGTCACGGTCTGCTCGGTTGCAATGTCTCCGGCGTCGTCGCTGACCAGACCGACATCATTCCGCGGCCGCGCACCCGAATACTCAATATCCTCGGTGGCAATATCGTGGACCCACACGACAGCGGCGTTGACGGCACCCAGGTTGGGGTCCTCCTGAAATAGGCTCCGGAAGATCACCCCCGCGGCCAGCATCGAGATCGCCATCGGCATGAAGATGATCATCTTGAAAGCCGTGGACCAGCTGATTCTCTCTGCCAGCACGGCGAAGACGAGTCCCAGGGCGGTACAGGCGAAAGGCGCGACGAGAACCCACACAAAGTTGTTGCGCAGTGCGATGAAAGTACTCGGATCCGTGAAGATCGTGAGGTAATTTTCCAGGCCGACGAACTCTGACGAGTCCTGGCCGAACAGCGACCGCACGATCGAGTACACGACCGGGTAGATCATCAGCACAGTCAGCAGAATCAGTGCCGGCGCAAGGAACGACACGGCCAACCACCCTCGGCGGCCGAACCGGCGCCGGGGCGGCCGCCGGCTTGCGCCAGCGGCCGCCCCGCCTGCTGCGGGACTCTTCTGAATGGAAGCAGTCATCAGTTAGAGCATCCTTCCCGTCTCGCTGCACCTCTGGGGTGCACGGTCCATTCGGTTAGTTGCCCCAACCTGTAGCCGCAGCGGCAGCATCTTCCAGCTCCTGCTGGATGCTCGCGATGTTGTCCTCCGACGGATCCTGGTAGAACTCGATGAGGATCTGCCACTCACCGGAGCCCTTCGTGCTGCCGAACTCCGAGGGAGCCAGATCAGACATATCGAACCGGAAGGTCTCCGCGTTCGTCAGGGCCTCGGCGCTCTGCTTCGTGATCTCATCCGGGTACAGGGAGGTGTCAACAGCCTGATTCGGCGAGGTGAAGCCACCGAGCTGAACCCAGATTTCTGCCGCTTCTGGCGTGGCCAGGAACTGCATGAGAGCAGCAGCCGCGTCGTTGTCTCCGAGCTGGACGGCAACGTCACCGCCGCCGACAACCGCATCGCCGGATCCGTCGATGGAGGGGAAGTTGTAGAACAACGCGTTCTCCCCGAGCACCGACGAGGTAGCATCACTGATCTCACTGGCTACGAAATCGCCCTCGTAGACAGTTCCCGCAGCGGGAGTGTCACCGAACACCTGGGCGACGGACTCG
The DNA here is from genome assembly GCA_002391425.1 of Micrococcales bacterium UBA3913. GTDB lineage: Bacteria > Actinomycetota > Actinomycetes > Actinomycetales > Microbacteriaceae > UBA3913. The sequence goes on along the minus strand of DGEZ01000114.1, from coordinate 3,355 downwards.
TTCCACGTGCGCTGATCACCGCCGGGCTGAACGATCTGGTCGTTGCTCCACAGCTCGGACAGGGTCTGCAGTGCGACCGTCACCGACTCGTCGGTCCACGCAATCTCATGGTTGGACAACTGATCGTACAAATCCCCACCGGCCGTGCGCAGGTAGACGTTCTCGAACCAGTCCGTCAGGGGCCATCCAGCGTCAGCACCCACGGAGATACCGTAGTACCCGGCGTCCGACAGCGTCTGCAGGGTGTCGAGGAATCCATCCCAATCAGTCGGTGCGCTCACGCCCGCCTCATCGTAGACATCGACGTTGTACCAGACCGTCGACTTATTCGATGCCTTGAACCAGACGCCGTACAGGTCACCGTCCACCGTGGCCATATCGGCCCAGTCGGACGAGTAGTTCGCTGAGACGAGCTCCTGCGTCTCCTCGGACACGGCTACGAGGTCCCCGCTCTGTGCGAGGGTCTTGAGCAATGCCGGGGACGACACGATCGCCACATCAGGCGCTCCGCCTCCGGCGATCTTCGTGTTCAGCGTCGTCGCCATATTATCGCCGTAACTGGAATAGGTCACCGTCGCGCCGGTGAGCGATTCGAATTCATCGAGAACCTGCTCGAAATTCGACTGCTCCGTCCCCGACCAGGCCGCCGCAACCTCAATGGACTGACCGCTGAGGTCAGGCCAGTCTTCCGTCGATGTTGATTCTGAGGCGGTTCCCCCTGAACTGCCACAGCCGGTGAGCACTGCAGCCGACGCGACTGCTGCGACTGCGGCGATGACACTTCTCCGGACTTTGTGCTGTGAGTGAGTCGTGTGCAACTCCATTGATGCATCCTCTCGTGCGAGATATCTGCGACGCCGGATGCCTGAATCGGCACCCTTGCCGCTTGACCAACACATGCTCTGCTCGTGCCCACATCGGCACCAACAAGAACTCGTCACGCGTGCCCTCGACCGAGGACCAGCGCGCCGTGCGTCCCTCCAGTATGGTCACCGACCGGAGAATGGCCTTTTCGAGGCGTTGCGTTTGTGCACGTGCCACAGCTGTCACGACTGGCAGAGCCGCGTACGGACCTAGCCGCGACGCGGGTTGTACACCTCTGCGCCGGAATCCGCATAGTCCTGGAACACGGCAATGGCGTCGTCATAGCCGATACCCTCGGTCACAGACATTCCGCGCGCCTCCGCCTGCTCGCGCCAGTCTTCCCGCATGGGGCCCTCATTGAACCCCGTGATCTGCTCGACGACTGCACCCGCCCCGGCAATGACCAGATCACGCACACCAGACCATATCGACGCGCCGTAGCACATGGCACACGGTCGCCAGTTCACCACGAGCTGGTGCGGACGCGTGCTCAAATCCCACGACGCCAGCCGGGTCTGTGCCAGTGACAACGCAACGACCTCGGCATGCATGCTCGACAGCTGACTGGACAGCACGAGATTCACTCCGGCGGAAACGAGTTCGCCCGACTCCAGATCGAAAACGGCGGCGGCGAAGGGACCCCCACTTCCCTCACGGAAATTGCGCCCCGCAAGCACATTGACCAGATGCATCCGTTCCTCAACGGATCCCATGCGGCCGGCTCGCTCGGCCTCATCGAGCACCCACCCGGGAAGATCTACCTGAATACGTGTTGCACAGTTCATGGCCGGAGCATAGCGCGCGCGTGTTACATCGATAAGATGTGCGCACAGCACTGACGTCACCACCAGCCATACGCCACGATGTGAGGAGACCGGATGATGCCGACACCCATACGCTGGGGCATTCTCGGGACAGGGGGAATCGCGGCGAGCTTCACGCGTGACCTGCTGGCCGCAGGATGCACGGTGACCGCTGCCGGGTCACGCAGCAAGGACACGGCAGCAGCGTTCGCGGCAGGCTTCGGGATACCCCACTCTTGCGGAAGCTACGAAGAGCTCGTCTCACGCAGCGACGTGGACGTGGTCTACATCGCAACCCCGCACTCACGTCACTGCGAGGATGCGCTTCTCGCCATCAACGCAGGTAAACACGTCCTCGTCGAGAAGGCTTTCACGCAGAACGCCGCGCAAGCACGCATTGTGGCTGACGCAGCCAGGCACGCCGGTGTGACCATCATGGAAGCGATGTGGACGCGCTTCCTGCCCCACATGGTTGCCCTGCGAAAGCTCCTTGCCGACGGCGACATCGGTGAGGTTCGCACGGTCATGGCCGATCACAATCAGGTGCTCTCCCCAGATCCCGCGCATCGCATTCGCAACCCGGAACTCGCTGGCGGAGCTTTACTCGACTTGGGAATCTATCCGATCTCCTTCGCAATCGACGTCCTCGGTCTCCCCTCGCGTATAACCGCACGGGCCGACTTCACCGACACCCACGTCGATCGTTGGAACGTCGTCACGCTGGAGCATCCCGGCGGCAGGTACTCCGTCAGCCAGAGCGCCCTCGACCAGCCCGGGCCGAACACTGCGACGGTGATAGGCAGTACGGGGTATGTTGTCATCGACCGGGTGTGGTACACGCCGACAGCTTTCACCCAGTTCAACGTCGATCACCGTGTCGTGCGCCGCTTTGATCAGTCTGTTCCGGGGCGGGGTATGCAGTATGAGGCATATGAAATGGAGTCCCTCATTCGCAACGGCGCCGCGACGAGTACGCTCATGCCCATCGAGCAGACCGTGCACATCATGGAGGTCCTCGACGAGATCCGGTCCCAGATCGGTTTCGGCCTGCCTGGGGATTGATGCGCGTGGGGTTGGTGCCTCTGTGAACTGATCGTCTGAGAGCCACGACAATGAGAGCCACGACAACATGGCTCGCGTTCTCTTCGACGCTCCGCTGACTGTTGCCTGCCAATGAGGTGCATCCATGCTTCTGAGGCACACGTGACGGCTAAGCTTCTGACGTGGATGCTCGGTTCGCGCATCCACACCCTTGAGTTGCGAAAGGCGTCCATGACAGGCTTCGCCAGTTCTGCTGCGCTCGTTCCGTGGTTGGACCCAGAGACGATCATCACTACCTCGGGCGGATGGGCCCTGCTCGTGGTGTCCCTCATTATCTTTGCAGAGACAGGTTTACTCGTCGGCTTCATCTTCCCCGGGGATACTCTTCTCGTCATCGCTGGTCTGCTTACGCACACTTCCCTTGTGTTTGGCGTGAATGTGTGGATTGTTGGCGGGAGCATCGCCGTGGCCGCGTTCCTGGGCGGCGAACTCGGCTACTACATCGGGAAGAAGACCGGCCCTCCCATTTTCGAAAGGCGCGAAACCGGTCTGTTTAGCAAGCAGAACGTCGAAAGAACGATGTGGTTCTTTGACCGATACGGCCCGTGGGCTGTCGTCGTGGCGCGCTTCGTGCCCATCGTGCGCAC
>DGEZ01000120.1 GCA_002391425.1 Micrococcales bacterium UBA3913 | reverse complement strand
AAGTTCACGCGGCTCGACATGTCTGAGGTGATTCCCTCCCCACGATCCCTGGACGAGGGCCCGCGCTCCCTTGTTGCCCCCGAACTCGTCGCCGACGCTGTCGGGGATGGCCAGCACCCCGCTCTGCGTGCAGATGATGCCACGCCCGCAGAAGACGCCACCCCCGCGGGCGACGCCCCCGGCACGGACCCACGCACCGAACAGAACCTGACGCCCCACGAATAGACCAGGGGTGGGAGGGAACATCCGCCGACGTCCCCTCCCACCCCCGGTGGCGCTGCGTCGGTCAGCAGCACCCCGATTCCACCTGGGCCTCGGCGTCCCGAGCGCGACAGCGCCAGAACTCTCGCTCAGACATCGGCGGGTGCTCCGGATGCACCAGGGCGTGCCGGTGCAGGTAACTCTGGTATGCGGAGTCCCCGAAGAACTCGTGCACGAACCACCGCACCGCCCCCACCACCTGGCGGGTTCGACCGAGCACAGCCACTAGTGTCCTCCTGCCTTAGACGGCACCAGTAGCGGGTCTCCGACCTCCTCGAACTCGCGTTCCACCTTGCGTTCGAGCGCCGTCGGGAATAGGTGGGTCGGTGCGAAGAGCTTCGACTCCTGGAACGGATCCTCTGACGTGGTGGTATCCCTGTTCTTCACGGCCTTGACAATCGCGACCACCGCGGCGGCGAACACGATGATCACAGCCACCAGGAACGCGATCGAGAGCGTGCCCTGGATGAACGTGTTGCGCGCGACCGCCTGCTGTATGGCCAGGTTCTCGGCGTCCAGCGTGCCGGAGGCAATCTTGTCCAGCGCCGCCTGGTACTGAGTCCAGTAGCCAAGTGCCGGGTCCGACGAGAAGATCTTCTGCCAGGAGGCCGTGAAAGTCGTGGCCGAGTCGAAGACGAGCGGAATCGCGGGTATCCACAACCACTTGACGTACCCCTTGCGTGCCACGATGACGGTGCACACCATCAGGGCGACGGCCGCAATCAGCTGGTTGGCGATACCGAACAGCGGGTACAGGGTCTGAATACCACCGCGCGGATCCGTCACCCCCATGAGCAGCAGTGACCCCCAGGCGGCAACGACGACCGCCGTCGAGAGCCATCCGCCCAGACGCCATGACGGATTCTTGAATCGTGGAATCCAGTTTCCGAGCGCATCCGAGAGCTGGAAACGGGCAACGCGGGTCACCGCATCCACCGCGGAGAGGATGAACAGCGCCTCGAACATGATCGCGAAGTGGTACCAGAACCCGGCCATGGATGAGCCGCCAATCCACTGGCGCATGATGTTCGCCATGCCCACCGCCAGCGTCGGCGCTCCACCCGTGCGCGAGATCACCGACTCCTCCCCGACGTCATCGGCGACAGCCTCCAGCGCCTCAACCCCGGTGTAGGTGATCTCGTTGCCGTTCTCATCTGTCGTCGTCCACTCCGGCTCGATCGTCGAACCGTCGGGGTTGACATCCATATTCGCAACCGCGCTGGCTGCCACCTCGGCGCGATCCGATGCGGTCGCGACCACCTCACTGCCTGCGATCGAGTCCAGGGTGGATGCGGACGTGTTCATCGAGAAGTACACGCCCTGGCTGAGGCTGGCCGCCGCCGCCATCGCCATGACGGCGACGAACGACTCCATGAGCATCCCACCGTAGCCAATCATCTTGACTTGCGATTCCTTCTGCACCATCTTCGGGCTCGTACCCGACGAGACCATGGCGTGCATCCCCGAGAGTGCACCACAGGCGATGGTGATGAATAGGAACGGGAAGAGCTCACCGGCGAACACCGGGCCGTCCGTATTGGTCGCGAAGTTGGTCACGGCAGGCATCTGCAGCACGGGCTGCACGATCACGATGCCGAGAGCCAGTAGCACGATCGTGCCGACTTTCATGAAGGTGGATAGGTAGTCCCGCGGCGTCAGCAGCAACCACACGGGCAGTACCGCAGCGAAGAACCCGTAGATCACCACCGCCCACACGAGCGTCGTCGCGTCCAGGTGCAGGTACTCCCCGAAGGAGCTCTCCGCCACCCAGCGCCCGGCGAGAATCGCCGCCACCAGCAGGACGAACCCAACAATCGACACCTGGGTCACCTTGCCCGGCTGGACGTACCGCAGCCACAGGCCCATGCCGATAGCGATCGGCAAAGTGCACGCAATCGAGAACACACCCCATGCACTCTCGGCCAGCGCGTTCACGCAGACCATGGCGAGCACGGCGAGCACGATCATGAGCATGACGAACACGACAATCGTGGCGACCGTGCCCCCGAACCGACCAATCTCGTCGCGTGCCATCTGGCCGAGGGAGCGACCGCCGCGCCGGGTGGAGAAGAACAGCACGAGCATGTCCTGGATTGCCCCCGCGAACACCACGCCGATGATGATCCACAGCGTACCCGGCAGGTACCCCATCTGGGCTGCCAGCACCGGTCCGACCAGCGGTCCCGCACCCGCAATCGCGGCGAAGTGGTGACCGAACAGTACGACACGGTTGGTCGGGTCGAAGTCCTTCCCGTTGTTGATCCTCTCCGCGGGCGTCGCATTGAGGTCATTCGGACGCATGATCTTCTTCTGCACGTACAGGGCGTAGAAGCGGTAGGCGATCATGTAGGTGCACACGGCCGTCACGACGAACCAAATCGCGTTGACCTCCTCGCCTCGGACAATTGCGAGCATCGTCCAGCCGAGGCCACCCAGGAGCGCGATCCCGACCCAGATGAGGATGCGCCACCACGTCCATGTCGTGTGTGGCTTCGTACCGACCGGAACACCATCCTTATTCCGGATTATATATTTCTCTTCTTCCTGCGAATAGGAAAAAGTATTCGCTGCCGTTTCGGCCATTCCCACCCACTCCATTTCATAACATCATTGTTCTTGAATTGGGAATTGTCGCGAAATCAGTGAACGCCATGAACACATCAGCGCTCCCCATCCCACGGTAGACGGCATAGTAGCACGAGGACGGACCGCGGG